>NZ_JBVHMR010000008.1:0-262968 GCF_055558375.1 Streptomyces sp. NPDC025793 | reverse complement strand
CTCCCACGCTGGGCTTCGCTCGCGCGGGAGGGGCCCCACGACCCCGCTCGGGTCCGCCGATCCGCACCGTTCGGCACGGCCGGCCCGATCCGAACGACACCCCCCTAGGACCTGTCACATTCCCGCCTGCCGTGCGGCGTCTGGTGCGCGCTCCCTCAGAGGGGACCCCCAGCCGCGTTGTCGTCGGTCGCCGACTCTCCCACGCTGGGCTTCGCTCGCGCGGGAGGGGCCCCACGACCCCGCTCGGGTCCGCCGATCCGCACCGTTCGGCACGGCCGGCCCGATCCGAACGGCACCCCCTGGTCCACGTGCGTCAGCCCAGGTGTGTCGGCGCGAACATGCGCAGTACCGCCGGGAGTACGACCACCGACGGGCCCGGAGTCGCCAGGGCCTTCGTCAGGTCCTCCGCCAGGGTCTGCGGGGTCGTGCGGACGCCGGGTACGCCGAACGACTCCGCCAGGGCCACGTAGTCCGGCCGGGTCAGCTCCGTCGCCGTCGCCTGGCCGAAGGCGTCCGTCATGTACTCGCGGAGGATGCCGTAGCCGCCGTCGTCCACGATCAGCCAGGTGACCGGGAGGTCGTACTGGCGGGCCGTGGCCAGTTCCGCGATCGAGTACAGGGCGCCGCCGTCGCCCGAGACCGCCAGGACCGGACGGGTCGGATCGGCCGCCGCCGCGCCGAGGGCCGCCGGGAAGCCGTAGCCGAGGCCGCCGGCGCCCTGGGCCGAGTGCATCGTGTTGGGGCCCTGCGCGTCGAAGGCCGACCAGGCCCAGTAAGCAAGGATCGTCATGTCCCAGAAGGACGGGGAGCCGGCGGGCAGGGCGTCGCGGACGGCCGCCAACACCTGCTGTTCCAGGGTGAGTTCCTGGGACGCGATCCGGGCGGCCACCTTGGCCAGCAGCTCCCGCACCCGCTGCGGCGCCGACGCGTCGCTCCGCTCCGCCACGGTCTCCAGCAGGGCCTGCAGGGCCAGGCGGGCGTCCGCGTGGATGCCGAGGGCCGGATGGTTGGACTCCAGCTTGCCGAGGTCGGCCTCGATCTGGATCACCCGGCCCCGGGGCCTGAACGTGTGGTAGTTCGAGGACAGTTCGCCGAGGCCCGAGCCCACGACCAGCAGGACGTCCGCGTCCTCCAGGAAGTCCGTCGTGTGCCGGTCCTCCAGCCAGGACTGGAGCGAGAGCGGGTGCTCCCAGGGGAAGGCGCCCTTGCCGCCGAAGGTCGTCACGACCGGCGCGTCCAGCCTCTCGGCCAGCGCCCTCAGCTTGCCCGAGGCGTCCGCGCGCACGACCCCGCCGCCCGCGATGATCGCCGGGCGCCGCGCGTGCGACAGCAGGTCGGCCGCCACCGCCGTCAGTTCGGGGCGCGGGACCAGGTCGTCCGGCGTCGCGTCCATCGCCGTCACCACCGGCAGGGCGGTCGGCGACAGCAGGACGTCCTGCGGGATCTCCACCCACACCGGGCCGTGCGGAGCCGTCAGCGCCGACTTCCAGGCCGCCGCTATCGCGGACGGGATCTGGGACTGCGTACGGACCGTGTGGACGGACTTGACCACGCCCCGGAACGAGGCCGACTGGTCCGGGAGTTCGTGCAGATAGCCGTGGCGGCCGCCGCCCAGGCCCGCCGTCGGGACCTGGCTGCTGATCGCCAGGACGGGAGCCGAGGCCGCCGCCGCCTCCTGGAGCGCGGCGAGCGACGTCAGGGCGCCCGGACCCGTCGAGAGCAGGAGCGGCGCGGCCTCGCCGGTGACCCGGCCGTACGCGTCCGCCGCGAAGCCCGCGTTGTTCTCCACGCGCAGGCCCACATAGCGGAGCGACGAGCGGCGCAGCGCGTCGAACATGCCGAGCGCGTGCTGGCCGGGCAGGCCGAAGACCGTCGTCGCGCCGAGCCCGGCCAGGGTCTCCACGACCAGGTCCCCGCCGCTCCGGCCGGGAGGGGGATTCAGCGCGGCCGCCGTCTGCCGATCGGTCGGGCGGAGTACCAGGTCGTGGTCGTGAGTCACTGCTCTCGGTCCCCTAAGGAGAATCAGGCGTTGCGGGCCGCCGCGATCTGGCGGCTCATGATGGTGGTCAGTTCGTAGGCCGTGTGGGAGGCCGCGACCGAGGTGATCTCGGCGTGGTCGTACGCCGGGGCCACCTCGACGACGTCCGCCGAGACCAGGTTGCACGAGGCCAGGCCGCGCAGGATCTCCAGGAGCTCCCGCGAGGTCATGCCGCCCGCCTCCGGGGTGCCCGTACCGGGGGCGTGGGCCGGGTCCAGGCAGTCGATGTCGATCGAGATGTACAGCGGGCGGTCGCCGATGCGCTGGCGCAGCTGGTCGGCGACCTCGTCGGCGCCGCGGCGGTAGATGTCCGCCGAGGTGACGATGCCGAAGCCCATCTTCTCGTCGTCCGTGAGGTCCTGCTTGCCGTACAGGGGGCCGCGGGTGCCGACGTGGGACAGCGCCGAGGTGTCGAGGATGCCCTCCTCCACCGCGCGGCGGAACGGGGTGCCGTGGGTGTACTCGGCGCCGAAGTAGGTGTCCCAGGTGTCGAGGTGGGCGTCGAAGTGGAGCAGGGCCACCGGGCCGTGCTTCTTCGCCACCGACCTCAGAAGGGGCAGCGCGATGGTGTGGTCGCCGCCCAGCGTCATCAGGCGGGCGCCCGTGCCGAGGAGGTCGTCGGCCGCGGCCTCGATCGTCTCGACCGCCTCGTTGATGTTGAACGGGTTTACGGCGATGTCGCCGCCGTCCGCGACCTGGGCGAGCGCGAAGGGGGAGGCGTCCTGCGCCGGGTTGTACGGGCGCAGCAGCCGGGACGCCTCGCGGATGGCGTTGCCGCCGAAGCGGGCGCCCGGCCGGTACGAGACGCCGGAGTCGAACGGCACGCCCACGACGGCGACGTCGGCGGTGCCGACCTCGTCCAGCCGGGGCAGCCGGGCGAAGGTCGCGGGGCCGGCGTAGCGCGGGACGCGGGAGGAGTCGACGGGGCCGCGGGGCGTCTCGTTGCTGCTCATGGTGAAATGCCTTCTTTCCTGCGCTTCGTCGCGCATGCACTGCTTTCCATACGACTCTACTGGGGAGCCGCTACCGGTTCGGACGGGAGTTCGGGGGCGGGCCGTCCGGCGAGGCGCTCGCGCCAGAGCGCGAGGACGGCCGCGTCGGTGGGCCTGGTCGCCAGGGACACGACGACGTAGGCGGCGAGGGAGGCGAGCAGGCCGTAGTAGACGGGCTCGTTGGCGAGGATGCCGTACCCGGCCATCAGGCCGACGACCGCGAGGCCGCCGACGATCACCGAGGCCAGCGCGCCCTGCGCCGTGCCGCGCTTCCACAGCAGGCCGCCGAGGATGGGGACGAGCAGACCGGCGACGAGCAGGTTGTACGCCACGGTCAGCGCCTCGACCACGTTGTTCAGCGCGATGGCCGTGCCGATCGCCGCCACGCCCATGATCAGGATGAAGGCGCGGTTGCCCTTGACCTCGTCGTGTTCCCCGGCGGCGGGCTTGACGGCGCCCCGCAGCCGCGACCAGATGTCGTTGTTGGCGACGGTCGCGCAGGCGATCAGCGCGCCGGAGGACGTGGACATCACGGCGGCGAGGGCGGCGGCGAGCACCAACCCCCTGACGCCGACGGGGAGTTCGTCCTTGACGATGGTCGCGAAGGCGTCGTCCGCGCTGCCCAGCTTCGGGTACAGCACCTTGGCGGCCGTACCGATCACCGCGCCGGCGAGGGCGTAGGCCAGACAGTAGGTGCCGGCGACCGTGCCGCCCCACCGGGCGGTCGTGTCGCTGCGGGCGGTGAACACGCGCTGCCAGATGTCCTGGCCGATCAGCATGCCGAATGTGTAGATCAGGACGTAGGTGAAGATCGTCTCGCCGCCGATGCCCAGCGGGTCGAAGTACGAGGTCGGCAGCTTGGCCCTCATCGCGCCGAAGCCGCCCGCCTTGACGACCGCGATCGGCAGGAGGAGCAGGAGCACGCCGATCGTCTTGACGACGAACTGGACCATGTCCGTCAGGGTGATCGACCACATGCCGCCGAGCGTGGAGTACGCGACCACGATCGAGCCGCCGATGACGATCGCGAGCGTCCGGTTCATGTCGAAGAGGACGTCGAAGATCGTGGCGTAGGCGATCGTCGAGGTGACGGCCAGCATGAGGGTGTACGCCCACATGACGATGCCGGAGATCACGCCCGCCCGGCCGCCGTAGCGCAGGTCCAGCATCTCGGAGACGGTGTAGACCTTCAGACGGGCGATGCGGGCGGAGAAGAAGACCGACAGCGCGAGCAGGCCGAGCCCGATGGTGAAGACCATCCACGCGCCGGACAGCCCGTACCGGTAGCCCAGTCCCACCCCGCCGATGGTGGACGCGCCGCCGAGGACGATCGCCGCCATGGTGCCGGAGTACATGGCCGGTCCGAGCCGGCGGCCCGCCACCAGGAAGTCGCTCTTCGACCTGGCGCGGCGCATGCCCCACCAGCCCATGGCCAGCATTCCGGCGAGATAGAGGACGATCACTGTGTAGTCGACGGCCATGGGGCCCTCCTTCGCGCGCTGTCGGTGGCGTGTCGTGCAGATACATGGGGGGTGGCGTGCCGGCAGCGGATCGCGGGGACATCCGCCCGTACCCGCGGCTGCCGTGCTGACTTGACACTAGGTGGCCGGAAAGCGACTGCGAAGTGTACGTTTCATCCATACGAACGGGGTGGAGTGGAGGAAACGCACACCATGCCGGATGCACTCACCCCAGCCGTCCCGCCGACCCCGCCCGTCCCGCTCTCGGCCCTCCTCGCCCGCGAGGACCTGGGCCTGCGGCAGATCGCGGGCCCGGCGGATCCGTCGGTCGTGATCCACTGGGCGCACACGTCGGAGATGGCCGACCCGTACCCGTATCTGCTGGGCGGGGAGCTGCTGCTCACGGCCGGGGTGCAGATCCCGGAGGCGGCGGGCTCGGGCACCTACTTCGACGACTATGTCGCCCGGATCGTCGAGGCGGGCGGCGCGGCCCTCGGCTTCGGCGTGGCACCGGTGCACGACACGGTCCCGCGCGCGCTGGTCGCCGCCTGCGACCGCCACGGCCTCCCGCTCCTGGAGGTCCCGCCCCGGACGACGTTCTCCGGCGTGGCGCGGGCGGTGTGGCAGCTGATGGCACAGGCCAGGCTGGCCGAGCTGCGGCGCGTCACCGAGGCGCAGCAGAGCCTCGCCTCCGCCGCCGCCCGCCCCGACCCGGTCCCCTCCGTGCTGCGCCAGCTGGCCCAGCGGCTGACCGGCCACGCGGTGCTGTACGGCCCCGACGGCACGCAGACCGCCTCGGCGGGCCGGGAACCGGCGGCGGTACGGCAGGCGCTGACGCACCTGGCGGAGGTGGTGCGACCGGGCGGAACCGGCACCCCGGGCCCCACGTCGGCCACCGACACCCTGGGTGACACGCACCTGGCCGCCTACGCGCTGGGGACCGGTTTCGTCCTCGCCGTGGCGAGCACCCGGCGCGAGCCCGGCGACCACACCATCGCCTCCGTGGCCTCCGTCCTGCTGTCCCTGCTGACCGGCGAGCACCAGAGCGGCGCCGGTGCCGCCCGCTCGTCCGCCTTCGTCCGCCTGCTGCTCGGCGCGCGCCCGCAGGAGGTCGCGCCGCTGCTCGGGGAGAGCAGCTGGGTCGTCGTCCACGCCCGGCCGGAGGCGCAGCTCCCGGACGCCGTGGCCGCCTCGGCGCTCGGGGCGGCGCTGGGGTCGCCGCTGGTCGACCTCGCGCGGGACGTCGTACGGGTACTGGTGCCGGGCGGGCGGGAGCCGCGGGCGCAGCCCGGCTGGACGCTCGGGGTGAGCGCCGCCGTGACCCCGGACGCCTGGCCGGACGCCGACTCCCAGGCGGCCCGCGCCCTGGCCCGGGCCCGCGCCACCCGCACCCCGCTGATCCGGCACGGGGCCCGGCCGGGCCTCGCGGACCTGCTCCCCCGTGCGGACGCCGAGTCCTACGCCCGCACCCTCCTCGCCCCCCTCGCCGACCACCCGGCCCTCACCGAGACCCTGCGCAACTGGCTCGCACTGCACGGCAGTTGGGACCGCACGGCGGTCGCCCTGGACGTCCACCGCAACACGGTCCGCCAACGCATCACCCGCTGCGCCACCCTGCTGGACACCGACCTGGACGACCCGGACGTCCGGATGGAGCTGTGGTTCGCGCTGCGGAACGGCTAGCGACGACGCGGCGCGCCAAGGGGGCAGAACCCTTGGCGCGCCGCGCTGTTCGGGAGGGCGGGGGTTTCCGCGTCAGCTCACGTCCGACGCGTCCAGGCGGTAGATCGTCGAGGCGTTGCTCTGCGAGGACGCCTTGCTGGACGAGGACTTGGCAGAGGACGAGGAGGAGGAGCTCGTGCTCTTGCCGTACGCGCTCTCGTTCACCAGCGTGCCGTGCTTCTTCACCCAGGCAGTGACCTCGGAGGACACGCTGTTGGTGGAGCCGCCGGGGCCGCCGCCCATCATGCCGCCGCCGAGCTGGATGTAGTGCAGCTCGCCCTTCTCGACCAGTTCCTCCAGCTTGGCGACGGTCATCGCCTTGTCGGTGCCGGTGAAGCCCCACATGGAGATGACGGGCACCTTCGCGGTCAGCTCGATCGAGGCCGCGCTCTGCGAGTTGGAGACCGCGAGCAGCCAGGTCGCGCCGTCCCGGTGCTTCTTCAGGTAGGCGATGAGGCCGCTGTCCGCGCCGCCCATGCCGCCGCCCATGGCGCCCCGCATACGGCCGCTTCCGGTCGTACCGCCCGGGGCGCCACCGGCCTCGGCGCCGGTGCCGGTCGGGGGTGTGCCGCCCTGTCCGCCCGCACCGGGGAAGCGGCCGCTCGGCATGTTGCCGCTCTGCCCGGTACCGCCGGGCATCTCGCCGTTCGCCGAGCCGCCGGGGACGCCGCCCCCCGCCTCCGCGTTCCGGCTGCCGCCCGGCATCCCGCCGCCGCCCGGGAAGCCGCCCCGGTTGCCGCCGCCCCCGCCGGGGCCGCCGAAGCCGCCTCCCGTCGAGGGGCCGGCCGTCGGGTTCACGCCCCTCATGCCGCCGCCCGAGCCGGACGGCACCGACCAGGCGTACGCCGCCGGGCCCGCGAGCGCCGCGATCACGGCCGCCGTCACGGAGGCCGCCAGCAGGCGGGCGCGGCCCGCGGAGCGGGACAGGAGCAGGCCCACGGTCGCTGCCGCCATCAGCACGCCCACCGTCGGCCACAGCCAGGTGTTCCAGCCGGAGGAGCGGCGCAGGAGGACCACGGCCCAGACCGCCGTGACCGCGAGAGCGGCGGGCAGGACCCACACCCAGCGCTTGTCGGCGCGGAACGCGCGCAGCAGCAGTACGCCACCGCCGCCGCACAGCGCCGCGATGCCGGGCGCGAGGGCGGTCGTGTAGTACGGGTGCATCGTGCCCTCGGCGGTCGCGAAGGTGACGTAGTGCAGGACCGTCCAGCCGCCCCAGAGGACGAGCGCGGCCCGGGTGAGGTCGGTGCGCGGGGCACGGCCGCACAGGATCAGGCCCGCGACGAGGGCGATCAGCGCGAACGGGATCAGCCAGGAGATCTGGCCGCCGAGGATGGTGTTGAACATCCGGCCGAGGCCCGCGGAGCCGGAGAAGCCGCCTCCGTCGCCCCCGCCACCGCCGCCGTTGCCCTCGCCGCCGAAGATCCGGCCGAGGCCGTTGTAGCCCATGATCAGGTTCCAGGCGGTGCCGTCCGTCGAACCGCCGATGTACGGCCGCTCGGAGGCGGGGACCAGGGAGACGGCGACCGCCCACCAGAAGCCGGCGACCGCGAGGACCACGCTCGCGATCAGCAGGTTCACGATCCGCTTCACGAGCGTCGGGCGCGCCGCGAGCAGGTAGACGGCGAAAACGGCGGGCAGTGCGATGTAACCGGCGAGCATCTTCGTGTTGAAGGCGAGGCCGAAGCAGACCGCCGAGCCGAGCAGCGGCAGCAGCCTGCCGGTGCGCGTGGCGCGCAGGGCGAGGGCCGCGCCGCCGACCATCAGCAGGACGAGGATCGTGTCGGGGTTGTTGTCCCGGTTGATCGCGACCGTGATCGGGGTCAGTGCGAGGACGAGCGCGGCCACCGTGGCTGCCGCGTGCCCGAAGGACCGCTTCACGGAGGAGTGCAGGATCCAGATCGCGCCGAGCCCGGCCGCGACCTCCGGCAGCATCATCTGCCAGGTGCCGAAGCCGAGGATCCGGCACGACAGGCTCATGACCATGTCGGCGAAGGGCGGCTTGTCGACGGTGAGGAAGTTGCCCGCGTCGAGCGAGCCGAAGAACCAGGCCTTCCAGTTCTGGGTGCCGCTGTAGATGGCCGCGCTGTAGAAGCTGTTGAGGCTGGAGCCGGACAGGTTCCAGGTGTACAGCACGGCCGCGAGCAGCATGATCGCGAGCAGCGCGGGCAGCGACCAGCGCGGCGCGCGCTCCGGACCGGTGTCCGGCGGGGTCGGCGTCGGCGACGGCGGACCCGGTGTCGCCGTCATGGCGTCGGGGAGGGGATCGGTGGCAGATGTCACCACTGCACCCTGCAGACCGGCGATGGGTACGCGCTGTGCCGTACCTGGGCGGAAGCTGTGGGTCTGTGCCCCATCGGGGACTCGGCGGCGCCCCTTTGACGCTGCCGAGTCTGTATTCGTCGCCGTTGCTCAGACGTGAGCGTCCTTCGCCAGGGCCACGAAGTCGGACCACGCGCGGGCGGGGAGGCTGAGCACCGGGCCGTTCGGGTTCTTGGTGTCACGGACGGGGATCACGCCGTGGGTGGCGACGAGGTTGGTGGCGACCTCGATGCACTGGCCGCCGTTGCTGCTGTAGGAGGACGTGAACCAGCGGGGTGAGTCGGTCGTCACTGGGAATCCTTCCTGCAGGCGCTCAGAGCTGGACGTTCTTCGCCAGCGCTACGAAGTCTGACCACGCGTGGGCGGGGAGGTTCAGCGCTGGGCCGTTGGGGTTCTTGGTGTCACGGACGGGGACCAGGCCGTGCGAGGCGGCAAGGTTGACGGCGACTTCCACGCAGTCGCCGCCGTTGTTGCTGTAGGAGGACGTGAGCCAGCGGGGTGAGTCGGCCGTCACCGGGATTCCTTCCTTCAAGGCGCTCAGAGCTGGGCGTCCTTCGCCAGGGTGACGAAGTGGGACCACGCGCGGGCGGGGAGGCTCAGTACCGGGCCGTTGGGGTTCTTGGTGTCACGGACGGGGATCACGCCGTGGGTGGCGGCGAGGTTGGTGGCGACCTCGATGCACTGGCCGCCGTTGCTGCTGTAGGAGGACGTGAACCAGCGGGGTGAGTCGGTCGTCACTGGGAATCCTTCCTGCAGGCGCTCAGAGCTGGACGTTCTTCGCCAGCGCTACGAAGTCTGACCACGCGTGGGCGGGGAGGTTCAGCGCTGGGCCGTTGGGGTTCTTGGTGTCACGGACGGGGACGAGGCCGTGCGAGGCGGCAAGGTTGACGGCGACTTCCACGCAGTTGCCGCCGTTGTTGCTGTAGGAGGACGTGAACCAGCGGGGAGCGTCGTTCGTTGTCACGGGGTGCCCTTTCGAAACTGATCAATCATGGCCACGGAAGCCGCCTGTGAGAGTGATTCGGCCTGTAGTTGATGGTAGGCCGCCATCATGGGCCGGATGGAAGTGGTTTCACGGTCCATGTGGCCCTGAGCTTGGGACTCGGCGTAGGCGACCATGGACTGATCAGGCAGCGTCAGCAAGTTGACGGGCAGGTCGTAAGGACGCTTCTCGCCTATGTCGAACGGGGCAACCTGTAGAACCGTGTTGGGGCGGGCGGCAAACTCGACTAAGGCCTGAAGCTGGGCGTCCATGACCTTGGTGCCGCCGACCCACCGCCGAATGCAGCTCTCATCCACGACGACAAGCATCGAGAGGAGCTGGGGCCGTAATAGCGCCTTCTGTCGCTCCAACAGGTACGCAACCCGCTCGTCAGCCTGCTCGGGTGTGATAGCCCCCCGCTTGACGGCGCTTTCCGCCAGTACGCGTGCGTACTCGGGCGTCTGAAGCAGGCCCGGGATGATCCCGATCTCGTAGAGCCGGATTTCAACTGCTCGGGCTTCGTAGTCGACATACTCGGCGAAGCCCTCCAGCAGGGAGCCAAGGGTGAGCTCGCGGAAGCGGCGCTCGAACATGTCGCCCGTGCCCAACGTACGGTCAGCACTGCGCGAGAACCGCAAAGTTGGCATCTTGCGACCAGTTTCAACGGCCGAAATATGCGAGCTGGAATATTCCATCCTGGACGCCAACTCCTCCTGCTTCCACCCCCTCTCTTCCCTCGACCTGCGCAGCTGAGCCCCATAGGCAGCCTGTGGACTGCGCTCGGGGTTCAGCACCTTCACGTTGACCAACCCGACCTCCAACTAATCTGCCAGCTCTGACACGTTGAATGGTTCCCCACTGTAGGCCACGCTGAACTCGCCTGGTAGTCAAACCACTACAGAGCGGAGTCCCCATGGCCGACGTCGCCCGGAATCAGGTGAAGGCCTTCCCCAAGTGCCACGGCTCCCTTGAGGAGTTACGGGAGGCCTTGGCCGGCGCCGGTGTCTCTCTTCCCGGCCTCCGCCTCGACCCTGCGTCCTTCGACGACGGAGACGGGATCCCTCTCTTCGACCTCGGCCGCTGCAACATGACCAACGCGGCTCGACTGGTCGAAGCACTTCGCAGGGGAGTGTCGCCGCCCGGAACACCGACGACGACCCCCGCGACCGCGCGACAAGGGAGTTGACGACATGCGTCACCGCATCGCCCGCCTCCTCACGGCACCGCTCCTCCGGCGGCACAGGCCGACCGCCTACGGAACCGGACCCCGGCCCCCGCAGCCGCAGCGGGAACCGCCGCAGCTCCCCGCCCGCGTGCCCGGCATCGGCATCGGGTCGTGCGGGATGCCGCCCGCCGGGGAGGTCACCCGGTGAGCGGCGGCACCACCGCACGCCTGCTGCCCTGGGCCGGGTCGGAGGGCAAGCCCTGCATCCTCGTGACCGACGGCACCGGCCCTCTCTCCGAAATGGCCGACACCGTCGAGAGCGTGCAGCTCGGGATGGCGGCCGATCTGCTCGGCCACGCCGACGACCTGATGGCCGACCACCGGGCGACGTCCGCCCAGCTGCGGTTCCTGCTCGCCAGGATGCGCGAGGCGTTGACCGACGTGCACCGGATCGCCGCCGGCCGGGGTGCCCGCCTCGCGGAGCGGAACTGAAGCCCCCGGCATCAGGGCAGCAGGTCCGGGAGGTCCTTCTTGAGGGCCGCCAGCTGGGCCTCGTACCCCGCGACGAAATCCGGGCGGCGGTCGTCGCCGAGGGTGCCCGTGGGCGGAAGCGGGCCCCGCTCCAGGAGTTCGGGCAGCGCGCGGAACACCGCCGCTGCCGCCTTCCAGCGCGCCTCATCGCGCGTGCGGGCCCGCAACAGGGCGTCGTACGGGTTCGACTTCAGGTCGTTGATGCGCTGTGCCGGGACGAACTTGCCCGTGAAGGCGTCCGCGCCGGGCAGGGGCTCGCCCGGGTCCGCGAGGGAGCGCAGCACCGCCACCGTCGCGAACAACCGTCCCCAGCGTCTGACGTGACTCTCATTCACCGCCGGCATGAGCGAATCATTGCCGGATTCCCAACCTTTCGAACTTCCTTGGTGAGGCCGGGTGTGCAACCATCCGGCCGCCTCGGCGAGTCAACTGGGGCATGGACTCCCGAATACCCATACGTACCGGCGCGCTCGCCGCCGTGCTCGGTGCCGCCCTGCTCGTACCCACCGCGCTCGCCGCCGCCCCGGCCGCCGCGGCCACGCCCGCCGTCAGCTGCACGTCCGCCAAGGCGGGCCTCGCCGCGAAGCTCCAGAAGGACATCGGCGCCGCCCTCGCGAACCGCAAGGGCACCGTCGCCCTCGGCGTGTACGACCGCAGCACCGACACCACCTGCACCCTGCGCGCCACCAGCTCCTACGACTCGGCCAGCACCGTGAAGGTCACCGTGCTCGCGACGCTGCTGTGGGACGCCAAGAAGCACAACCGCTATCTGACGAGCACCGAGACGAAGCTCGCCACGGCCATGATCACCCAGTCGGACAACGCCGCGACCAGCACGCTGTGGAAGCAGCTGGGCCTGACGAAGATCAAGGGCTTCCTGTCCGCCGCCGGGATGACGAAGACCGTGCCGGGCACGGGCGGCTACTGGGGGCTGACCCAGGAGAACGTCACCGACGAGCAGAAGCTGCTGAAGCTCGTCACCGCCAAGAACGGCGTGCTGAGCGACAACTCCCGCGCCTACATCCTGAAGCTGATGGGCGAGGTCGTCTCCGCGCAGCGCTGGGGCACCCCGGCCGGTGCCCCCTCCACGGTCGCGGTGCACGTCAAGAACGGCTGGCTGCAGCGCGCGACGCACGGCTGGCGGGTGCACAGCCTCGGCACCTTCAACGGCGCGGGCCACGACTACATGATGTCGGTGCTGACCCAGGACAACAGCACCATGGACTACGGCGTGACCACCATCCAGAACGTCGCCAAGGTCATCCACAAGGACCTCGTGCCGACCACGACGACCACCAAGGTCTACGTCCCGACGAGCAGGCCGAGCGAGGCCTTCGTCGCCGTACCGCCGCAGGGCTGAGGCACGGCACACGGCACACGGCATACGGCCGGACCCCGCGGAGCGTTTTGTTGCAGCGGGATGAAATCCGCCCCCGCCGGCGTTGGTGCCTTCCGGCAGAGCAGGTCAGGCGAACGGAAGGCACCGGCGTGGCAGCGCAACGGGGATGGGCACGGCGTCTGGCGGCTTACGCCTGGCGGTATCCGAAGGACGTGATCCTCGCCCTCGGCTCCTCCCTCGCCGGCATGGCGGTCATGGCGGTCGTCCCGCTGATCACCAAGGTGATCATCGACGACGTGATCGGGAACCACACCCGCGCCATGGCCCCCTGGGCCGGCGCCCTGATCGGCGCGGCCCTGCTCGTCTACGCCGCCACCTACGTCCGCCGCTACTACGGCGGCCGCCTCGCCCTCGACGTCCAGCACGACCTGCGGACGGAGATGTACGAGACGATCACCCGGCTCGACGGGCGGCGGCAGGACGAGCTGTCCACCGGGCAGGTGGTCGGGCGCGCGACCAGCGACCTCCAGTTGATCCAGGGCCTGCTCTTCATGCTCCCGATGACCATCGGGAACGTCCTGCTCTTCCTGATGTCCCTGGTGATCATGGCCTGGCTGTCGCTGCCGCTGACCCTGGTCGCCCTCGCCGTCGCGCCCGCCCTCGGCTGGATCGCCCGCCGCAGCCGCAGCAAGCTGCACCCCGCCACCTGGTACGCCCAGGCCCAGGCCGCCGCCGTCGCGGGCGTGGTCGACGGCGCGGTCAGCGGCGTGCGCGTGGTGAAGGGCTTCGGGCAGGAGGAGCAGGAGACCGGGAAGCTGCGGGAGGTCGGCCGCCGGCTCTTCGCCGGGCGGCTGCGCACCATACGGCTGAACAGCAGGTTCACCCCCGCCCTCCAGGCCGTACCGGCCCTCGGCCAGGTCGCCATGCTGGCCCTCGGCGGCTGGCTGGCGGTGCGCGGGCACATCACGCTCGGCACGTTCGTCGCCTTCTCCAGCTACCTCGCCCAGCTCGTCGGCCCGGTCCGGATGCTCGCGATGGTGCTCACCGTCGGCCAGCAGGCCCGCGCCGGCACCGAGCGCGTCCTGGAGCTGATCGACACCGAGCCGACGATGCAGGACGGCGGCAAGACCCTCCCGGCCGACGCGCCCGCGACCGTCGAGTTCGACGACGTGTCCTTCGGGTACGGCGGCGGCTCCCCGGTCCTCGACGGGCTCAGCTTCGAGATACGGGCCGGCGAGACCCTCGCCGTCGTCGGCTCCTCCGGCTCCGGCAAGTCCACCCTCTCGCTGCTCCTGCCGCGCTTCTACGACGTCACCCGCGGCGCCGTCCTGATCGGCGGCCACGACGTGCGCGAGCTGACCCTCGACTCGCTGCGGGCCGCGATCGGGCTCGTCCCCGAGGACTCCTTCCTCTTCTCCGACACCGTGCGCGACAACATCGCGTACGGCCGCCCCGACGCCACCGACGAAGAGATCCGCGCCGCCGCCCGCGCAGCCCAGGCGGACCGTTTCATCGCCGAGCTCCCCGAGGGCTACGACACCAAGGTCGGCGAGCAGGGCCTGACCCTGTCCGGCGGCCAGCGCCAGCGTGTCGCGCTCGCCCGCGCCCTGCTCACCGACCCGCGCCTGCTCGTCCTGGACGACGCCACCTCGGCCGTCGACGCCCGCGTCGAGCACGAGATCCACGAGGCCCTGGGGCACGTCATGCAGGGGCGCACCACGCTCCTCATCGCGCACCGCCGCTCCACCCTGGGCCTCGCCGACCGCATCGCCGTCCTCGACGGCGGCCGGCTCGCCGACCTCGGCACGCACGAGGAGCTCCAGCAGCGGTCGGCGCTGTACCGCAGGCTGCTGACCGACCCCGACGAGCTGGGCGGCGTCTCCCCGGGCCACGCCCCGTCGGCCGGTCCCGAGGAGGACACGACCCTGCGTGAGGAGTTGGACGCCGAGTTCGACGCCGAGCGGGGCGTCACGCCCCGGCTGTGGACCGGTGACCGGGAGCCCAAGGATCCGGCGATGTCCGGCACTCCGGCCACCCCGGAGCTGCTCGCCCAGGTCGAGGCGCTGCCCCCGGCCACCGACACCCCGGACGTCGACGAGGCCCGGGCGGTCCGGCGCGAGGACTCCTACGGGCTGCGCCGGCTGCTGCGCGGCTTCGGCGCGCCCCTGCTGATCAGCCTGGGGCTGGTCGCCGTGGACGCGGGCGCGGGGCTGCTGCTGCCGGTGCTGATCCGGCACGGCATCGACGCGGGCGTGACGAAGATGGCCCTCGGCGCGGTCTGGGCGGCCTCGCTGCTCGGCCTCGCGACCGTCCTCGTCCAGTGGGCCGCGCAGATCGGCGAGACCCGGATGACCGGCCGTACCGGCGAGCGCGTCCTGTACACCCTGCGGCTGAAGATCTTCGCCCAGCTCCAGCGGCTCGGCCTCGACTACTACGAGCGCGAGCTGACCGGCCGGATCATGACGCGCATGACGACCGACGTCGACGCCCTGTCGACGTTCCTCCAGACCGGCCTGGTCACGGCGTTCGTCTCGGTCGTCACCTTCTTCGGCATCATGCTCGTCCTGCTGCTGATCGACGTCCAGCTCGCGCTCGTCGTCTTCGCGACCCTGCCCCCGCTGATCGTCGCGACGTTCTTCTTCCGCCGGGCGAGCGTGAAGGCGTACGAACTCGCGCGCGAGCGCGTGTCGGTGGTCAACGCCGACCTCCAGGAGTCGGTCGCCGGGCTGCGGATCGTGCAGGCCTTCCGGCGCGAGCGGGACGGCGGGGCGCGGTTCGCCGGGCGCAGCGACGACTACCGCCGCGCCCGGATCCGCGGCCAGTGGCTGATATCGGTCTACTTCCCCTTCGTGCAGTTGCTGTCCTCGGTCGCCTCGGCGTCCGTGCTGATCGCGGGCGCGCACCGGGTGGAGGCGGCCACCCTGACGACGGGAGCCCTGGTCGCCTACCTGCTCTACATCGACCTGTTCTTCGCGCCCGTCCAGCAGCTGTCCCAGGTCTTCGACGGCTACCAGCAGGCCACGGTCTCGCTGGGCCGCATCCAGGAGCTGCTGCGCGAACCGACGTCCACGAGGTCGGCGGACGAACCCCTGGAGGTCCTCTCCCTGCGCGGCGAGATCGCCTTCGAGGACGTGCACTTCGCCTACGGCGCCGGGGAGGAGGCGCTGACCGGCATCGACCTGACGATCCCCGCCGGGCAGACCGTCGCCTTCGTCGGCGAGACGGGCGCGGGCAAGTCCACCCTGGTCAAGCTGGTCGCGCGGTTCTACGACCCGACCGGCGGCCGGGTCACCGTCGACGGCACGGATCTGCGCGCCCTCGACCTGACCTCGTACCGGCACCGGCTCGGGGTGGTCCCGCAGGAGGCGTACCTCTTCCCGGGCACCATCCGCGACGCGATCGCCTACGGTCGCCCCGACGCGAGCGACGCCGAGGTGGAGGCGGCGGCGCGGGCGGTCGGCGCGCACGAGATGATCGCCGGGCTGGAGGGCGGCTATCTGCACGAGGTCGCCGAGCGCGGCCGCAATCTGTCGGCCGGCCAGCGCCAGCTGATCGCGCTCGCCCGCGCCGAACTGGTCGACCCCGACGTCCTGCTCCTGGACGAGGCCACGGCCGCCCTGGACCTGGCCACGGAGGCCCAGGTCAACCAGGCCACCGACCGGCTGGCGGGCCGCCGTACGACGCTGGTGGTCGCCCACCGCCTCACCACGGCGGCCCGCGCGGACCGGGTGGTGCTGATGGCCCAGGGCCGGGTCGCCGAGGACGGCACGCACGCGGAACTCCTGGCAAGGGGCGGCCGGTACGCCGAGCTGTGGCGCACCTTCGCCGGCGGGGCCGAGCCGGAGGAGCCGGTCGCCGCCACCGCCTGACGCGCGCCACTGACGGTCGTGCAACCTTCCGACACACTCACGCGTCCCGTACATCAGTACGGGCCGTCGGGGGAGGGTGACCGTGCCACGGGGTGTGACGGGTGATACGGGGAGGAACAGCTGTGGACTTGGGTGCAATACGCCGGCGCCTGGCGCTCGGGGCGGCCGTACTGGTGGGGTCCGGGACACTCGCCCTCCTGGCGTCCGGTGTCGCCGAGGCGGCCCCGGCGGACACCTGCGCAGGGCGGGAGGTGCGGACCCTGTCGTTCAGTACCGGCGTCACGCACATCTACAAGCGCGACGGCTACGTCTGTGCCACGACCGTCGCCAGACGCGCCGGCGCCGTCCAGACGATGTCCGTGAGCGTCCAGGCCCGCGGCAACCGCCCGGTGGTCGACAGGGGCGGCTACCGGTACGAGGCCGGTCCGGTCATCGTGCACGCCGGCCACCGCTGCGTGTGGATCAAGGGCTCGGTGGGCCCGGGCTCGGTCGACTCGGGCTGGATCATGTGCTGAGCACCGGGACTCACAGGCGGCGGGCGCAGCCCACCGGCCTGTCCCCGCCCAGCTGCACGTACAGCACCGTCGACGGCGGGCACTCGGACCGGGTCCGCGCCGCCGTGGTGATCCGGTACTGCGGCGGGTGTGCGCCCGCGCCGTCGCACCGCGTCTCGCGGACCTGGCCCGTGCCGGAGGTGTAGACGCAGTCGCCGGGGATCGTGCGCGGGCCGCCCCCGCCGCCGGGGTCGCCGGGGTGCGGGGGTTCCAGAGCGCGCATGCAGGCGTAGCCCTCGGTGCCGATGTGCAGCACGAAGTCGGTGGTCGGCGGGCACAACGGGCCGTCGCCCGGCGCGCCCTCGTAGCGGGCGACGACCCGGGCCGCCGCCCGCTCGCCGGTGCAGGGCACCTCGGTCACGTCGGTCGTGCCGAAGGAGCTGCACGCGCCGACCGCGAGGAACCCGGCGCCGTAGCCGCCGCTGCCGGTCGGGCGGGCGTCGCCCACCGGCGCGCCCGCTCCGCCCCGGCAGCCGGTCAGCAGGGCGGCCAGCAGCAGGCACACCAGCTGTGCGGCACCTTTCCCGCGCATCGTCATTCCCCCCGGCATCCCCGCCCAGCGTGGCCCGGGACGCCGGTGCCACGCCAGACGGCGTGGGAGGGTTTCCGCCTGCCTGCGGTGGTACGACCGATCTATGGGCGTACGCCTAGTACGTCAGACCGTGTCCGATCGGGTACAGCACCTGTGCCGGATCGTCCGCCCGGGGCACCGGCACCGGCAGCTTCCCGCGCGGCGCCACCCGCCCGGCGAGGACCCGCGCGGCCGCGCGCACCTCGACGTCGGTCCAGCCGTACGACGTCAAGCACGCCTTCACGGAGGGGAGTTGTGCCACGTCGTAGGGGTTGCGGACGGCGAGGGCCGCCACCGGCCGGCCCGTGGCCAGCAGGCGCTCCACCAGCGTGCGCTGGGAGCTGCCCGCCGTCACGTCGTACGTCGCCACCACCACCGCGTCCGCGTCCTGTGCCGCCGTGACCGCCCGGGCGACGGCGGCGGAGGAGGGCGAGGTGCCGGTGGACAGGGCCGTGGCGGTGAAGCCCAGTTCGGTGAGGGCGGCGGCCAGGACGCCGGTGGGCGGGCCGGTGGTGCCGGTGGGGGAGTCGGGGTCGGCGCCGACGACCAGGATCCGGCGTGTGGTGCGGGGCGTGAAGGGGAGGGTGCGGTCCTCGTTGACGAGCAGGGTCGTGGTGCGCTCGGCGATCCGGTCGGCCGTCGCCAGGTGCGCCTTCGTGCCCACCGTGCGCTCCACGCCCGCCCGGGAGGCGTACGGCGCCTCGAAGAGGCCGAGCCGGGACTTCAGGCGCAGGATGCGCAGGATCGATTCGTCCAGCCGGGACTCGGTCAGCTCGCCGTCCTGCACGGCCTTCAGCACGGCGTGCCAGGCCACGTCGATCGAGGGCGGGTTGAGCAGCTGGTCCACCCCGGCCTTCAGGGCGAGCACCGGCACCCGGTCGTCGCCGTACTTGGTGCGCACGCCCGCCATGCCGAGGGAGTCGGTGATGACGACGCCGTCGTAGCCGAGTTCGCCGCGCAGGATGCCGGTGAGGACCGGGTGGGAGAGGGTGGCCGGGTCGCCGGAGTCGTCCAGGGCCGGGAACTGGATGTGCGCGGTCATGATCGAGTCGATGCCGGCGGCGATCGCGGCCCGGAACGGCACGGCGTCCAGCTTCTCCCACAGGTCCCGGCTGTGGGTGATGACGGGGAAGCCGGTGTGGCTGTCGGTGGCGGTGTCGCCGTGCCCCGGGAAGTGCTTGGCGGTCGCCGCGACCCGGGACTGCTGATAGCCCTTCACCTCGGCGGCCACCAGCTCGCCCACCGCCTTCGGGTCGGCACCGAAGGAGCGGACGCCGATGATCGGGTTGGCCGGGTTCACGTTGACGTCGGCGTCGGGGGAGTAGTCCTGGTTGATGCCCATCGCGCGCAGCTCGGCGCCCGAGATCCGGCCGAGGGTCCGCGCGTCGGACCGGGAGCCTCCCGCACCGATGGCCATCGCGCCCGGGAAGAGCGTGGCGGGCTTGCCGACCCGGCACACCGCGCCGTGCTCCTGGTCGGTGGCGACGAGCACCGGCAGCCCGCGCGCCTGGTCCAGGGAGGCCTTCTGGATGCCGTCGGACAGCTCCGCGATCTGCTGCGGATCACGGGTGTTGTGCGCCCAGGTGAAGTAGATGATGCCGCCCACGCGGTACGTCGCGATGAGCTCGGCGGCCGTGCGGACCCCCAGCTCCTTGAGATTGGCATCGATGTCGGCCTGGTCCGGGGCGGTGGCGGAGTGACCGTAGACCCGCATCACGAAGAGCTGGCCGACCTTCTCCTCCAGCGTCATCCGGGAGATCAGGGCGCGCAGCCGGCGGTCGTCGGGCGGGGTGCCGGGGGCGGTGGCGTGGGCGGTGGCGGTCGGTGCGGTCAGCGCGGCGGTGAGGCCCGCCGTGGCGGCGAGGACGGCGCGTCGGGACGGTCTGCCGGTGTCGGACACGTGCGCTCCTTCCGGAGGAGAACCGCTGAAGGAAACTTCCGAAGGGTCACCAATATCCGGGAAGTTTCTTTCCGTCAAGGGACTGCACAGTAACCGGAGGAGGGGCCGCCACCGGCGCATTGAGAGGGGGGCGTGCCGATGGCGACGGGCGTGGATCCGGGCCGGTTCCCCTCGCGTCGGCGTCCCGGTTCATGGACATCGCGTCCCGGCGGACCGCCGTACGGCCATGTCGACCGGCCCCGACCGGATCGAGATCCACCCCGGCACCCCGCGGC
This sequence comes from Streptomyces sp. NPDC025793, assembly GCF_055558375.1. NCBI lineage: Bacteria > Bacillati > Actinomycetota > Actinomycetes > Kitasatosporales > Streptomycetaceae > Streptomyces > Streptomyces sp. NPDC025793. The sequence goes on along the minus strand of NZ_JBVHMR010000008.1, from coordinate 243,248 downwards.
CGGACGTGGAGATCAAGACCTTCGGCGACCACCGCATCGGCATGTCCTTCGCCGTGACCGCCCTGCGCACCCCCGGCCTGACCTTCGACGACCCCGGCTGCGTCCGCAAGACCTTCCCGGGCTTCCACGAGGCGTTCGAGAGGCTCCGCCGGCAGCCGGTCCCGCGCCCGTAGCCGCTCAAGCCGCCTCGTCGAGCAAGCGCAGCAGATGCTCCCGCCCGGCACCGAGAATCTCCTGGAGCGGCGCCGCCGCCTCGTACCACCGCTTCTCGTACTCCCAGCACAGCCATCCGTCCCACCCGTGCCGGCAGAGCTCGTCCACGCACTCGGTGAGCGGAAGCACCCCCGAGCCCAGCGCCAGCGGCATCGTGTCGTCGGCCGACGCGATGTCCTTGACCTGCACGTATCCCAGGTGCGGGGCGAGGGCGGCGTACGACTGCGAGGGCTGTTCGCCGCCCAGCCAGGTGTGCATGACGTCCCACAGCGCGCCGACGTGGCGGTGTCCGACGGGCCCCAGCACGCGGATCGCGGCGGCGCCGGTGCGGTGGGAGTCGTGCGTCTCCAGCAGGACGCGCACCCCGAGCGCGGCGGCGTCCTCGGCCACGGTGCCGAGCCGCCGCGCGGCCATCGCGTCGGACTCGGCGGCGGGCAGGTCCGGGTCGGCGCCGGGGAAGACCCGGACGAAGGGGGCGCCGATGTCGTGGGCGAGCTGCACCAGGGCGCGTACGGCGTCGACGACCGGGCCGTCCTCGCCGGGCGCGGCCACGCGCGCGTACCCGGCGACGGCCAGGATCTCGACGCCCGCCGCCTTGAACGCGGCGGCCACGTCCGCCCGTTGGGCCGCCGTGAGGCCCGGGTGCACCGGCTCCTCCGGATGGGCACGCAGCTCGACGCCGTGGTAGCCGTGCGTGGTGGCGAGCGCCAGCACGTCCGGCAGGGGAAGACCGGGAACTCCGAGGGTGGAGAAGGCTAGCTTCATGGTCACGGACCCTACTCGTCACTCGCCCGACCGGTGCAGATCCAGGCGCCAGTCCTGGCCGATCAGGTCTTTTCCGAAGGAGCGGTGCGGTTGCTCGGCGGTGAGCACGAAGCCGTGGCGCCGGTACAGGCGCCGGGCGGCGCCGAGCACGTCGTTGGTCCACAGCACCAGGTCGCGGTAGCCGACCCCGCGCGCGAAGTCCACGACCGCGCCGACCAGCAGGTCCCCGATGCCGTGCCCCCGTGCCTCGGGCTCGACCAGCAGCAGCCGCAGCCGTGCGGTGCCCGGGGCGTCGTCCCGTACGCACATCACGCAGCCCACGGGCCGCCCGCCCAGCTCGGCGATCCACACCCGCTCCAGATGCGGATCGTGGTCCTCGGCGAAGTCGGCCACGATCCGGGCCACCAGCCCCTCGTAGTCGGCGTTCCAGCCGTACTCGGCGGCGTACAGCGCGGCGTTGCGCTGCACGATCCAGCCGAGGTCGCCGGGGCGGGGCTCGCGCAGCGCGACGTCGGCAGATCCCTGCGGGGCCGTGTCACCGAGGACCGTACGGAGGGCGCATAGGGCCTCGGCGGCCCCCCGTCCGCTCGCGGTGAGCGCCACCCGCGTGCCGGAGGAGTCCCGCTCGACCAGTCCGGCCCGCTCGACCGCGTCGAGGATCCGGGTCAAGGTCAAGTGCCCGTCCGCCAGGCCGAGTCGGGCCCGCAGTCCGGCCTCGTCGGTGCCGTCGGCATGCGCGAGTTCGGACAGCACCCGGTCGACGGCGAGGATGTTCTGGACGGTCATGGCCGGCCCCCGGTGGTTGGCGACGGTCCGCAGTGGTTGAACGATTCAAGTACGTTGATTTCCCTTGCTGGTTCCCCTCTTTCCCCGGTGCGGCCCGCCTTTGACTTCCCCGCCCTCTCATCGTAGGTTTAATGACGAACGTCACTTATGTCCGTTTGGCATCAAGAGTGACGGATCCGCCGCAGATTCGCCCTTGCGGGCGGCGGACCCCGCCCGGAGCTGCGCGCAGGCTCCGGAGCGTCAGGAGGGCGGCCTCATGGCGGCCGCCGGACAGAAAAACCACACCCTCGGAGAGGGGCTCATCATGCGCGCGCACACCACCCGTATCAAGAGAGTGGCCCTCGTGGTCTGCTCGGCACCGATCCTGGCCCTCGCGGCCGGAGCCGGAGTCGCCAGCGCAGCCACCAGCTCCGCACCGACCGCGGCCGTCGCGTACGACCACGGTGGCGGTGGCGGCTGGGGCTGGGGTGACGACCACGGCGGCGGCGGCTGGGGCTGGGGCGACGGCGGCGGCTGGGGTTGGGGAGACCACGGCGGCGGCGGCTGGGGCGACGGCGGCGGCTGGGGAGACCACGGCGGCGGCGGCTGGGGCGACGGCGGAGGCTGGGGCTGGGGCGACTGACCCACAGTGAACCGACCTGACACCCCCGACAGTGAAGGGTGGATCCGGGTGCCCGACCCCATGGGCACCCGGATCCCTGTGACCAGCCGGTTCCACGGGCCGGCGGCCGTGAAGGCGGTGACCGGATGAGGATCGTCTGTGTGGGCGGAGGCCCGGCCGGGCTGTACTTCTCGATCTCGGCGAAGCTGCGGGACGCCGGGAACGAGATCACCGTGATCGAGCGCGACCCGCCCGAGGCCACCTACGGCTGGGGCGTCGTGTACTGGGACGACCTGCTGGACATCCTGCACTCCAACGACCCCGAGAGCGCCCGCGCGATCAGGGCCGGCTCGGTGCTCTGGCAGGCGCAGGAGATCCAGGTGCACGGCGGCGGGCACGACGGTACGGCGTACTTCGGGGGCTACGGCTACAGCATGGGCCGCGCCGCGCTGCTGGAGATACTGACCCGGCGCGCACGCTCCCTCGGCGTGGACGTACGGCACGGAGAGCGCCTCGCCGACCCCGCCGACCTGCCCGAGGCCGACCTGATCGTGGCCGCCGACGGGGCGGGCAGCCGGATCCGGCAGAGCCGCGTCGAACGCTTCGGCACGAAGACGGAGACCGGCCGCAACCCCTACATCTGGCTCGGCACGGACCGGCAGTTCGACAGCTTCGTGTTCTGCTTCGAGAAGACCGAGGCCGGCTGGATCTGGTTCCACGCCTACCCCTCTATCCGGGGCGTCAGCACCTGCATCGTGGAGTGCTCCCCGGAGACCTGGCAGGGCCTCGGCCTGGACTCGACGGAGCCCGAGGAGGCCGTGCCGCTGCTGGAGAAGATCTTCCACCGGGCGCTCGACGGCCACTCCCTGATCAGCCGGTCACGGGGCGCCCCGGCCCAGTGGCAGCGCTTCACGCACCTGCGCAACGAAACATGGGTCGACGGCACGGATCGCCACCGCCCCGTCGTCCTGGCCGGCGACGCCGCGCACACCACCCACTTCACGCTCGGCTCCGGCACCCGGCTGGCGATGATCGACGGGATCGTGCTGGCCCACAGCCTCGCGCACCACGCGGATCTGCGGGCGGCGCTGCGGGCGTACGACGAGCACCGCCGCGCGGAACTGCACCCCGTACAGGCCGGCGCGCGCTCCAGCATGGCCTGGTTCGAGCGCCTCGACGACTACCTGGAGCGCGACCCGGTCTCCTTCGCCTACGCCATGGCCGTCCGCACCGGCCGCCAGTCCCCCTGGCGCTACCAGGCCCACCTGGCCAACCAGATCCCCGCCCTGCGCAAGGCCCGCCTGGCCTACGACACGGGCCGCCGCTGGTACCGGGACCGCAGAAGGGGCCAAACCCCGCTGCCACTCCTGGGCCGCTCCGTCCCGCCCGGGGCACCCTCGAAGACCCCCTGAGCATCAGCTCGCCACGGACGGTCGCGGTCCCGCCGGGGGTGGTTCCCCGCGCCCTCCGGCCCCCGTCTCCGTCAAGGGCGACGGCACCGTCGTCAGCAGGGAGGGGCGGCGTCGCTGTCGCCGGGCCGTTTCGTTGCGTCCGGGGCGGCCCCGAGGACCCTTGCCCATCGGCCCCTGTCTCCGTCAAGGGCGACGGCGCCGTCGTCGGCGGTGGAGGGGCGGCGTCGCTGTCGCCGGGCCGTTTCGTTGCGTCCGGGGCGGCCCCGAGGACCCTTGCCCATCGGCCCCTGTTTCCGTCAAGGGCGACGGCGCCGTCGTCGGCGGTGGAGGGGCGGCGTCGCTGTCGCCGGGCCGTTTCGTTGCGTCCGGGGCGGCCCCGAGGACCCTTGCCCATCGGCCCCTGTTTCCGTCAAGGGCGACGGCGCCGTCGTCGGCGGTGGAGGGGCGGCTGCGCTGTCGCCGGGCCGCTCCCTCACCCCCGGGGTGCCCCCGAGGACCCCCTGACCATCAGCTCGCCGCGGACGGTCGCGATGCCGCCGGGGGGTGGTTCCTCGCGCCCCATGGCGATCCGCCCGGCCCTGGCCCCCGCTTCCGCCAGCGGCAGCCGCACCGTCGTCAGGGCAGGCACCGCGTCGACGCTGAACGGCAGGTCGTCGAAGCCGGCCACCGAGACGTCCTCCGGAATCCGCAGCCCGGACTCGCGCAGCGCCGCGCACGCCCCCAGCGCGACGGAGTCGTTCGCGGCGACGATCCCCGTCAGCCCCGGATCCCGCCGCAGCAGCTCCAGCGTCGCCTCGTACCCGGACCGGCGGTCGTAGTGGCCGTACACCGTCCAGCGCGGATCCTCCTCGACCCCCGCCGCCGCCAGCGCCTCCCGGTGTCCCTCCAGCCGGTGCCGCGTCGTCGTCCGCTCCGCGGGTCCGGCGATGTAACCGAGTCGGCGATGCCCGAGCCCCAGCAGATGCTCGGTCAGCCGGCGCGCGCCCCCGCGGTTGTCGAACGTCAGGGCCACGGCCCCGGTGTCCTCTGCCTGCGGCCGCCCGCACAGCACCACGCGCGTCCCGGCCTCCGCCAGCTTGCGCAGCTTCGCAGCGACCGCCGCCGCGTGCGGCGCGTCCTCCACGGCACCGCCGGTCAGCAGCACCGCCGCCGCCCGCTGGCGCTGCAGCAGGGTCAGATACGTCAGTTCACGCTCGGGCGACCCGCCCGTGTTGCACACGACCGCCAGCCGCTCACCGCCCGCCCGGCCCCCGCCCGTGCCCCCGATCTCGGCCTGGATCGCGGACGCCATGATCCCGAAGAAGGGGTCGGCGATGTCGTTCACCAGGATCCCGACCAGGTCGGAGGTGGCGGCGGCCAGCGAGCTCGCCGGGCCGTTGAGGACGTAGTCCAGCTCGTCCACCGCCCGGAGCACCCGCTCGCGTGTGGAGGTGGCCACCGGGTAGTTGCCGTTCAGTACGCGCGACACCGTCGCGGGGGAGACCTGGGCGCGGGCCGCCACATCCGCCAGGGTCACCGTCATGTCGTCGTCCTCCGGTCGCGCTTCGTGTCGTACGCCCTCGTAGACAGCCAGGTCCTGCTCGTGGTTCCGAGCGGACGTCCAGCAGACCTTAAAGCCATCGACCCCGGATGTTCGCCCCCTCGAACAACTCGAAGGGGCAACGGTCTTGTACAGACCACTGTTCAGAGGCTAGCTTCTCCGTGAGTAGAAAGCGCTTGCTACAAGTGGTGCAGAGGGGACTCACGTGACACGCAAGACGGTGCGCATCGCCATGAACGGCGTGACCGGACGCATGGGCTACCGCCAGCACCTCGTCCGGTCGATCCTCGCCCTGCGCGAACAGGGCGGCCTCGACCTGGGCGACGGCACCGTGCTGTGGCCGGAGCCGATCCTGCTCGGCCGTCGCGAACACGCGCTTCGGGAGATCGCCGAGCGCCACGGGCTGGACGAGATCTCGACGGACGTCGACGCGGTGCTGGCGGATCCGTCGGTGGACATCTACTTCGACTCCCAGGTCACCTCCGCGCGCGAGGAGTCGATCAAGAAGGCGATCGCCGCGGGGAAACACGTCTACACCGAGAAGCCGACGGCGACGGGCCTGGCCGGTGCCCTCGAACTCGCCCGGCTCGCCCACGACAAGGGCATCAAGCACGGCGTCGTCCAGGACAAGATCTTCCTGCCGGGCCTGCTCAAGCTGAAGCGGCTGATCGACGGCGGCTTCTTCGGCCGGATCCTGTCCGTCCGGGGCGAGTTCGGCTACTGGGTCTTCGAGGGCGACTGGCAGCCCGCCCAGCGCCCGTCCTGGAACTACCGCGCGCAGGACGGCGGCGGCATCGTCGTCGACATGTTCCCGCACTGGGAGTACGTCCTGCACGAACTGTTCGGCCGGGTGACCTCCGTCCAGGCCCTCGTCGCCACCCACATCCCGCAGCGCTGGGACGAGAACGGCAAGCCCTACGACGCGACGGCGGACGATGCCGCGTACGGCGTCTTCGAACTCGACGGCGGCGCGGTCGCCCAGATCAACTCCTCCTGGGCGGTCCGCGTCAACCGCGACGAACTGGTCGAGTTCCAGGTCGACGGCACCGAGGGCTCGGCGGTCGCGGGTCTGCGCAACTGCCGTGTCCAGCACCGCAGTTCCACCCCCAAGCCGGTCTGGAACCCGGACATCCCCGCCACCGAGGTCTTCCGTGACCAGTGGCAGGAAGTGCCGGACAACGGGGACTTCGACAACGGCTTCAAGGCCCAGTGGGAGCTGTTCCTCAAGCACGTCCACGCCGACACGCCGTACCACTGGGACCTGCTGGCCGGCGCCCGGGGCGTGCAGCTCGCCGAACTGGGCCTGCGGTCCTCCGCCGAGGGCCGCCGCCTCGCCGTACCGGAGATCTCCCTGTGACCATCCAACTCCCCTCCGCAGACGGCGTGTTGCGCACGTACGAGCCCCGCACGGAACCGCTGGCGCTCTCGCCGGGCACCCCCTTCACCTCCCGTACGGTCTTCTCGGCGGCCCACGTCGTCGCCGACCCGTACGCCGACGTCTCGCCCGACTCGCCGGCCGCCGTCGACTGGGACGCCACCCTCGCCTTCCGCCGCCATCTGTGGTCCCACGGGCTGGGGGTCGCCGAGGCCATGGACACCGCCCAGCGCGGCATGGGCCTGGACTGGGCGGGCGCGGCCGAGCTGATCCGGCGCAGCGCCGCCGAGGCGAAGGCGGTGGGCGGCCGGATCGCCTGCGGTGTCGGCACCGACCAGATCACCGGCGGGTCTCTCGTGGAGATCCGCGCGGCCTACGAGGAGCAGCTCGCGGTCGTGGAGGAGTCGGGCGCCCAGGTGATCCTCATGGCGTCCCGGGCCCTGGCCGCCGTGGCCCGGGGGCCCGAGGACTACCTGGAGATCTACGGCCACCTGCTGCGCCAGTCCGCCGAGCCGGTGATCCTGCACTGGCTGGGCCCGATGTTCGACCCGGCGCTGGCGGGCTACTGGGGCTCCGCCGACCTGGACGCGGCCACCGACACCTTCCTGGAGGTCATCGCCGCGCACCCGGACAAGGTCGACGGCATCAAGGTGTCGCTCCTGGACGCGCGGCGCGAGGTCGACCTGCGCCGCCGTCTCCCGCGCGGGGTCCGCTGCTACACCGGCGACGACTTCCACTACCCCGAGCTGATCGCGGGCGACGACCAGGGCTTCAGCCACGCCCTGCTCGGCGTCTTCGACCCGCTGGGCCCACTGGCGGCGCAGGCGGTCCGGGTCCTGGACACGGGGGACACGGCCGGTTTCCGTGGCCTGCTGGACCCCACGGTCGCCCTGTCCCGCCACCTCTTCCAGGCCCCCACCCGCTTCTACAAGACCGGTGTAGTCCTCCTGGCCTGGCTCGCGGGCCACCAGGCGCACTTCACGATGGTCGGCGGCCTCCAGTCGGCCCGCTCCCTCCCGCACCTCGCCCGCGCCTACGAACTGGCCGACGGCCTCGGCCTGTTCCCCGACCCGAAGCTCGCCGAGGAGCGGATGAAGAACCTGCTGTCCCTGTACGGGGTGACCTCATGACACCGCCGGACCTCTCGCGGTTCAGCATCAACCAGATGACGGTGAAACAGCTGTCCCTCCCGGAACTGGTGTCGGCCTGCGGCGAGTCGGGCGTGACCCAGGTGGGCCTGTGGCGCGAGCCGGTCCAGGAGTACGGCGTGACGGAGACGGCGAAGCTGATCCGTGAGGCGGGCCTGACGGTGACGACGCTGTGCCGGGGCGGCTTCTTCACGGCGACCGACCCGCAGGCGCGGGCAGCGGCCCTGGCGGACAACCGGCGAGCGGTCGAGGAGGCGGCGACGCTCGGCACCGACACGTTGGTCCTGGTCTCCGGCGGCCTCCCGCCCGGCAGCAAGGACCTGCGGGCGGCGCGCGAGCGCATCGCCGACGCCCTCGCCGAACTCGGGCCGTACGCCGAGCAGCACGGCGTCCGCCTCGCCATCGAGCCCCTGCACCCCATGTACGCCTCCGACCGCTGCGTCGTCTCGACCCTGACCCAGGCCCTGGACCTCGCCGAGCGCTTCCCGGCGCACCAGGTCGGGGTGACCGTGGACACGTACCACATCTGGTGGGACGACCAGGCGCCCGCGCAGATCGTCCGGGCGGGAGCGGGCGGCCGTATCCACACCTTCCAACTCGCCGACTGGATCACCCCGTTGCCCGAGGGCGTCCTCAACGGCCGGGGCCAGATCGGCGACGGCGCGATCGACATGCGCGAGTGGCGGGGGTACGTGGAGGCGGCGGGCTACTCGGGCCCGATCGAGGTCGAGCTCTTCAACGACGAGCTGTGGGCCCGGGACGGGCGGGAGGTGCTGGCGGAGACGGTGGAGCGGTTCCTGACACGCACCGGGAAGTGAACCGGACGGCCCGGCCCAGCCCCCTGAACGGCATGCCCATGGGGCCGGGAGCCATTTTCTGGTCAGCGCCGTCACCTCCGCGCGGCCGCGCACTCCCAGGTGCCGAGGATCTCGATGAGCAGGGCGTCCCGGTTGCGGAAGTGCCCGTAGAAGCCGCCCTTGCTGACGCCGAGCGACGGTGTCGGCGACTCGCCGGATCGCGAACGTCTCGGGTGACGAGACACCCGTCTCCTCCCTCGTGGTCGGGCTCCTCGCCAGGAGATCGGTGCTGGAACCGAGTCCGCCACGAGGGCGGACGGAATGAAATCCCGAGCCGGCCCTCACCCTCTCGGCGAGCAGCACCCAGGTGAAGCCGGGCGACAAGGTCCTGCTCTTTGGCCGTGCCGCCGGCCTCAGGGCGGGCAGCAAGGTCACCCTCCAGGAGAAGCGCGGCGCCCAGATCATCCGCACGAAGGACGGCAGGGCCGTTTCCAAGGCCGGGACGACCTGGGTCCGTTGACGACCGGATGAAGTGGGCGGCTCGCCCGGATCCCGGTCCGGACGAGCCGCTCGCAGGTCACTGCTTGACTGGGCACATGGAACTGCGTCAACTTCGCTATTTCGTGGCGGTGGCCGAGGAGCTGCACTTCGCCCGCGCCGCCGAGCGGCTGCTGATCGCCCAGTCGGCCGTCAGTCAGCAGGTGCGGCGGCTGGAGCGGGAGTTGGGGACCGACCTCTTCGACCGGTCACCGCGCCGGGTGCGGCTGACCGAGGCCGGGCAGCGGTTTCTGCCGGCGGCGCGCGAGGTGCTGGCCGCCGAGCAGCGGGCGCGGGCCGCGGTGGCCGACTACGCCGCCGACCGCGGTGAGCGGTTGCGGGTGGGCACCAGTACGGGAATGGGGGACCGGCTGGATCAGGTGCTGGAGGCGCTGGCCGGGGTGGCTCCCGAGCTGAGGGTGGAGCTGGCCTCCGCCCCCACCGCCGTACGCCTGGAGCAGGTGGCCCGCGGGGAACTGGACGCCGCGTTCGTGCGCGGGGCGGAGGAGGGCCCCGACGGGGTCCGGCTGGTCCCGGTGTGGCAGGACCGGCTCCTGGTGGTCCTCGGTGCGCGACACGCCCTCGCCCGTCAATCGCGGGTGGAGCTGGGTGAGTTGAGCGGTCTGCCGCTGTATCTGACCGCGCGGCGCAACAATCCGCCGCTCGTCGACCTCGTCGTGGGCGCGTGCCGCGACGTCGGCTTCGAGCCCGTACCCGGGCCGGCGGCGAGCTCGTTGCAGGACACCCTGGCCGCGCTGGGCGCGGGCAGCCCCGGCTGGAGCGTGGTGTACGCCTCGCACGCCGCGCAGCTGGCCACCGGGCGGGTCGCCTTCCTGCCGGTGAGTTCCCCTCTCGTCCTGCCGACCGCGCTCGCCGTGCCCCGCACCGCACCCGCGGCCCGGGTCGCGTCCCTCCTGGAGGCCTGCCGGGCGATCGGCGCGAGCGATCGCGCATCGTGAACGCTGCGTGCGCGAAGTGGCCCTGGGTGCCGGGCCCCGGATCGGGTGGACTGGGAGTCGGAACAAGCGCCGACCATCGACTCCAGGAGCTGACCATGCCCATCGTCACCGTCCAGCAGGGCCCCCGCAGCGTCGAGCTCAAGCGCGAGCTGATCGCCCGCATCACGGACGCCTACAAGATCCCCGCCGACACCGTCCAGGTGTGGATCAACGAGACCCCGGCCGACAGCTGGGGCTCGGCCGGCGTCCTCACCGCCGACAAGTAGCCGTCCGACCAGCCATCCGCCCGCCCCTGCCGCGAGAGGAACCACGACCTCATGACCACCACCGACCGCACCGAGCCCGACGCGCCCAGGGGCGTGGTGCTGCGCTACTTCGAGGCGCTCGCCGCCGGGGACCAGGAGGCCATCCGGAACAGCTGGGCCGAGGACGGCAGTTGCTGGTACGGCGGTGACCTGCCCATCTCCGGCACCTGGCAGGGCCGGGAGCAGGTGATCAACGGCTTCCTGGCGACCGCCTTCGCCCACCTGGACCCCGACCGCGAGATCGGCCTGAAGGTCACCAACGTCTTCGGCGAGGGCGAGCAGGTGCTGGTCGAGTGGGACTCCTGGGCCACGGGAAGGACCGGCAGGGCCTACCACGAGCACAACATCGGTGTCTTCACCGTCCGCGCCGGAAAGATCGTCAGCATGCGCGAGTACGCCGACACCCAGCACTGGGAGCGGGCGCTCGTCGCCCCGTAGGCGGGAACGACACCCCTAGAAGAACACCCCGCACCGAAGCAGCACGTTCGCGTACGGCCGTGCCTCCCCGGTGCGGACCACCAGCCGGGCGCCCGCCGAGAGCTCCTTCAGCCGCTCGTGCGGCACCAGTTCCAGGTCGCGGAAGTGATCGTCCAGCAGCGCCCGGTTGGGGCCGCGCAGCTCCCGTGCCGCCGTCGCACCCTCCACCACCAGCTCGGCCAGCAGCCCCTCCAGCACCTGCGCGAACGACGGCACCCCGGCCCGGAACGCCAGGTCCACCACGCGCGGCCCGGCCGGGATCGGCAGGCCGACGTCGCACACCAGCACCCCGTCCCCGTGCCCCAACTCGGCCAGCCCACCGGCGAGATGACGGTTCAGGATCCCCGCCTTCTTCACCGGGCGTCGACCTCCCGCGCCGTCGGGTACGACTCCTGCGCGCCCCGCTTCGTCACGGCCGCCGCGCCGACCCGCGCCGCGTACCCCGCGGCCTCGGCCAGCGAGGCCCCCGACCCCAGCTTCCAGGCGAGTGCGGCGGTGAAGGCGTCGCCCGCGCCCGTGGTGTCCACCGCGTCCACCTTCACCGACGGCACGCGCGTCACCCCGGAGGAGTCGCACACCAGCGCCCCCTCCGCGCCCAGCGTCACCACCACCGAGCGCGGGCCCCTGGCCAGCAGCAGCTTCGCCCAGTCCGACGGCTCGTCGCTCACGCACGCGTCGCCGAGGACGATCCGGGCCTCGTGCTCGTTGACGATCAGCGGGTCGCAGGCCGCCAGCACCTTTGCGGGAAGCGGGCGGGGCGGCGACGGGTTCAGTACGAAGCGGGTGTCCGGGGGCAGTTGCCGTACCACCTCCGCGACCGTCTCCAGCGGGATCTCCAACTGCGCCGACACCACCCGCGAGGCGTGGAAGAGGCTGCCCGCCGCCCGGACGTCCGCCGGGGTGAGCCGGGCGTTGGCGCCCGGTGACACCACGATGCTGTTGTCCCCGGACGGGTCGACGGTGATCAGCGCCACGCCCGTCGGCGCCCCGCCCACCAGCACGCCGACCGTGTCGACGCCCGCCGCGCGCAGGGAGTCGAGCAGCAGCCGGCCGTGGCCGTCGTCGCCGACCCGCGCCAGCAGGGCCGTGTCCGCCCCGAGCCGGGCGGCGGCCACCGCCTGGTTGGCGCCCTTGCCGCCCGGGTGCACGGCCAGGTCGTCGCCGAGCACCGTCTCCCCGGCGGCGGGCCGCCGTTCGACGTCGATCACCAGGTCGGCGTTGGCCGACCCCACGACCAACAGGTCGTAGTCGTACATCAGTTGACTCCCCTTGATGCCCATTGACGCCCGTGATGCCTGTCGATGCCCGACGTCCTGGGCGTCGATTCTCCCTGGACGCCCCGGTGTCAGCCGGTGAACCCGGCCACGTTGTCCTTCGTGACCACCTTCACCGGCACCTTCACCGTCGGCTCCACCTTCTTGCCCCGTACGGCCTTCAGCGCGTTGTCGACGGCGATCCTTCCCAACTGGCTGGGCTGCTGGGCGACCGAGGCGTACAGCGTGCCGTTCTTCACCGCCGTCAGCCCGTCCGGGGTGCCGTCGAAGCCGACCACCTGGACCGACTTCCCGGCCTTGGAGCCGAGCGCCTTGATCGCGCCGAGCGCCATCTCGTCGTTGGCGGCGATGACGCCCTGCACGTCCGGGTGGGCCTGGAGCAGGTTCGACATCACGTCGAGTCCCTTGGTGCGGTCGAAGTCGGCGGGCTGCTGGGCCAGCACCTGGATGCCGGGGTAGGCCTTCAGGCCCTGGGTGAAACCGGCCGCTCGCTCGCGGGCCGCGGACGTACCCGCCTGGCCCTGAAGGATGACGATCTTCCCCTTGCCGCCGAGCTTCCCGGCGATCGTCCTCGCGGCCAGTTCACCACCGGCCACGTTGTCGGACGCCACCAGGGTGTTCACATCCGCCTTGTTCACCCCGCGGTCCACGGCGACGACCGGGATCCCCGCCTTGTCGGCGGCCTTCACCGAGTTGCCCGCCGCGTCCGAGTCCACCGGGTTGACGATGATCGCGCCGAGGCCCGAACTGGTGAAGTTCTGCAGCTGGTTGGCCTGCTGGGAGGCGTCGTTCTGGGCGTCGGTGACGGTCAGGTCCACGCCCAGCTTCTTCGCCTCGGCCTGGGCACCGGCCCGGATCTGCACGAAGAAGGGGTTGTTGAGGGTGGACAGCGACAGACCCATGCGCGGGGCCGTGGACGAGGAGGAACCCGTGTGCAGGAAGGAGGTCGCGCCGACGACCGCCACGGTCACGACGGCCGCGAGCGCGTATGTCGCCGCCTGCTTGCCCTTGCCGCCGCCGGGGCCGCTCGCCACCGGGCTCGCCCCGGCCCTGCGGCGCACGGTGTCCAGCAGCACCGCCAGCGCGATGACGACACCGATCACGACCTGCTGCCAGAACGCCGACACGGACAGGAGGTTGAGGCCGTTGCGCAGCACCGCGAGGATCAGCGCGCCGATCAGCGTGCCGGACGCCTTGCCGGTGCCGCCCGCGAGCGAGGCACCGCCGATGACGACCGCGGCGATCGCGTCCAGCTCGTAGCCGTCGGCGGCCTGCGGCTGCGCGGAGGACAGCCGGGAGGCCAGTACGACACCGGCGACCGCCGCGAACAGGCCGGACAGCGCGTAGATCGCGAGCTTCTGCTTCGGCACGCGCAGACCGGAGAGCCGGGCCGCCTCCTCGTTGCCGCCGATGGCGTACATGGAGCGCCCGATGTACGTCCGCCCGAGGACGACGGCGGCGACGATCCCCATCACCACCATGACCAGCACCGGCACCGGCAGCCAGCCGCCGAGCGTGTCACCGAGGTGCGAGACCGAGCCGGGGAAGGCGATCGGCGAGCCCTGCGAGATGACGAGGGCGAGGCCACGCCCCACCGACAGCATCGCCAGCGTCGCGATGAACGGCGGCAGCTTGCCGTAGGCGATGAGGAAACCGTTCACCAGACCGGCCAGGACACCCGTGCCGAGCCCGAGCACAACGGCGACCGCCACCGGCACCCCGTGCTGCGTGGCGCTCCAGGCCAGCACGGTGGCCGACAGCGCGGCGACCGACCCGACCGACAGGTCGATGCCGGCCGAGACGATCACGAAGGTCACACCGAAGGCGAGGATCGCCGTCACGGCCGCCTGCACACCGATGTTGAGCAGGTTGTCCGTCGTCAGGAAGTCCCCGGACAGCGCCGACAGGGCGATGACCAAGGCGATCAGCGCGGTGAGCGCGCCGTTGTCGAGGAGCAGCCGGCGCAGGCCGCCGGTGGCGCCACCCGCGCCCGTCGTGCTCTTGAGCGTGTCAGTGGCCACGGCTGGTCTCCTTGTCGGACGTGTCGGTCTTGCTGCTGGTGGGGGTGGAGACGGCGAGCGCCATCACGGCGTCCTGGGTGGCGTCGGCCGCCGACAGCTCACCCGCGATCCGGCCCTGGGCCATGACCAGCACCCGGTCGCTCATGCCGAGCACCTCCGGCAGATCGCTGGAGATCATCAGGACGGCGGCCCCGGCCGCGGTCAGTTCGTTGATCAGCTGGTAGATCTCGACCTTGGCGCCGACGTCGATCCCGCGCGTCGGCTCGTCGAGGATCAGCACCTTGGTGTCGGCCAGCAGCCACTTGCCGATGACGACCTTCTGCTGGTTGCCGCCGGACAGGGTCCGCACCTGCTGCCCGAGGCCCGCCATCCGCACCCCGAGCTGCTCGGCGATCCGCCGGGCGGCGTCGTGCTGGCCCTTGCGGTCGACGAATCCGCCCCGGGCGGCGGCCCGCATGGTCACGAGCCCGAGGTTCTCCTCGACCGAGGCGTCCAGCACGAGCCCCTGCCCCTTGCGGTCCTCGGGGACGAGCCCGATCCCGGCCGCCATGGCCGCGTTCACGTCGTGTCGCCTGAGCCGGTCGCCGGACACCCGTACGACCCCGCCGTCGTAGGGATCGGCCCCGAACACGGCCCGCACGACCTCGGTCCGCCCGGCCCCGACGAGCCCGGCGATCCCGACGACCTCACCGGCGTGCACCTCGAAGCCGACGTCGTGGAACACCCCGTCCCGGGTGAGCCCCTCGACGGACAGCAACGCCGCGCCGCGCTCGGCCCGTTGCCGCGGATACTGCTGCTCGATCGACCGCCCGACCATGAGCCGTACCAGCTCCTCCTCGGGCGTCGCCGCAGGCACCTCCCCGACGCTCCTGCCGTCCCGGATGACGGTGACCCGGTCGCCCAGGGCGGCGATCTCCTCCAGGTGATGGGTGATGAAGACGATCCCGACGCCGTCCGCGCGCAGCGAGCGCACGATGCCGAAGAGCTTCTCGACCTCCTCCGAGGTGAGCACGGCCGTCGGCTCGTCCATGATGAGCACGCGCGCGTCCAGGCTGAGCGCCTTGGCGATCTCGACCATCTGGAGCCGGGCGATGCCGAGTTCACGCACACGCGCGCGAGGCGACACATCGACCCCCACGCGCGCGAGGAGGGCTTCGGCGTCCGCCTCCATCGTCTTCCGGTCGATCATCCCGAAGCGCCGCGGCTGCCGTCCGAGGAAGATGTTCTCGGCGACGGTGAGATCGGGCACCAGGTTGAACTCCTGGTAGATGGTGGCGATGCCGAGCCGCTCGGCGTCCTGCGCACCGTGGATACGCGTCTCCCGGCCGTCGACGAGAATCCGTCCGCCGTCGGGCGTGTAGGCCCCGGAGAGCATCTTGATCAGCGTGCTCTTGCCGGCGCCGTTCTCACCGAGCAGCACATGGACCTCGCCCCGGCGCAGATCGAAGTCGACGCCGTCGAGCGCGACCACGCCGGGGAAGGTCTTGCGTATGCCCTCGATGCGCAGCAACTCGTCCGGATTGCTCACGACGTGCTCCTGTTCCTCGGGAGGTGCTCGCCGCACGAGCGGCGCACGACGAGCCGGGCGAAGAGGGCGACGGACGCGCCGGCCCGCCCCTCGATGCGGTCGACGAGGGCCCGCACGGCGGCCCTGCCCAGTTCACCGGTCGGCTGGGCGATCGCGGTGACGGGCGGATCGGTGTGCACGAACCAGGGGATGTCGTCGAACGCGGCCAGCGCGATGTCGTCCGGCACACGCAGCCCACGCGCGCGTACGGCATCGAGCGCACCGAGCGCCATGAGGTTGTCGGCCGCGAAGACGACCTCCGGCGGCTCGGGCAGATCCAGGAACCCCTCGGTGACCCGCCGCCCGCTCTCGGCCTGGAAGTCGCCCTGGCCTATGTAGGCGTCGGGAAGCGGAAGCCCGTAGTCGGCGAGCGCGGCCCGGAAGGCCTCGACCCGCTCACTGCCGGTCGTGGTGGCGGCGGGCCCGGCGATGATGGCGAGCCGACGGTGCCCGAGCGCGTGCAGATGCGCCACGAGATCCCGTACGGCGCCCCGCCCGTCGGCCCGTACGACGGGCACGTCCACCCCGGGGATCCACCGGTCCACGAACACCATGGGCGTCCCGGCCCGGACGGCGTCCAGGATGAGCGGGGAGCCGCCGTCGGTGGGGGAGATGAGCAGCCCGTCGATCCGCCGATCGAGCAGATTCCGGACATGGTGATCCTGGATCTCGGGCCGCTCGTCGGCGTTCCCGATGATCACGCTGTACCCGAGGGCCCGGGCCTCTTCCTCGACGGAGCGGGCCAGCTCGGTGAAGTAGGGGTTCAGCACGTCGCTGATGACGAGCCCGAGGGTGTGGGTCTGGTCGGTCCGCAGGGACCGGGCGACGGCGTTCGGCCGATACCCCAACGCCTCGACGGCGGCCAGCACACGCGTGCGTGCGTCCGCACTGACCGACGGATGCTCGTTCAGGACACGCGACACCGTGGCCACGGACACCCCGGCCGAGGCGGCGACATCCTTGATGCTCGCCAACGCCGACTCACCTCCTCGTGAGACTCGTGGACGGCCCCCGCGTGTAATCGTTTCCACGCCGAGCCGTCAGGGAGGATTGGAAACGATTACACGGCGCGCGGGCAAGGGGCTGGAGGTGGCCGAAACCCAATCGTGACCGAGGTCCGCCCCGGAGCCCGCCCGGGGCCCATGGCCCCCCTGCGAGGCCAGCAACTGGCAGCTTTGGGCCACCCCCGAAAGGAGCCCGGCCCTGGGACCAGCCCCCCAGCCAGCCCCCTGGCCCAAACCTGCCTATTCCCCCAACAGCCCGATCTCCCGCCCCTCACCACCCCCGCCCCACCCACCCGCACTCGCCGAACCACCCGGCGTGCCCGCGAGACGTGACCGCGCCCCACCCCTCACCACCCCAGCCCCACTCCAGCCCGCCCCACCCACCCGCACTCGCCGAACCACCCGGCGTGCCCGCGAGACGCGACCGCGCCCCACCCCTCACCACCCCCGCCCCGCCCCTCACCACTCGCACCCACCCCTCACCCGCACTCGCCGAACCCACCTGCACCCACCCGGCGCCCCCGCGCCTCCCCGCCAACGGAATCCACGCAGCCGACTCAAGGGCCCGGTACCGGCCAGGGCCACCGCCCTTCAGGGCCGCTCGCTCGCTTCTCACCCGGGCTGGAGCGAGGTGTGTCAAGGGTGGCCCGCAGGGTCATCGCCGAAGGCGACGCGGGAGTGGAGCGCAGCGGAACGGGAGCGCCCTTTACGCACCTCGCGGAAGCCCGACAATCCCGGGAAGCGAGCGGCCCAACGACCACTTGCTCACTTCTCCCACTTCTCCCACTTCTCCCACTTCTCCCACTTCTCCCACTTCTCCCACTTCTCCCACTTCTCCCACTTCTCCCACTTCTCTCACTCCTCTCACTCCTCTCACTCCTCCTGCTTCTCCTGCTTCTCCTGCTTCTCCTGCTTCTCCTGCTTCTCCTGCTCCTCCCGCTCCTCTCACTCCTCTCGCCTCTTCCTCTCGCTCCCTCCCCCCTCCGCGAACAACTCCGCCGCGCATCCATGACATAACCCCGCCCACGGCGCGTTGGCCGGATGTATATGCCAACTCACCGCCTCGGCCAGCCAGTTGTGGGAGCCGGCTGACGGGTTTCCTCCCGGGACCACGCCGCTGCCCGCAGGACGGCGGCGTGGTGCTCGCCTCGTACTCCTGGTCCGACGCCGCCGCCCGCTGGGACTCCATGCCGGACGCGGAGCGCACCTGGAGAGCGCCGTGCGCGCCTCCCTCGCCTCCACCGAGCCGCGCCGGTCACCACGCCTGAGGAGGGGGAGTCCGCGTAAAACAGAGCCTCCCGGCCTGCATGTTCCCCCGCTATCTCGCCCTGTGGCCGGCCGAGTTGGGCATCACCCACCTGTTTGGCGTCCCCGGCAACCACCTCGGCCCGTTCCTGACGGCGCTGCGCGCGGAGGGCGACGTCGAGTGGGTCGGCACGCCGACCGAGGGCGGCGCGGGCCCGCCACCGACGCCTAGCCCGCGTCCATGGCGTGGGCGCGGCGGCGGGCACGTACAGCGTCGGCGCGTTGACGCGTTCAATCTCCTGGGCGCCTGTGGCGGTGCCTACGTCGAGCAGGTCCCGCTCATCGCCGTCAACGCCTGCCCGCCGTACGAGCAGTGGCAGAACTACCGCGCCGTCGGCCTGCTCACCTCGCACATGAGCCCGCGCGGACCGCTTCATCACCATCGAGGACGCCTGACGGCCCGGCCGGGGGCGGTGGTCGTGAGCCGCCGCCCCCGGCCGTGAGCCGCCTCGGCTGTCAGCGGTCACCGGTACCGTCGGACCATGGCTCACCAGGCGGGGAATCAGACGACCGAGCGTCGGCTCGCCGTACTCGAAGGCGTGCTGGAGC
The DNA here is from genome assembly GCF_055558375.1 of Streptomyces sp. NPDC025793. NCBI lineage: Bacteria > Bacillati > Actinomycetota > Actinomycetes > Kitasatosporales > Streptomycetaceae > Streptomyces > Streptomyces sp. NPDC025793. Next base: position 224,613 of record NZ_JBVHMR010000008.1, on the reverse strand, counting down.
GGATCACGTACGCCAACGAGGAGAACGGCTACACGGTCGCCCGGGTCGACACCGGCAGAGGCGGCGGCGATCTCCTCACGGTCGTCGGCGCGCTGCTCGGCGCCCAGGTCGGGGAGTCGCTGCGGATGGAGGGCCGCTGGGGCTCGCACCCCCAGTACGGCAAGCAGTTCCACGTCGAGAACTACACGACGGTCCTGCCAGCCACCGTCCAGGGCATCCGGCGCTATCTCGGGTCCGGCCTCGTCAAAGGGATCGGGCCCGTCTTCGCCGACCGCATCACCCAGCACTTCGGACTCGACACGCTCCAGATCATCGAGGAGGAGCCGAAACGGCTCATCGAGGTCCCCGGGCTCGGGCCCAAGCGGACCAAGAAGATCGCCGATGCCTGGGAGGAGCAGAAGGCGATCAAGGAGGTCATGCTCTTCCTCCAGACCGTCGAGGTGTCCACCTCCATCGCCGTGCGGATCTACAAGAAGTACGGCGACGCGTCCATCTCCGTCGTCAGGAACCACCCCTACCGGCTCGCCGCCGACGTCTGGGGCATCGGCTTCCTGACCGCCGACAAGATCGCCCAGTCCGTCGGCATCCCGCACGACAGCCCGGAGCGGGTGAAGGCCGGCCTCCAGTACGCCCTGTCCCAGTCCGCCGACCAGGGCCACTGCTTCCTGCCCGAGGAGCGGCTGATCGCCGACGCGGTCAAGCTGCTCCAGGTCGACACCGGGCTGGTCATCGAGTGCCTCGCGGAGCTGGCCGAGCCGGGGGAGGACGGCGAGGAGCCGGGCGTCGTACGGGAGAAGGTCCCGGGGCCCGAGGGGGACACGGCCGAACCCGTCACGGCCGTCTACCTGGTCCCCTTCCACCGCGCCGAACTGTCCCTCGCCGCCCAGCTCCTGCGCCTGCTGCGCACCGGTCAGGACCGCATGCCGGGCTTCCAGGACGTCGACTGGGGCAAGGCCCTCGGCTGGCTGAGGACGCGCACCGGCGCCGATCTCGCGCCCGAGCAGGAGGCCGCCGTCAAGCTCGCGCTCAGCGAGAAGGTCGCCGTGCTCACCGGCGGGCCCGGCTGCGGCAAGTCCTTCACCGTGCGCTCGATCGTGGAGCTGGCCCGGGCCAGACGGGCCAAGGTGCTGCTCGCCGCGCCGACCGGGCGGGCCGCCAAGCGTCTGTCCGAGCTGACCGGCGCCGAGGCCTCCACCGTGCACCGGCTGCTGGAGCTGAAGCCCGGCGGGGACGCCGCCTACGACCGCGACCGGCCGCTGGACGCCGACCTGGTGGTCGTGGACGAGGCGTCCATGCTGGACCTGCTGCTCGCCAACAAGCTGGTCAAGGCCGTCCCTCCGGGCGCGCACCTCCTCTTCGTCGGGGACGTCGACCAGCTGCCGAGCGTCGGCGCGGGCGAGGTGCTGCGCGACCTGCTCGCCGACGGCGGCCCGATCCCGGCCGTCCGCCTCACCCGGGTCTTCCGGCAGGCCCAGCAGTCCGGTGTCGTCACCAACGCGCACCGGATCAACGCCGGGCAGCATCCGCTCACCGACGGGCTGAAGGACTTCTTCCTCTTCGTCGAGGACGACACCGAGGAGGCCGGCCGGCTCACCGTGGACGTGGCGGCGCGGCGGATTCCGGCCAAGTTCGGGCTCGATCCGCGGCGGGACGTGCAGGTGCTCGCGCCGATGCACCGGGGTCCGGCCGGCGCCGGGGCCCTCAACGGACTGCTCCAGCAGGCCATCACGCCCGGACGGCCCGACCTGCCCGAGAAGCGGTTCGGCGGCCGGGTCTTCCGCGTCGGGGACAAGGTGACCCAGATCAGGAACAATTATGAGAAAGGGAAGAACGGCGTCTTCAACGGCACCGTAGGCGTCGTCACCTCGCTCGATCCGGTCGAGCAGAAGCTCATGGTGCTGACCGACGAGGACGAGGAGGTGCCCTACGAATTCGACGAACTGGACGAACTGGCACATGCGTACGCGGTGACCATTCACCGCTCGCAGGGGAGTGAATATCCCGCCGTGGTGATTCCGGTCACGACCGGGGCGTGGATGATGCTCCAGCGGAACCTCCTGTACACGGCGGTGACACGGGCCAAACGCCTCGTCGTCCTCGTCGGTTCACGCAAGGCGATCGGACAGGCGGTGCGCACGGTCTCGGCCGGACGGCGGTGCACGGCCCTGGACTTCAGGCTCGACGCGGGTCATCAGGAAAAATGATCGATCAAATGAGTCACGAAGGTCACAGAGCACTTCCAGATGCCGTTCAAAGGGGGCAGGATGGGCAAGTTGGCGGCACTGAGTGCCGCCGATGGGCCCAATGGTCGACCCCGAGTGCACTCTCCTGAGCCAAATGGGGGATGGTAGAGACAGTCAGGGCACCTCGAAGATGAGGCACTACGTCGGTGAGGGAAGACGTGAGCGACAACTCTGTAGTACTGCGGTACGGCGACGGCGAGTACACCTACCCGGTGGTCGACAGCACCGTCGGCGACAAGGGCTTCGACATCGGGAAGCTCCGCACCCAGACCGGTCTGGTGACTCTGGACAGCGGGTACGGCAACACGGCCGCCTACAAATCCGCTGTCACCTACCTCGACGGTGAGGCGGGCATCCTCCGCTACCGCGGCTACCCCATCGAGCAGCTGGCCGAGCGCTCCACCTTCCTCGAGGTGGCGTACCTGCTGATCAACGGCGAGCTGCCGACCGTCGACGAGCTGACGACGTTCCAGAACGAGATCACGCGGCACACGCTGCTGCACGAGGACGTCAAGAACTTCTACAAGGGCTTCCCGCGGGACGCCCACCCGATGGCCATGCTGTCGTCGGTCGTCTCGGCGCTGTCCACCTTCTACCAGGACAGCCACAACCCGTTCGACGAGAAGCAGCGCAACCTCTCCACGATCCGGCTGCTCGCCAAGCTGCCGACGATCGCGGCGTACGCGTACAAGAAGTCGATCGGCCACCCGTTCGTCTACCCGCGCAACGACCTCAGCTACGTCGAGAACTTCCTGCGCATGACCTTCTCGGTCCCCGCCCAGGAGTACGACCTCGACCCGGTCGTCGTCGCCGCGCTGGACAAGCTGCTGATCCTGCACGCCGACCACGAGCAGAACTGCTCCACCTCGACGGTCCGCCTGGTCGGCTCCTCGCAGGCCAACATGTTCGCGTCGATCTCGGCCGGCATCAGCGCCCTGTGGGGCCCGCTGCACGGCGGCGCCAACCAGTCCGTGCTGGAGATGCTGGAAGACATCCAGGCCAACGGCGGCGACGTCGACTCCTTCATCCGCAAGGTGAAGAACAAGGAGGACGGCGTCCGTCTGATGGGCTTCGGCCACCGGGTCTACAAGAGCTTCGACCCGCGCGCCAAGATCATCAAGGCTGCCGCGCACGACGTCCTCTCCGCCCTCGGCAAGTCCGACGAGCTGCTGGACATCGCGCTGAAGCTGGAGGAGCACGCGCTCTCCGACGACTACTTCGTCTCGCGCAACCTCTACCCCAACGTCGACTTCTACACCGGCCTGATCTACCGGGCCATGGGCTTCCCGACCGAGATGTTCACGGTCCTGTTCGCCCTCGGCCGTCTGCCGGGCTGGATCGCCCAGTGGACCGAAATGATCAAGGAGCCGGGCTCCCGCATCGGTCGCCCGCGCCAGATCTACACGGGCGTGGTCGAGCGCGACTTCGTACCGGTCGAGGCTCGCTGACACCTGCCGGTGAGGGGCGTCGTCCGGATGGCGCCCCTTGGTTGGCCGCTTCTGCTCTCGGCGGCGTCGGCGCATCGTCAGGGCGCCGGCGGTGGCTCCGGACCCGGCCGGAGGTCCGGGGGATGTCCTCCGGGCCGGCACGGCCACGGGCGTGGTCGAGCGCGACTTCGTGCCGGTCGAGGCTCGCTGACGCGGTCGGGGGGTGCTGAGGCACTGAGTGTCAGGGCCTGCCTCATGGGTGGGCCCTGCGGTGGCCCTACAGACGAATAAGCGGAAGGCGCCCTGCGCCGGTCCCCCCACGGGCCGACGATCAGGGCGCCTTCCCGTGTCCCGGTGCGGATTCCCCCCACGGGATCCGGCCGGGCGCTCGGAGAGAACAGCGCCTGAATCGCTGTCTGGTGAGCAGAACGAGCAAAACTCGCCCCACTCCGGTGATGCGGTGCGATCTGCCGGGACAACGCACGCAGGGAGGGCCGCTCAAAGCTTCCCGGTGTACGTGCCCCGGCAACGCATCTCTGAGGCAGTCCCCCAAGACAACCCCAGACGTCGGCAGACGCCCCCCAAGACGCCGAACCGACATCGCCAACTTAGACCTTCGAACCCCTTCGATGGTTACGTTCGCATCACTGTGATCTGCGTCTCTTGCATATGTCCTTTAGGTACGCAAGAGCCCCGATACGACGATCGGAGCCCAAGCGTAAGGAAGATGCGCGAGCCTTGTGAAGAGCTTATGTGGTGCGCGCGTCCGACTCCAGAGGGTCTCCTACTTCGGTCTCAGCGGAATCGGCGCAGCCGCAGGCTGTTGGTCACCACGAACACCGAGGAGAAGGCCATCGCCGCGCCCGCGATCATCGGGTTGAGCAGTCCGGCGGCGGCCAGCGGCAGCGCGGCCACGTTGTAGCCGAAGGCCCACACCAGGTTCCCCTTGATCGTGGCCAGCGTCCGCCGGGACAGCCGTATCGCGTCCGCCGCCACGCGCAGGTCCCCGCGCACCAGCGTCAGATCGCTCGCCTCGATCGCCGCGTCCGTTCCGGTGCCCATCGCCAGCCCCAGATCGGCGGTGGCCAGCGCGGCCGCGTCGTTGACGCCGTCGCCGACCATCGCGACCGCGCGTCCCTCGTCCCGCAGCCGCCGTACGACGTCCACCTTGTCCTCGGGCAGCACCTCGGCGTACACGTGCGCCGGGTCGATGCCGACCGTCCGCGCGACCGCCTCGGCGACCGTCCGGTTGTCTCCGGTGAGCAGCACCGGCGTGAGTCCGAGGGCGCGCAGCTCACGGATCGCCTCGGCGCTGGTCTCCTTGACCGTGTCGGCGACGGCGAGGACCCCGCGGGCCCGCCCGTCCCAGCCGGCCACGACCGCCGTACGGCCCTGCTCCTCGGCCTCGCGGGCCGCCTGGGCCAACGAGTGCGGCAGGACGTCGTACAGGCGCCCCACGGCCACCTCGCGGCCGTCCACGCGCCCGCGTACGCCCCGCCCGGGGACGTTCTCGAAGTGCTCGACCTCCGGCAGTGCTCCGGCGCGCTCCTCGGCCCCCGCTGCGATGGCGCGGGCGACCGGGTGCTCGGAGGCGTGCTCCACGGCGCCGGCCAGCCTGAGCAGCTCCTTCTCGTCCTCGCCGGCGGCGACGTGGACCGCCTGGAGCGTCATCCGGCCGGTGGTGACCGTGCCCGTCTTGTCGAGGACGACCGTGTCGACGCGGCGCGTGGACTCCAGCACCTCGGGGCCCTTGATCAGGATGCCGAGCTGGGCGCCGCGGCCGGTGCCGACCATCAGCGCTGTCGGCGTGGCGAGGCCCAGCGCGCAGGGGCAGGCGATGATCAGGACGGCGACGGACGCGGTGAACGCGGCGACCGCGTCTCCGGTCAGGCCCAGCCAGACGCCGAACGTGGCGAGCGCGATGCCGATGACGACGGGCACGAACACGGCGGACACCCGGTCGGCGAGCCGCTGCACCTCGGCCTTGCCGTTCTGCGCGTCCTCCACCAGCTTCGCCATGCGTGCGAGCTGGGTGTCCGCGCCGACCCGGGCGGCCTCGACGACCAGCCGCCCGCCCGCGTTGACCGTGGCGCCGGTGACCCGGTCGCCCGGCCCGACGTCCACCGGCACCGACTCGCCGGTCAGCATGGACGCGTCCACCGCGGAGACGCCCTCGACCACGGTGCCGTCGGTCGCGACCTTCTCGCCGGGCCGTACGACGAACCGGTCCCCGACCGACAGCGACGCCACGGGGATCCGGACCTCACGCCCCTCCCGCAGCACCGCCACGTCCTTGGCGCCCAGTTCCATCAGCGCGTGCAGGGCCGCCCCCGCCCGGCGCTTGGAGCGGGCCTCCAGATAGCGGCCGAGCAGGATCAGCGCGACGACCCCGGAGGCGACCTCCAGGTAGATGGTCGAGGCGCCGTCCATGCGCGAGATCGTGAGGCGGAACTCGTCGTGCATGCCGGGCATGCCGGCGTCGCCGAAGAACAGTGCCCACAGCGACCAGCCGAAGGCCGCCAGCGTGCCGACCGAGACCAGGGTGTCCATGGTGGCGGCGCCGTGCCGGAGGTTGGTCCAGGCGGCCCGGTGGAAGGGCAGGCCGCCCCAGACGACGACGGGCGCGGCGAGCGTGAGCGAGAGCCACTGCCAGTTGTCGAACTGGACGGCCGGGATCATCGCGAGCAGGACGACGGGCAGCGCGAGCAGCGCGGAGACCAGCAGCCGCTGCCGGAGCGCGCCGAGTTCGGAGTCGTGCCCGGGAGGCTGCTCCGTCGTCGCCTCGGGCTGGGGCGGGGCGGGTTCCTCGGCGGTGTAGCCGGTCTTCTCCACGGTGGCGATCAGGTCGGCGACCGCGACGCCCTCGCCGAAGGAGATCCGCGCCTTCTCGGTGGCGTAGTTGACGGTGGCGCTGACGCCGTCCATCCGGTTGAGCTTCTTCTCCACGCGCGCGGCGCAGGAGGCGCAGGTCATCCCGCCGATGAGCAGCTCGACCTCGTCGGCCTCGGAGGGGGTCCCGGCTGTCGACGGGGCCTTGTCTGTACGGGTGGTGCTGGTCATGTCCGGACTCCAGACATCGGACCGGACCGTACGGAGCCAGTATCAGCTGGTCGGTACGGCCCGGTCGGGGGAATCGAAGGTGTTGCTCAGGCGCGGCCGGCCAGCTCGAAGCCGGCCTCGTCCACGGCGGCGCGCACGGCCTCGTCGTCCGGCTCGGACGTGGAGACGACGGTCACCTCGCCGGTCGACGCCACGGCCTTCACCGAGGTGACACCGGGGATCTCGGAGACCTCGGCGGAGATGGCGCCCTCGCAGTGGCCACAGCTCATGCCGGTCACCTTGTAGACGGTGGTGACGGAGCCCGGGGTGTCGGTGTGGGTGGTCATGTCGTTACTCCTCGTCGAGGCGTAGGGGGCCAGTGGGGTCCGCGAGGGCCATCGGGGCCGCGGGGGAACCCCCATGTTTCTCAGACTATACCCCTAGGGGGTATTTCTCCAAGAGGTGTTCCGCCGCGCCAGCACGCGCACCCAGCCGGCCCCGGCCAGCGCCACCAGGGCCAGCCCGCCGACCGAGAACAGGGTGAACAGGTGCTCCTGTGCGGCGCCCGGACGGGCGAGGTACGCGTGCGTGAAGAGCGGCCGGTTCGGCCCTGCGCCGGTCAGCCGGGCCGTCGCCCGGATCGCGATGCCGTGCGTCGCGTCCCACAGGGTGTGCAGCAGGGAGGTGCCGAGGCAGGCGCCGACGGCCGGTGCGGTGAGGCGGAAGTGCCCGTTCGGCCGGCGCCGGGACAGCAGGGCGGCGCCCGCGATCGCGGTCCACAGGCCGTGCCCGAGGGGCGTGAGCACCCCGCGCAGCATCTCCGTCTCCAGCAGCGTGCGCAGGGTCATGCCCTCGGTGGAGACGGCCGCGTCGAACGCGTACCCGGCGCTCTCCAGGGCCGCGAAGCCGAAGCCGACGGCCGCGCCGAGCACCAGCCCCGCGCGCGTGCCGCGGACACCGGGCTGGCCGCGCAGTGCGAACACCAGCGCTCCGAGCTTGGCGGCCTCCTCGATCAGGGCGACGCCGAGGGACAGCCCGAAGGAGGGGTGCGCCAGATACGACGCCGTCAGCGAGGCGCCGAGCACCCCGAGCGTGCCGCCGGCCAGGAAGCAGCCGAGGATCGCGCTGACGCCCAGGTCGCGGCCGTGCCGCTCGTACGCCCACAGCGCGAAGGCGACCGGCGCCAGAAAGCTGCCGAGCAGGATCAGCGTCGGCAGCGGCGTGCCGTCACGGGTCTCGTACGTCACCCACGCCGTCAGCGCCCACAGGGCGAGCCCGCCGCCCAGACAGCGCCGCCACAGACCCGCACGGATGCGGGGGTACGGCGGCGGGGGCTGCTGCGGGCCGGGTATGCGGGCCCTCGGGGTGCCGGGCGGCGGGGAGTGGGTCACGGGAGTCCCCTCGACTGCTGCTGGGCGATCTCTCCGCACTGTAGGCAGATGTGCCGGACGGCGCAGTCCGGGTGACTCCCGGGGTCACCCGCGGGCGGGCCCGGGGCGGCCCTGGCCGATCCGGTCGCCGACCAGCGGTTCCAGGTAGCGGGTGAGGACGTTCTTGATCTCCTGGGTGTACGCCGCGCGCTCGGGGCCCTCATGGGTGAGGACCAGCTCCAGGCCCGCTTTGTAGATGCCGAGGCAGACGTGCGCCGTGCGGGTGATGTCCACCGGGGAGGCGTCCGGCACGAGGGAGGCGAGCAGGCCTTCGACGCGGCCGATCAGCGAGGTGTGCAACTGGTCGTGCGCGTCGGCGATCCCGCCGGGCATGTCCGGACCGTGCATCAGCGCGAAGAACACCGGGTGGTCGGTGTTGAACGCGATGAACCGGTCGACGGCGGACCCGACGGCCTCCTCCAGCGGGGTGGCGGGGTCGACCGGCGCCAGCGCCTCGCCGTAGGCGTCGCGCATCTCGTGCATGAGCCGGTCGCCCAGCTCGATCGCGATGGCCTCCTTGTTCGGGAAGAACTGGTAGAGCGTGCCCGGCGAGACCCCGGCCTCGCGCGCGATGGCGTTGGTGCTGGCGGCGGTGTAGCCGGTGGTGCAGAAGACCTGGGCGGCCGCTTCGAGCAGCTGGGCGATACGGCGCTCGCCGCGGGCCTGCCGGCGGCGCGGCTGCTCGCTCTGTGTCTGCGGGTTGTCGGGCACGCGTTATCCCCAGATCTCCGAACGCGATTGACAAACACGAGCACTCGCTCGCATTCTTGTGAAACGCGAGCGATCTCTCGTGTTTGCCAGTTTACGGGCAATGACCGACTCATGCTGCCTGCCTGCACGGACATGAGCCAAGGTGAAGGGGACACCGCACGATGACCGAAGTCAACAGCCCACCCCGGCCCGGCGGCTGGACCCGGTTCGTCACCGCCCGCCCCCGTCTGTCGCTGCTCGTGGCCCTGGTGCTCACCGCGCTCGCGGTGGTGGCCGGCAGCGGGGTCGCGGACCGCCTCGGCAGCGGCGGCTGGGAGGACCCGGCCGCCGAGTCGTCGTACGCGACCAAGGCCCTGGAGCGCGCGTTCCCGGACTCGCAGCCGAACCTGCTCCTCCTGGTCGACGCGGGCCACTCCTCCGTCGACGCCCCGGATGTCGCCGCCCGGGCCCGCGACCTGACGCGCCGGCTCGCGGCGGAGAGGGGGGTGACCGGCGTCGGCTCCTACTGGCAGGCCGCCCCCGCGCAGGCCCCCGCCCTGCGTGCCGAGGACGGCCATGAGGCGCTGATCGCCGCCCGCATCACCGGCGACGAGAACGCGACGGCCAGGACCCTGGACCGGATAGCCCCGCACTACCGGGGCACGCACGGACCGGTGCAGGTGAAGCTCGGCGGCGTCGTCGCGGTGCGGCAGGAGATGCAGACCATCATCAAGGAGGACCTGACCCGCGCCGAGCTGATCGCCCTGCCGATCACGCTGGTGCTGCTGGTGATGGTCTTCGGCAGCGCGGTCGCCGCCCTGCTGCCGCTCGGCATCGGCATCGTCGCCATCCTCGGCACCAACGCCGTCCTGCGCGGCCTGACGACGTTCACCGACGTATCGGTCTTCGCGCTCAACCTGACGACGGCCCTCGGCCTCGGCCTGGCCATCGACTACGCCCTCTTCATCGTGCGCCGCTACCGCGAGGAACTGTCCACGGGCGCCGACCCGTCGACCGCGGTCGGCACGACGCTGCGCACGGCCGGGCGCACGGTGCTCTTCTCCGCCCTCACGGTCGCGGTCTCCCTCGCCGCCATGATGGTCTTCCCGCAGTACTTCCTGCGCTCCTTCGCCTACGCGGGCATCGCCGTGGTCCTGCTCGCCGCGGCCGCCGCCCTGATCCTGCTCCCGGCGGCCCTGGTCCTGCTCGGCCACCGGGTCAACTCCCTGGACCTGCGCCGCCTGTTGCGCCGCGACCGTGCCCCGAAGGCCGACGGGGGCGCGGCCTGGGCGCGGACGGCCGCCCTGGTGATGCGCCGCGCCCCGCTCTTCGCGCTGGGCACGACCGTCCTGCTGGTCGTCCTCGGACTCCCCTTCCTGGGCGTGAAGTTCGGCACCGCAGACGACCGCCAGCTGCCCTCGACCGCCGAGTCCCACGTGGTGCAGCAGCACCTCCGCGAGAGCTTCCCGGGCAGCCCCGGCGGCGGTCTGGAGATCCTCGCCGAGGGCAGGGCCGCCCCAAACCGGTACGCCGCCTACAAACAGCGGGTGGCCGCCCTGCCCGGGGTGGCTCGCGTCGACGGCCCGCTGGTCAAGGGCGATGCCGCCTACTTCACGGTGCAGCCCCGGGGCGAGGCCGTGGACGACCCGGCCCAGCGCCTGGTGGGCGACATACGGGCACTGCACGCACCGTTCGACACGAAGGTGACCGGCACGGCGGCCGTCCTGGTCGACACCAAGCACGCGATAGCCGAGCGCCTGCCCTGGGCGGCCGGGTTCATCGCCGTCGTCACCCTGCTCCTGGTCTTCCTGCTGACGGGCAGCGTGCTGATACCGGTCCAGGCGGTCGTCCTGAACGCGCTCAGCCTGACGGCGATGTTCGGCGCCGTGGTCTGGGTCTTCCAGGACGGCCACCTCTCCGGCCCGCTCGGCTTCACCAGCACCGGCTCCATCGAGACCACCCTGCCCGTGCTGATGTTCTGCGTGGCCTTCGGGCTCTCCATGGACTACGGCGTGTTCCTGCTGTCCCGCATCAAGGAGGAGTACGACCGCACGGGCGACCACGACGCGGCCGTACGCCACGGGCTCCGGCGCACCGGCGGGCTGATCACCGCAGCGGCGGTCATCCTCGCCGTGGTGATGGTCGCCATCGGCACCTCCCGGGTGACGAACACCAAGATGCTCGGCCTGGGCATCGCCCTGGCGGTCCTGATGGACGCGATGGTCGTGCGCAGCCTGCTGGTCCCGGCGATCATGCGGCTGACAGGCAGGGCGACATGGTGGGCACCGGCGTGGCTGCGGCGACTGCACGAACGGTTCGGACTGAGCGAAGGCGAGCCGAAGGCGCCCCTCCAGGGGCCCGGGGCCGGGCCGGCGGGAGGCTCCGCGGCGGAGCACGAGCAGCCGCAGCGCATCGTCACCGGTTGAGACGGCCGAACCATCTAGTCTGCACGGAGGTTCCCGAAAGGACTTCCCATGCGAGCCGTCGTCTTCGAACGCTACGGCGCCCCCGCCGAGGTACGCGAGCTGCCCGACCCTCGCCCGGCCCCCGACGGCGTGGTCGTCCGGGTCGAGGCCACCGGGCTGTGCCGCAGTGACTGGCACGGCTGGATGGGCCACGACCCCGACATCGAGCTGCCGCACGTGCCGGGGCACGAACTCGCCGGTGTCGTCGAGGCCGTCGGCTCCCGGGTGACCCGCCGGCGGCCCGGCGACCGGGTCACCGTGCCGTTCGTCTGCGCCTGCGGCACCTGCCCGGCCTGCGCGGCGGGCGACCAGCAGGTGTGCGAGCGGCAGACCCAGCCCGGCTTCCACCACTGGGGCTCCTTCGCCCAGTACGTGGCGCTGGACCACGCCGACGTCAACCTGGTCGCGATCCCGGACGACATGGCGTACGCCACCGCCGCCTCCCTCGGCTGCCGCTTCGCCACCGCCTTCCGCGCGGTGGTGCAGCAGGGCCGGGTGGCGGCGGGGGAGTGGGTCGCGGTGCACGGTTGCGGCGGGGTCGGGCTGTCCGCCGTGATGGTCGCGGCGGCCTCGGGGGCGCGGGTCATCGCCGTGGACGTGTCGCCGCAGGCGCTGGACCTGGCGCGGAAGTTCGGCGCGGCGGAGTGCGTGGACGCCTCGCGCACCCCGGAGACGGCCGCGGCGATCCGTGAACTGACCGGCGGCGGAGCCCACCTCTCCCTCGACGCCCTCGGCTCCCCGGCCACCTGCGCGGCGTCCGTGAACGGCCTGCGCCGGCGCGGCCGCCACGTCCAGGTCGGCCTGCTGCCCTCGGCCGACGGCACCACGCCCGTCCCGCTGGCCCGCGCCGTGGCCCTGGAGCTCGAACTGCTGGGCAGCCACGGCATGGCCGCCCACGCCTATCCGGCGATGCTGGAACTGGTCGTGTCCGGGGTGCTGCGTCCGGACCTGCTGGTGACCCGGACCATCCCGCTCGACGCGGCCCCGCAGGCCCTGGCCGCCATGGGCGCGGCACCGGGCGCGGGCGTGACGGTCATCGAGCCGTGGCGCTGACGGCGGGCCCCCTCCCGGTCCGGGACCGCCGCCCCCGCCTCGCACGCCGCCAACGGAACACGGCGCGGCTCCGGTTGCCCGGAGCCGCGGCCGGCGACCGGCCGGGTCAGTCGAACCGGCGGCCGCGGTTGCGGGGGCGGGAGGCGACCCAGGCGCGGACCGTGTCCGCGTACCAGTAAGGCTTGCCGCCCTCCACGTGGTCGGGCGGGGGCAGCAGCCCGTGCTTGCGGTAGGACCGGACGGTGTCGGGCTGCACACTGATGTGCGCCGCGATCTCCTTGTAGGACCAGAGCCTTCGGTCGGTCATGAGTTGCACCTCCCTGCGCACACCGCGGCGGCGGCCGGGAAGGCCGTCGGGGGAGCCGGGCGCTGCGCTGGCGATCACCAAGCCTGCGTCCGGTGAACGAAACGGGGTGAGGAGCGGACAGTGCCTGTCGTCACGGTGTGACGCACAGCCGACGTACACGCGACACATGTGACACGAGAGGGGTGTTCGTGACAGAACTGCCGCAATGGTGTCGCTACGCCCCGCACGAGCGCAGGAACGCCCGGGTCCGCCGGGCGATCGGCAGCGGAGCGTCCGGCTCGCAGGGATACATGTCCTGCTCCACGATGGCGAACAGATCCACGTCCAGCCGCTGGGCCGCCGCCAGGACGGGGCTCAACTCCGGTACGCCGGCGGGCGGTTCGCACATCACGCCCTGGGCCACGGCCGGCCCGAAGGGGGTGCCCTTCGCCCGCACGTCGGCCAGGATCCGCGGGTCCACCTGCTTGAGGTGCAGATAGCCGATGCGCTCGCCGTAGGTCTCGATCAGCTTGACGCTGTCCCCGCTGCAGTAGGCGTAGTGCCCGGTGTCCAGGCACAGCGACACCGCGTCGGAGTCGGTGCCGTCGAGGAAACGCGCGACGTTCTCCTCGCTGTCGATGTGGGTGTCGGCATGCGGGTGGACGACGATCGTCAGTCCGTACCGCTCCCGCACCTCCCGGCCGAGCCGCTCGGTCAGGGACGTCAGGTTCCGCCACTGCTGCGCCGTCAGCGCGGACGGCTCCAGCACCTCGCCCGTCTTGTCGTCCCGCCAGAAGGAGGGGATGACGACCAGATGGCGGGCGCCCATGGCCTGGGTGAGGGCCGCGATGTCGCGGACGTGCGCCCAGGTCCTGTCCCACACGGCCGCCCCGTGGTGCAGGCCGGTGAAGACCGTGCCCGCCGAGACCTTCAGCCCGCGCCGGGCGGTCTCCTCGGCGAGCACGGCCGGGTCGGTCGGCAGATAGCCGTAGGGGCCCAGCTCGATCCACTCGTAGCCGGAGTCCGCCACCTCGTCGAGGAAGCGCCGCCAGGGGACCTGCTTCGGGTCGTCGGGGAACCACACGCCCCAGGAATCGGGCGCCGATCCGATCCGGATACGGGACAGTGAGGAGGAGGGCGACAGCGACGTCATGGGCGTCAGCGTGAGGGCGCGCAGAAAGCGGTGTCAAGAGTTGGTCCGTATGTCTGGACAAAACATTGACAGGGTCGGCCCGGGGGGCTAGAAATCCGGGAAGAGCCGCGACGAGCCGGAAAAGAGCCGGGACGAGCCGGGGAAGAGCCGTGACGAAGGGAAGCCGATGGCGTACGACCTGATCACCATGGGGCGGATCGGGGTGGACCTCTACCCGCTCCAGACGGGTGTCCCGCTCGCCCAGGTGTCGTCCTTCGGCAAGTTCCTCGGCGGCTCGGCGACGAACGTCGCGGTCGCCGCGGCCCGGCTCGGCCGGCACACCGCCGTGATCACCCGTACCGGTGACGACCCGTTCGGCGCCTATCTGCACGAGGCGCTGCGCGGTTTCGGCGTGGACGACCGCTGGGTCACGCCGGTCCCGGGCCTGCCGACCCCGGTCACCTTCTGCGAGGTCTTCCCGCCGGACGACTTCCCGCTCTACTTCTACCGGCAGCCCAAGGCGCCCGACCTGGAGATCGACGCCCACGACCTGGATCTCGACGCCGTCCGCGCCGCCCGGATCTTCTGGGTCACCGGCACCGGCCTGAGCGAGGAGCCGAGCCGTACGGCGACCCTCGCGGCCCTCGCCCACCGGGCGAAGTCCGGCCCGACGGTGTTCGACCTCGACTGGCGCCCGATGTTCTGGAGCCACCCCGACGAGGCCCGCCCCTTCTACGCCGAGGCGCTGCGGCACACGACCGTCGCCGTCGGCAATCTGGACGAGGTGGAGGTCGCGACGGGCGTGCGCGAGCCCCACGAGGCCGCTCGCGCGCTCCTCGCGGCCGGGGTCGAGATCGCCGTCGTCAAGCAGGGGCCCAAGGGTGTCCTCGCGGTCGGTGCGAACGGCGACTCGGCCGAGGTGCCGCCCCTGCCGGTCACCGTCCTCAACGGACTCGGCGCCGGGGACGCGTTCGGCGGCTCCCTCTGCCACGGCCTCCTCGAAGGCTGGGACCTGGAGACGATCATGCGGCACGCCAACGCGGCCGGCGCCATCGTCGCCTCCCGCCTGGAATGCTCCTCCGCGATGCCCACCCCGGACGAGGTGGCCGCCGCGCTCGACGCCGGAGCGGTGCTGTGAGGGCCGGCCGCGTCGCGGGCACCCACGCCGAGGGCGGGGACGGCGGGAGGAGCCCCCGTACCGACGGCGGGAGAAGTCCGCGTGTCGACGTCGCCGAACTCGTCCGCATCCGTACCCACCACCCCGAGGCGATCGCCGAGGCGGCCGTCCGCCGGGCCCGCAGGCCGTTGCTGAACGAGGGCGGCCGGCTGATGATCGTCGCCGCCGACCACCCCGCCCGGGGCGCGCTCGGCGTCGGGGACCGGGGGCTCGCCATGGCCAACCGCGCCGACCTGCTGGAGCGGCTGTGCCTGGCGCTCTCCCGGCCCGGCGTGGACGGCGTCCTCGCCACCGCCGACATCCTGGACGACCTGCTGCTGCTCGGTGTCCTCGACCACAAGGTGGTCATGGGCTCGATGAACCGGGGCGGACTGCAGGGCGCCCGCTTCGAGCTGGACGACCGCTTCACCGGGCACCGCCCCGAGGACATCCAGCGGCTCGGCTTCGACGCGGGCAAGCTGCTGCTGCGCATCGACTACGACGACCCCGGCTCCCTGACCACCCTGGAGTCCACCGCCCGGGCGATCGACGACATGGCCGCGCGCCGACTGCCCGTCTTCGTGGAGCCGTTCATCAGCCGCCGCTCCCCCGAGGGAAAGCTGAGGAACGACCTGTCCGCCGAGGCCGTCATCCGGTCCATCGCCATCGCCTCCGGCCTCGGCGGCTCCTCCGCCTACACCTGGCTGAAGGTGCCGGTCACCGACGACCCCGACGACATGGCCCGGGTCATGGAGACCTCGACCCTGCCCGCCGTCCTCCTCGGCGGCGACATCGGGGACTCGCCCGAGAGCCAGATCGCCGCCTACGAGAAGTGGCGCGGCGCGCTCCAACTCCCCACTGTGCGCGGCCTGGTGGTCGGCCGCTCGCTGCTGTACCCGGCGGACGGCGATGTGGCCGCCGCCGTGGACACCGCCGTAGGACTGCTGTGAGGGCCGCATGACCAGTACCGATCCGCATCTGCCCAAGGGTGCGACCGCGAACGCCCAGTACGCCGTCGACATCGATCCCAAGTCGGCCGGCTGGACGCACAGCAGTCTGCGGGTGGCCGAGTTGACGCCCGGCGGCACACATACGTTCACCGCCGGGGACAGTGAGTGGATCGTGCTTCCGCTGCAAGGCGGATGTACCGTACAAATTGAGACTGCGTCAACCGAACAGCACGAGTTCCAACTCCTGGGCCGGGACAGCGTGTTCGCGAAGGCTTCCGACTTCGCGTACGTTCCCCGGGACGCCCGGGTCCAGATCGCCTCCGGCGCGGGAGGCCGCTTCGCCCTGGCAGGAGCGAAGTGCGAGCGACGACTCCCCGCCCGCTACGGCCCCGCGCCGGAGGTCCCCGTCGAGCAGCGCGGCAGCGGCAACTGCGCCCGCCAGGTGCGGAACTTCGCCTCCGCCGACTCCTTCGACTGCGACAAGCTGATCGCCGTCGAGGTGATCACGCCGGGCGGCAACTGGTCCTCGTACCCGCCGCACAAGCACGACGAGCACCGGCCGGGCGAGGAGTCCGCGCTGGAGGAGATCTACTACTTCGAGATCGACGGCCCGAACGGCCTGGGCTACCAGCGCGTGTTCCCCTCCCGCGAGGGCGGCACCGACGTCCTCGCCGAGGTCCGCTCCGGCGACGCCGTCCTCGTCCCCGACGGCTGGCACGGCCCGTCGATCGCCCAGCCCGGGCATGACATGTACTACCTGAACGTCATGGCGGGCCCGGGCGCGACGCGGGAGTGGCGGATCTGCTTCCACCCGGATCACGTAGAGAGCACAGGGGGGTACCGATGACCACGACCCGGCTGACCGTCGCCCAGGCGCTGGTCCGCTTCCTCGCCGCGCAGTACACCGAGCGCGACGGCGAGCGGCGCCGGCTGATCGGCGCGACGTGGGGCATCTTCGGGCACGGCAACGTCGCCGGGATCGGCCAGGCGCTGATCGAGTACCGCGACGTGATGCCGTACCACCAGGGCCGCAACGAGCAGTCCATGGTGCACGCGGCGGTCGGCTACGCCCGTCAGGCGAACCGGCTGTCCGCGCACGCGGTGACGACGTCGATCGGCCCCGGCGCCACCAACCTGGTCACCGGCGCCGCTCTGGCCACCATCAACCACCTCCCTGTCCTGCTCCTCCCCGGCGACGTCTTCGCCACCCGCCCCGCCGACCCGGTCCTGCAGCAGCTGGAGCTGCCGTACGCGGGCGACGTCTCGGTCAACGACACGCTGCGCCCGGTGTCGAGGTACTTCGACCGCATCACCCGCCCGGAAGCCCTGATCCCGTCCGTGCTGCAGGCCATGCGGGTGCTCACCGACCCGGTGGACACCGGCGCGGTCACCCTCGCCCTGCCGCAGGACGTGCAGGCCGAGGGCTACGACTGGCCGGAGGAGTTCTTCGCCGAGCGCGTGTGGACCGTGCGCCGGCCGGGCGCGGACCCGGTCGAACTGGCCGAGGCGGTCACGGCGATCCGCGCGGCCCGGCGGCCCCTCGTCGTCGCGGGCGGCGGGGTCCACCACAGCCGCGCCGAGGAGGCCCTCGCGGAGTTCGCGTCGGCCACCGGCATACCGGTCGCCTCCACCCAGGCCGGCAAGGGCTCGCTGCGCCACGACCACCCGCAGGACGTGGGCGGGGTCGGTCACACCGGCACCGCCACCGCCGACGAACTGGCCCGCACCGCCGACCTGGTGATCGGCGTCGGCACCCGGTACACCGACTTCACCACCGCCTCCGGCACCCTCTTCGCGCACCCGGACGTCCGCTTCCTGAACCTCAACATCGCGCCCTACGACGGCCACAAGCTGGCCGCGCTGCCACTGATCGCGGACGCCCGCAGCGGCCTGGGCGAGCTGACCGAGGCCCTCCAGATGCACGGCCACCGCGTCCAGGACTCCTACGTCACCGAGTACACCGAGGACAAGGAGCGCTGGGAGCAGCGCGTCGACGCCTGCTTCGAGGCCGAAGAGATCGACGTACGGCCGACCCAGCCGCAGGTCATCGGGGCGCTGGACGCCCTGGTGGACGAGTCGGATGTGATCGTCAACGCGGCCGGCTCGCTCCCGGGCGATCTGCACAAGCTGTGGCGGGCGCGCTCGTACGACCAGTACCACCTGGAGTACGGCTACTCCTGCATGGGCTACGAGATCCCGGCCGCGATCGGCGTGAAGCTCGCGGCGCCGGAGCGCACCGTGTGGGCGCTGGTCGGCGACGGCACGTACCTGATGATGCCGACGGAGATCGTGACGGCCGTGCAGGAGGGCATCGCGATCAAGATCCTGCTGGTGCAGAACCACGGGTACGCCTCCATCGGCGGGCTGTCGGAGTCGGTGGGCGGCGAGCGGTTCGGCACCGCCTACCGGTTCCCGACCGAGGAGGGGACGCTCACGGGCGCCCCGCTGCCCGTCGACCTCGCCGCGAACGCGGCCAGCCTGGGCATGCGGGTGCTGCGCGCGAAGACCGTCGAGGAGCTGCGCGCGGCGCTCGCCGAGGCGCGGGCCGCCGACACTCCCACATGTGTCTACGTCGAGACCGAAACGGCCGACACTGTGTCGGGCGCGCCTCCGGCGCAGGCCTGGTGGGATGTTCCTGTGGCCGAGACCGCGACCCGACCGTCGGCGGTCAAGGCCCGTGAGCTGTACGACCGGCACGTCTCGACCCGACGCCGCCATCTGTAAAAGGAGTTTCTGGGCATGACGAAGATCGTCAACCACTGGATCGGCGGCAAGACCGCCGAAGGCGCGTCGGGCACGTACGGGCCGGTCACCGACCCGGCGACCGGCGCGGTCACCACGAAGGTCGCGTTCGCGTCGGTCGACGAGGTGGACGCCGCCGTCGCCGCCGCGAAGGAGGCCTTCGTGACCTGGGGCCAGTCCTCGCTGGCCCGCCGCACGGAGATCCTGTTCCGCTTCCGCGCGCTGCTGGACGCCAACCGGGACGCCATCGCCGAGCTGATCACCGCCGAGCACGGCAAGGTGCACTCCGACGCGCTCGGCGAGGTCGCGCGCGGTCTGGAGATCGTGGACCTGGCCTGCGGGATCAACGTGCAGCTGAAGGGCGAGCTGTCGACGCAGGTCGCCAGCCGGGTGGACGTCTCCTCGCTGCGCCAGCCGCTGGGTGTGGTCGCGGGCATCACGCCGTTCAACTTCCCGGCGATGGTCCCGATGTGGA
Organism: Streptomyces sp. NPDC025793; assembly: GCF_055558375.1. Classification (NCBI taxonomy): domain Bacteria; kingdom Bacillati; phylum Actinomycetota; class Actinomycetes; order Kitasatosporales; family Streptomycetaceae; genus Streptomyces; species Streptomyces sp. NPDC025793. The sequence goes on along the minus strand of NZ_JBVHMR010000008.1, from coordinate 205,525 downwards.
TGTTCCCGATCGCCATCGCGTGCGGCAACACCTTCGTGCTCAAGCCGAGCGAGAAGGACCCGTCGGCCTCCGTCAAGCTCGCCGAGCTGCTGGCCGAGGCCGGCCTGCCCGACGGCGTCTTCAACGTCGTGCACGGTGACAAGGTGGCCGTGGACCGCCTGCTGGAGCACCCGGACGTCAAGGCGGTCTCGTTCGTCGGCTCGACCCCGATCGCCCGTTACATCCACACCACCGCCTCCGCGGCCGGCAAGCGGGTGCAGGCGCTGGGCGGCGCGAAGAACCACATGCTGGTCCTGCCGGACGCCGACCTGGACGCGGCCGCCGACGCGGCGGTCTCGGCCGCCTACGGCTCGGCGGGCGAGCGCTGCATGGCCATCTCGGCCGTCGTCGCGGTCGGCGCGATCGGTGACACGCTGGTGGAGAAGATCCGCGAGCGCGCCGAGAAGATCAAGATCGGCCCGGGCAACGACCCGACGTCCGAGATGGGCCCGCTGATCACCGCCGCACACCGCGACAAGGTGGCCTCCTACGTGCGGAACGCGGCCGCGGAGGGCGCGGAGGTGGTCCTGGACGGCACCGGCTACACGGTCGAGGGCTTCGAGGACGGCCACTGGATCGGCCTCTCGCTGCTGGACCGGGTGCCGACGTCGGCGAAGGCCTACCAGGACGAGATCTTCGGCCCGGTGCTGTGCGTGCTGCGCGCCGAGACGTACGAGGAGGGCCTGGCCCTCATCAACGCCTCGCCGTTCGGCAACGGCACCGCGATCTTCACCCGGGACGGCGGCGCGGCCCGCCGCTTCCAGCTGGAGGTCGAGGCCGGCATGGTCGGCGTGAACGTCCCGATCCCGGTCCCCGTCGGCTACCACAGCTTCGGCGGCTGGAAGGACTCCCTCTTCGGCGACCACCACATCTACGGCAACGACGGCACGCACTTCTACACCCGCGGCAAGGTCGTCACCACCCGCTGGCCCGACCCGGCCGACGCCCCGGCGGGCGTGGACCTGGGCTTCCCGCGCAACCACTGAGCGCCCGACAGGGCCGTCCGTATAGCGGACGGCCCTGTTTTTTTGTGCCCGCGCACTGCGATTCTCGTACCGGTGCAAGTGCCCGCCTGTAGGGACCGTTACTGCGAGAACCGGCTTCAGGTCGTGTTTTTGCTGCGGATTTCGTAGGTGAACACCCATTGACGTGGCGGTTTTCGTCGGGGTTCCATTCAGCCGCCGGGAGCGGACCAGAGCACGTACGACCAGGCCCGCCGGAGGCGATAGCGCTCCCGTCCTCACCCTCACTCGCACGAGTCGATCGGAACCGCCGTATGACCGACACGCTCCGCCCTGTCGACCCCGCCGTCATAGCCGCTTCTGACAGTCCCCAGAAACTCAAGCGGTCCATCGGCGTCGTCGGCGGCACCCTGCTCACGCTCTCGTGCGTCACCCCCGCCTCCACGCTCTTCGTCATCGTGCCCGACCTGTTCTCCAGCCTCGGCACCGCGACGGCCCTGTGCCTCGTCATCGGCGCCCTGCTCTGCATCCCCGTGGCGTTCTGTTACTCCGAGCTCGGCACCCTCATCCCCAGCGCCGGCGGCGAGTACGCCATCGTCTCCACGCTGGCCGGACGCCTCGCCGGCTGGCTGGCCTTCGTGATGTCCCTGCTCGTCGTGATGATCGTCCCTCCGGTCATCGCGATGGGCACCGCCGACTACCTCGCCCCGGTCGTCCACCTCGACCCGTCCCTCACGGGCGCCGGCGTGATGCTCGCGGCCACCCTCGCCGGCCTGCTGGACCTGCGCGCCAACGCCTGGATCACCGGCATCTTCCTGGTCCTGGAGGTCGTCGCCGCCGGCGTCGTCGCCCTCCTCGGCTTCACCCACTCCCACCGCGGCCTCGGCAGCCTCGGCTCGATGCAGATCGCCGGCGAGCACGCGCACGTGAACCCCGTGACCGCCATGATGGTCCTGTCCGGACTCGCCATCGCCCTGTTCGCCACCCAGGGCTTCTCCACCGCGATCTACCTCTCCGAGGAACTGGAGCACCCGCGCCGCAACGTCGCCCGCACCGTCCTCGCCACGCTCGCCATCTCCAGCGTGGTCATCCTGGTCCCGGTCGTGGCGATCACCCTGGGCGCCGGTGACCTCAAATCCCTGACCGGCGGCGACATCAGCAGCATGGTCATCGCCTGGAGCAACTCGGCCGTCGGCACCTTCGTCAGCCTCTGCGTCGCCCTCGCGATCATCAACGCCGGCATCGTCATGGTCATCCAGAACTCCCGCGTCCTGTTCGCCTCCGCCCGCGACAAGGCCTGGCCCACCCCGGTCAACAACGCCCTCGCCAAGCTCGGCCGGTTCGGCTCCCCGTGGGTCGCCACCCTCGTCGTCGGCGTGCCGGGCGCCTTCCTCTGCTTCGTGAACCTGGACACGCTGTACGGCGTCACCGGTGTCGCCGTCACGGGCCTGTACCTGCTGGTCGCCGTCGCCGCGCTGCTCGCCCGGCGCGGCGGGCACGGCAGCCGCACGGCCTGGCGGATGCCGCTGTGGCCCGCGATGCCGGTGCTGCTCATCGCGGTCCTCGTCTACATCCTCGTCGAGCAGGACCCGTCGTACCTGCTGTGGACCGGCGCCATCACCGCCGTCGCCACCCTCTACTGGGCCCTCTACCTCCGCCCGCGCCGCGACACCCGCTGGCTGGTGTCGATCCCGGAGGACGCCGAGGCCTGACGGCCGGCCCGAGGGACACGCCGACGACGCCGGCCTTGAGGCCCCGCGCCGCTCCATGGCCCCGCGGTACCACGACCGGGCTCCTCGCGTACCGCGCCCGAAGTACATCCGGCGGACCCGTACTCCCCAGGGAGGGGCCGGGGTTCAGCCCGGGGGATCCGTCGGATGTCGGTGCGGGCCCGTACCGTTGAGCCATGGATCTTCGGGTGCCCTCACCGCGAGGGCTGCTCAAGGGGCCGCGGCGGCTGATGGCCGCCGCGGCCGCCGTCGTGGTGCTGGCCGGCGCCGGCACCTGGACGGCCGCCGCCTCCGGCGGCCCGCCCCCGGTGCACCGCACCGACCGGATGATGGCGGTCGACGGCGTCCGCCTGGACACCTCGTTCTTCGCCCCGGCCGGTTCCGGCCGGCACCCGGCCGTCCTGCTGGGACACGGCTTCGGCGGCAGCAAGGACGACATGCGCGGCCAGGCCGAGGACCTCGCCCGGGACGGGTACGCGGTCCTGACCTGGTCCGCGCGCGGCTTCGGCAGGTCGACCGGGAAGATCGGCCTCAACGACCCCAAGGCCGAGGTCGCCGACGTCTCCCGGCTCATCGACTGGCTCGCCGCCCAGCCCCAGGTCCGGCTCGACAAGCAGGGCGACCCGCGCGTCGGCGTCGCCGGCGGCTCCTACGGCGGCGCGATCTCCCTGCTCGCCGCCGGATACGACCACCGCGTGGACGCCATCGCCCCGGCCATCACGTACTGGAACCTCGCCGACGCCCTCTTCCCGAACGGCGTGTTCAAGAAGCTGTGGGCCGGCATCTTCTTCAACAGCGGCGGCGGCTGCGCCCACTTCGAGCCCGAGCTGTGCCGGATGTACGACAGGGTCGCCGAGTCCGGCACCCCCGACCAGGCCGCCCGCACCCTGCTGGAGGAGCGCTCCCCGTCCGCCGTCGCCGCCCGCATCAAGGTGCCCACGCTGCTGGTGCAGGGCCAGACGGACTCCCTGTTCCCCCTCGGCCAGGCCGACGCCGCCGAGAAGGCGATCAGGGCCAACGGCGCCCCCGTGGACGTCGACTGGATCGCGGGCGGCCACGACGGCGGCGACATGGAGGCCGGCAGGGTCCAGGCACGCGTGCGCGCGTGGTTCGACCGGTATCTGAAGGGCGACAAGAACACCGACACCGGCCCGGCCTTCCGCATCACCCGCACCGGAGGCGTGAACTCGAACGACGGCACGGCCCAGCTGCGCGGCGCCACCGCGCCCGCCTACCCGGGCCTGCGCGACCACCGGCGGACCGTCGCCCTGACCGGCGGCACCCAGCGGATCGCCAACCCGGCCGGCGCCAGCCCGCCCGGCGTCTCCGCCCTGCCCGGCCTCGGCGGCTCCGGCGGCCTGTCCCAGCTCTCCGCGCTCGGCGTCGGCATCTCCCTCGACTTCCCCGGCCAGTACGCGAAGTTCGACTCCGCCCCGCTCACCCGCGACCTCCAGATCACCGGCACCCCGACCACCACCGTCCACCTCACCTCCACCAGCGACGACGCCGTCCTGTTCGGCAAGGTCTACGACGTCGGCCCCGGCGGCACCCAGCAGGTGCTGCCCAGCCAGCTCGTCACCCCCTTCCGGGTGACCGGCGCCAAGGCCGGCAAGGACGTGACGATCACCCTCCCGGCGATCGACCACACGGTGCAGAAGGGCCACCGGCTCCGCCTGGTCCTCGCCTCCACCGACCTCGGCTACGCCTCCCCGGCCGCGCCCGCCACCTACACCGTCTCCCTCAGGGACGCCCTGAGCGTGCCGACGGCCCCCGCCGTCAGCACCGCCGCCGCGCCCCTGCCGTCCTGGGTGTGGTGGCTGCCCGCCGCCGGCGCGGCCGTCGCGCTCGCCCTGCTGCTCACCGCGCGCCGCCGCACGGCTGCCCCCGCACCCGCCCCGGAGCTGGCCGAAGTCCCGCTCGTCATCAAGGACCTGAGCAAGCGGTACGCCAGGTCCACCGACCGGTACGCGGTGCGCGAGCTCTCCTTCCGGGTGGAGCGCGGCCAGGTGCTCGGCCTGCTCGGCCCCAACGGCGCGGGCAAGACCACCACCCTGCGCATGCTGATGGGCCTGATCACCCCGGACGACGGAGAGATAAGGGTCTTCGGGCACGCCGTCCGGCCCGGCGCGGCCGTGCTGTCCCGGGTCGGCGCGTTCGTGGAGGGCGCGGGCTTCCTGCCGCACCTGTCCGGCCGGGAGAACCTGGAGCTGTACTGGCGGGCCACCGGCCGCCCGCCCGCGGACGCCCACCTGGACGAGGCGCTGGAGATCGCCGGGCTCGGCGACGCGCTCGCCCGCGCGGTGCGCACGTACTCCCAGGGCATGCGCCAGCGCCTCGCCATCGCCCAGGCCATGCTCGGCCTGCCCGACCTGCTCATCCTGGACGAGCCCACCAACGGCCTCGACCCGCCGCAGATCCGCGAGATGCGCGAGGTGATGATCCGCTACGCGGCCGCCGGCCGTACGGTGATCGTCTCCAGCCACCTCCTCGCCGAGGTCGAGCAGTCCTGCACCCACCTGGTGGTGATGGACCGCGGCCGGCTCGTCCAGGCGGGCCCCGTGCACGAGATCGTCGGCTCCGGCGACACCCTGCTGGTCGGCACGGCCGCACCGGTGCAGGAGCCGGTCGTGGAGAAGGTCGGCGCGCTGCCCGGCGTCGCCTCCGCCGTGCGCACCGACGACGGACTGCTGGTCCGGCTGGAGCCGGGCGGCACGGCCGAGCGGCTGGTCGTGGAACTGGTGCGCCTCGACGTGCCCGTCGCCTCGGTCGGACCGCACCGCCGCCTCGAAGACGCCTTCCTGACCCTGATAGGAGGTTCCGCATGAGCACGCTCACCGAGGTCGCCTCCGGCTATCAGACCCGGCACACCCTGCCCCTGCGGGTCGAGCTGGTCCGCCAGCTCAAGCGACGGCGCACCCTGGTCATGGGCGCGATCCTCGCCCTGCTGCCGTTCGTGCTGCTGATCGCCTTCGCGATCGGCACCCCGCACGACCGGAACGGCCAGGTCACCCTGATGGACACGGCCACCGCGTCGGGCGCCAACTTCGCCGCGGTCAACCTGTTCGTCTCGGTGGGCTTCCTGCTGGTGATCCCGGTCGCCCTGTTCTGCGGGGACACGGTCGCCTCGGAGGCCAGCTGGTCCTCGCTGCGCTATCTGCTGGCCGCGCCCGTGCCCCGGGCCCGGCTGCTGTGGTCCAAGCTCGTCGTCGCGCTCGGGATGAGCCTCGCCGCGATGGTGCTGCTCCCGGTCGTCGCGCTCGCCGTCGGCACGGCGGCCTACGGCTGGGGCCCGCTGCAGATACCGACCGGCGGCGCGCTGGACAGCGGCACGGCGGCCCAGCGGCTCCTGGTGGTCGTGGCGTACGTCTTCGTCTCCCAACTGGTCACCGCCGGGCTCGCGTTCTGGCTGTCCACCAAGACGGACGCCCCGCTCGGCGCGGTCGGCGGAGCGGTCGGCCTGACGATCGTCGGCAACGTCCTGGACGCGGTCACCGCCCTCGGCCACTGGCGCGACTTCCTGCCCGCGCACTGGCAGTTCGCCTGGGCCGACGCCGTCCAGCCGCACGCCGAGTGGTCCGGCATGATCCAGGGCGCCGCGGTCTCCGTCTCCTACGCCCTGGTGCTGTTCGCCCTGGCCTTCCGAGGCTTCGCCCGCAAAGATGTGGTTTCATAATTTCTTTTTCGTATTTCTTTCTCCGGTGGCGCGCTGAGGAATCTGAATATTGCGCGCTCCTTCGCTGCAGAAAACTTCATGCGTATGGAGTAGTGCATCGCTTTGGACGGGCCGTGGACTGCTATGTTCTGCCTCTGTCGGATCAGAGGTAACTCCAAGTGAGGTGATCATGAACAAGGCAGTTCTCACCACTGCGGCGCTGGCCATTGGCGCGAGTCTCGTGGGTGGCTCCGCCGTCGCGGCGTCGGCCACCGCCAAAGCGCCTGAGCACGAAACCGGCCCGCTCGGTCTCATGTCCCAGGCCGAAGTGACTCCGGCGATCGTGCCCGCGGCCGACACCGTGATGCGGGTGGCCAAGCAGGGCAACCTCACCAAGGGCAGTGCGTTCGACGAGAACCAGTCATCTACGGTCACCGGCACGAACAAGGCGGCGCGGGCTTCCGGCGTATACCTGGACGGGATGGGACGCGACAGCAGTAAGAAGCCCGCAATTCCGGTGAAGAACCCGGCCGGAACCGGATCTGTTCAGCTCCATCCGCTGAATGCGCCGACCAGCGCCGGGCTGGGCAGCCTGCTCAGCCAGGGATGACACGTAAACCGTCAGGAGTCGGTGCGGTGAAAGCCGCCGGAATTCTGACACTCTGATCCGGTTCTCGTCACCCACGTCCGGCGCCTTAAAGGCGTAGCGCAGAGTCTGGAGCCGGACCAGCAGCTCCGTACTCGCCCGGTGCCCGATGCGCTGCCCGGGATACGCCTCAAGCCTGTTCGGCCCACTGGACTCCTCCTGACCAGTGGGCCGGACGCATGTCGGCGTCCGCTCCTGCTTCCCGTGCGGCACTTGGAAAGCGGGGCACGGCATCGTTCCGCCATCCGATGGAATCCGTCTGGTATGGCCGGTGTCCGCGTGACTTTCCGCCGCATATTTCGGTTTCTTGCCATGTAAGCGCGGGTTACCGTGAATCCAGGAAGGAACCGAGTTGACCAGGAAGTTCGCGGTCGTCACCGCACTGGCCCTTGGCGCTCTCTGCGGCAGCGCGGGCGTTGCCTCCGCCCATTCGAACACGACCAACGTCACTGGCGGTGAGGGCTTTTCGGAGTCCCCGGTCGTCGTGAACGCCCCTCAGCAGGGTGTGGTCGTCGTCAACGGCGCCCTCGTCGACGGCCGCTGCATCGCGCCGTGGTCCAACGGTGCCGTTCTCGGCGGCGTCGTTCCGCCGAACTCGCACTACGCCGCATGTGACACCGCTGCTGTCAACCAGTCGCAGAACGCTCCGTACGTCGGCGGCCTGCTCTTCTGACCCCCGCTCCGAGTAATTCGGGGCAGGTGAACCCTCCACAAACGCAGTCCGGAAAGGACATCTCATGCGTAACAAGGTTACGGCCATCTCGGCCCTCGCCGCAGGTGTCGTTCTGGCGGCCGCCGGCACCGCCGCAGCCGACAACTGCACGACTGTCACCGGCGGCAACGGCTTCTCGTCGTCCCCGGTCGTCGTGAACGCCCCCCAGCAGGGCGCCATCGTCTCCAACGGCACGCTTGTCGACCTCCGCTGTGTCGCCCCGTGGTCCAACGGTGCCGTTCTCGGCGGCGTCGCCGCACCGAACTCGCACTACGCCGCGTGCAACACGGCCGGTGTCAACCAGGCGCAGAACGCGGCGTACGCCGGCGGCCTGCTGTTCTGACCCCTTCGCGCTCCGAACCCCACCCGGAGCGGGGATGTCAGCAGACGTTCCCGCCCAACCCACCCCTCCCACAACCGAAAGGCGCATCTCATGCGTAACAAGGTTACGGCTCTCTCCGCGCTCGCCGCGGGCATCGTCCTGGCCGCCGCCGGCACCGCTGCTGCCGACAGCAACACCTTCGCCAGCGGTGGCAACGGCTTCGCGGAGTCTCCGGTCGTCGTGAACTCCCCTCAGCAGGGGCTTGTCGTTTCCAACGGTGCTCTGATCGACGGCCGCTGCATCGCGCCGTGGTCCAACGGCGCCGTTCTCGGTGGCGTGGTCGCGCCGAACTCGCACTACGCCGCCTGCAACACGGCCGAAGTCAACCAGGCGCAGAACGCCCCCTACGCGGGCGGCCTGCTGTTCTGAGCAGTCATCACCGGCCTGGCGGCCCGCCGACATTCGGCGGGCCGTCGGCTGTTTTCTGTGGCCGCCCTGGAAGAGCGTCCCGAAAACGGAAAAGCGTCCCGAAAACGCCGAAGGCCGGCTCCGGGAAACGGAGCCGACCTGGATCGCTCGGCGGGGGTGTGTCTTCTGAAACGATCAGTTACTTGGCGATCGGAAGCTTGGCCGGAAGCTGGGCGGGCGACTTGCCGTTGAGAGGGTTCGGAAGGGTGCCGCCGAAGACGGGTGTCTTGACGATGCCCGACTGCTTCACGCCCTCCGCCGCGGTCCTGACGTCGTTGGTGACGGCGCCCGTCGGCATCTCGGCTGCGTTGGGAAGAGCACGGGTGACCGTCTTCCCGTCCTCCAGAATGCCCTGCGCCGGCACGTCCGCGGCGACAGCGGGCGCCGCAGCCCCCGCGATGGCCAGGGTGCCGACCATGAGGGCCGCAGCCTTCAGCTTCTTCATTGTGTTCCTTTCGTCCGCAGCTCGGGAGCTCGGGTCACACTTCTCCTGGGCTAACGAGAGAGATGCGCCGCGGGAAACTCCGCTGACGGCAAGTTTCCGGAACTCATACATCCCGAATGGCCTCGCGGATAAAAACGGATAAGCGACCCGCCGTCGTGCGGCACCGGGCCGCCGACGGCGGGCGTCCGTCACCACATGACCGGCCCCCTCAGGCGGTCGCGTCGATCGGTTCCGAGCGCGGTGTCGTGTGCCTTCCGTCGGTGACGGCGATCGTGTAGCGGTGATGTGAGCCGTGGGGGACGGAATCCGTGTAGGTCATGTCCGGCCGGTTCCATTCGGCCGACCGCTGCTTCCGCGAGGCCACGAGAACACCGTCTCGGTAGATCAGGTACGTCAGCTCCGCGTCGTCCCTGTCCCATGCGGCACGCCAGGCGAGCGTGACCGTTCCGGCGCGAGCGCGCCCGACCGTGAGCCGGGGCGCCGCCTCCGGGGCCGTGTCGCCGGGGCGGGCCCCGAAGCGCGTCAGACCCTGCTGGGGTTTGCCGTTGACCGTGGTGAACTCACCGCCCGCCCAGAGGATGCCGCCGGCCATCACGAGCGTCCGGGGGCCGACTCCCTCACCGATACCGTCATCGGTGTCGGGGAACCAGTGCAGGATGCTCTTGTCACCGATCGACTGAGCCAGGAAATGCCGTCGGGGCCCGTCGGGGAAGCCCCCGGGGGTGAGGCCGCAGTAGTGGGCGTGGGATGCGCTGTACAGGACGTCCTTGTACACGACGACATCCTGAGTGGCGCCCAGGCAGGTGTCCTTCCAGACCATCGCGCCGTCGGACAGCCGGCCCGCGATACGGCCGTCGAAGATGCCCGCCCCCTCGCCCTCGGCTCCCAGGTAGAAGCGGTCGCCGTTGCGGGCCAGCGACGTCACCGCGGATCGATCCGGCAGCCAGTCCGGGAAGGACCTCACCGTCGAACCCGTCGTGGGATTCAGGGAGACCAGTGCCTGCTCCGGCTTGCCGTTGACGTTGTGGAACCTTCCGCCGACGAGCACCTGTCCCCGGTCGGGTGCGGCCAGGAGGGCCCGGACCGGCTCGTCGATGTCCGCCTTGAACGGCAGCAGTGTCCCGCTGCGGCTCAGCGCCGCGACGCGCTGTCTCTCCTGGCCGTCGACGACCGTGAAATCGCCCCCCAGGTACACGGTCGTGCCGGTGGTCTGGATGGCCCGTACGGGCGCCGCCACGGCGGGGCGGAAGTCCCTCCGCAGCGAGCAGTCGGCCGTGTTCAGGGCGACCGCACTGGCCACTCCGGAGCCGTCGACCTTGCCGAACGATCCGCCGACATACAGTACTTTGCCGTCGGGCGATGCCTTCAGCGCCCGTACCGTCCCGGCGCCTTCCGTGAAGGAGTGGGCACACGGCAGCAGTTTGCCGGTCACCGCGTCGAAGGCCGCGAAGTTCTTCCGGGTGACCCGCTTCTGGCCGGGCTTCGCGCCAGGCGGGCGGACGCTGTCGAAAGTGCCGCCGACGTACACGACACCGCGTGCGTACTCGACCGACCAGACGATGCCGTCCGTCTGCCAGGTCGTCAACGGGGCCGCGGTCAGAGTTGTTTCACCGCGCGGAGTCCTCTCGGCACGCGGGATTCTTGCGTCGTGCCCCTGCGCGCCGAAAGCGGACGTGAGCGAAGCGGCCGTGAGGAGGGCCACCGCGGAAGCCGTGGTGGCGGTCCTGGCCGTGCTTTTACTTGGTCGCATGGAACTCGAAATTAGGCACCCGGCCCCGGATATCGCGACGCCGCGACGGCGCGCTCCGCCCTTCAGGACCTTAGTGAAGCTCGAATGGCCTAGGAAAAGGAGTCGTAACCCACCACGGCATGCTGTTCGTGGGAATCTCGGGCCAGATCAGGTACCCGAGCTCTGGTACCCCGAGCAACGAGGAGGAGTGCTCGTCATGCGAGTAGCCGCCCGAACAAAGACGCAGTCACGGCAGTTGAGTTGGGGAGCGGGGCTCGTCGGCGCCGGCCTGACCGCGACCTTGGCCTTCGGCATCGCCGCCGGCCCGGCGTCGGCCCACGCCGTCCCCCGGGCGACGCAGGCGTGCACGTCGTGCAAGGCGACGACCACCCCCACGACCGGGTGCCCGTCGTGCCAGACGAAGCCGCCCACGCCCGGGTGTTCGGCGTGCCAGTCGATGCCGCCCATGCCGACCATGCCCCCGTGCGGGTGCCAGACGACGCCGCCGCCCCCTCCGCCGGTCTGCCCCCCGGGCTCGACCGCGGTCAGCGTGACCAATCCCGTGACCGGATCCGTCGCGATCCCCGGCGACGGAAGCTTCAAGCTCACCGTCTCCAGCACCGCCCAGGGCCAGGTGTTCAGCTTCGACATCCCCAGCTCCGCTCACCGCTCCGTCGTCAGGGTCACCGCGACGGGCGGCACCGCTGGCTCCACCGTGGTCACCTACGACAGCACGACGGGCTTCCCCGACGGCATCGAGGCCGCCGGACTGCTGCACGCCCCGGTCAACTCGACCGGCAAGTTCGCGAATCTCAGCCGCATCGACTTCTGCGTCAAGCCCACCAAGTACTCCTGACGAACCCGCAGGTGAGGGCGCCCGGGACGGCCCGGGCCCCTCAGGGCCGGAAAGGGGGCGGGCCGGGGGACACCCCGGGGGGACTGGGCGGTGCCGGCGGGGGCGTGTCGCCGGTGGGCGCGGTGTCGATGCAGTCGGTGAACTGTACGAAGCGGGCGGGACCGGTGCCCTCGGTGACGGCGAACTCGGTCCGAGGATGGCTCCGCAGCAGGCACATGTCGTAGCGGACGACGGTCGGCAGGCTCTCCCCCTCGTGGGCTGTCCGGTACTGGTGGCGGCCCACGAGCTGACAGGAGTCGTAGCGGATCAGGGGTCCCCGTGAGCCCACCGTGTAGCGGTGCGGGCGGACTTCGGCGGAGAAGTCCTTGAAGGCGATCGCGGTGTCGTCGCAGTCGTTGAAGTGGACCGTTCCGCTGCTCCACATACAGTCGATGATCCTGACGTCCGGGTCACGTACTTCGAATCGAATGTCCTGGGCGTGGAAACGCTGGACCGAGTCATGGTGTTGGCTGACCGGGAAACGGAAGAAGGTACTGGTGGTGCCGTACTCCGGGGTGCTTTTGGGGCGCTTGCCGGTGATGATGTACGAGCCGCCGCGGCAGGCGATGGATCCGCCGTAGGGGAACTCCAGGAAGTTGCCCCACTCGTATTCGACCTTCATGTCGGTGAACCAGTAGTTCAGGAACTGGTCCTGGTAGTTGGGGCTGGCCTGTTTGCGGCCCGTGAGCCCCGAGTACAGAAACGCCTTCCGGTAGCTGCCGGCGACCGTGCAGGCTTCCCAGCGCATTTCCGAGTTGGTGTCCGTGCCGTCGAGGGCCAGCCCGTACTCCCATTCCCCGAGCCACTCGCACTCCGAGAACCGGTAGTCCTGGGCCTGGCCGGTGGAATAGGAACTGAAGAAGGACGCGCCCGGTGTGTCCGAGCGGAACTGCATGCGTTCGAAGGACAGGTTCGACCAGCTGTCCTCATTGCGGCACAGATAGGAGCCCGGGCCGGTGGCCGGGCGGAAGACCAGGGCGGTCATGTTCTTGCCGGCCCCGACGAAACGCAGACCGTTCGCGGGCCGGGGCGGGGCCACGCCGTTCAGCAGCGCACAGGGACGGGTGATGAGAAAGTCCCCGGCGGGAATCTCGATCACCAGTCGGCCCACCCCGCCCCGGACATGGGCGGCGGCGAGCGCATAGGCGGATTCGAATGCCGCTGTGTCGTCGGTGTTTCCATCGCCCACGGCACCGAGTTCGGCTACATTGATCGCGGACATCGGCCCCGGGTGCGCACTTTTGGCGGACGCGCTGTCGGCCGGCAGGGCCGCAGCGACCAGCAGTGACGCTCCGCCACGCAGAATATTCCGACGGTTGCGTGAGATCGCGCCACCCAGTTCTGACATGGTTGCCTTCCTTTCTCACGTGGTTGTGTCACCAAGGAGGGTGATGGCCGAGTTCGCGGAGACGCTGAGGCAACTCTCGACGGCACAGAAACCGGCGAAGGGGGTGTCGGTCTACAGTCGGTTCGTCAATCGCCCGGCCGGCCGTGTCATGGCCGCGCTGGCCTTCCGGATCGGCGCGACCCCCAATCAGCTGACGCTCCTCGGTGCCTTGTTCACTTTTCCGGCCCTGGCGGCGGTGGCCCTGCTGCGGCCCGCGCCGGTGATGTCGGTCTGTGTCGGTGTGGCCCTTGTCCTGGGCTTCGCCCTGGACGCGGCAGACGGTCAGCTTGCCCGGATCCAGTGCTCTGCGAGCCTGTCGGGCGAGTGGCTGGACCATGTGCTGGACTGCGTCCGGATCGTCACGCTGCACTCGGTCGTCCTGGTGGCGTTCTACCGTTTCTTCGTTCTGTCCAGTCCGCTCCTTCTGCTGGCCCCCATGGTGTTCCAGTCCGCAGCGGTGGTGATCTATTTCGCCGGCATTCTCACGCAGAAGCTCAAGGGGGGAAGAGCGGTGGCGGGAACGGACAGGGGATCTGCCTCGGTGCTGGGGCCCGTGCTGCTCCTGCCGGTCGACTACGGCACGACCTGTATCAGCTTTCTGTTTCTCGGCAGTCCGGCCATCTTCCTAGTTCTGTACTGCGGGCTGCTGCTGGCTCATGTCCTGTTCCTCGTCGCCTTCTCGGTGAAGTGGTACCGGGAACTGCATCAGTTCCAGCGCCCCGCGCAGTAGTGTGCTGGAGGTGTGGACCGTATAGGGGAAGTAGACGACGTCGACACCCACGTCCGCGAAGCGGCGTTCGAGGGTTTCCCATGTGGGTGTGCCCTTCCAGTCGTCTCCCTTGAAGACGACGTGAAAACCGACCTGCCGCCAGGTCCGCAGTTTGTCCTCGTGTGTCTCCACCACGACATCGTCGACGTGGCGCATGCTGCGGACGATCTCCAGGCGCTCGGCCAGCGGGATCACCGGCCGCCTGCCCTTGAGGCGCCCGGCCAGTTCGTCGGACACCACGCCGGCCACCAGGCGGTCACAGCGTCGGCGTGCCTGACGCAGGATGTTGAGGTGCCCGATGTGGAACAGGTCCCAGACGCCGGGCGCGTATCCGATGAGTGTCGCTTCCACGGGTCAGCCTCCGGTCGTCGGGCTCGGGCCGGTGCGTGCGGGCACCGTCACGGACAGGGAGGGCGATCTGTGGGAGGTGCGGGTGCCGGTGGCGGTCACCTCGATGGCGTACCGGTGGCGCGTACCGGCGGGCACGGAGTCGGTGTAGCTCATCTGCGGAAGGTTCCAGGGCGTGGAGGAGAGGATCTGCCGGGAGACGAGCTTTCCGTCCCGGTAGAGCCGGTAGGTCAGGGCGGCGGTGGTGCGGTCCCACGAAGCGCGCCAGCCGATGGCGACCTTTCCCGGGTTCGCGGCCAGCAGCGTCAGGGCGGGGGTCTGCGGCAGGCTCGTGGGCGTTCCGGTGCCGAAGCGGGTGAGTGCCTGCTGTGGCCGGTCGTTGACCCGGGTGAACTCGCCCCCCACCCAGAGGGTGCCCCGGGCCATGGTCAGGGCACGTGGGCCGACCCCCTCTCCGAGCCCGCCGTCGGTGTCGGGGAACCAGTGCAGGATGCGCCGGTCCGTGACCGACTGGGCCAGGAGAGTGTGGCGAACGCCCCGTTCGGGAAAGCCGCCGGGGGTCTTCGAGCAGTTGTGCGCGTGGGAGGCGCTGTAGAGGGCGCCGTTGTAGGGCAGGACGGCCTGGGTGGCGCCGAGGCAGGTGTCCTTCCACACCATGGTGCCGTCGCGGAGCAGGGCCGAGATGCGTCCGTCGAAGACGCCCCCTCCGGTTCCCTCGGCGCCGATGTAGAAGTGGGAGCGGTCCTGTGCGATCGACTTGACCACCGAAGCGGCCGGCAGCCAGCCGGGATAGGTGTGGACCGTCGCCCCGGAGGTGATGTCCAGCGCGGCCAAGGCGTGGGCCGGCCGGCCGTTGACCGACTTGAAGTCACCTCCGACCAGGATTTCGCGCCTCGCGGGTACGGCCGACAGGGCGCGGACCGGAAGATCGATGTCGGCCTTGAACGGCAGCAGGGAACCGCCGGGGGTGAAGGCGGCGACGCGGTTCCTGCTCTGCCCGTCCACCTGGTTGAAGTCACCGCCCAGGTACACCCCGCGGTCGGTCGTCTCGATGGCCCGCACGGTTGCGTTCACCGCGGGCCGGAAGTCCTTGCGCAGGGTGCAGTCGGCCGTGTCGACGGCCACGGCGTTCGCCACCCCCGTGGACCCGGCGTGGCCGAAGGAGCCGCCCACGTACAGCACCCGCCCGTCGGGGGAGGGCTTCATGGCCCGTACGGTGCCGGCCGTGTACGGTCCGGCACCGGAGGTGAAGGACAGGGCGCAGGGCAGGAGTTTTCCGGTCGCGGCGTCGAACGCGGCGAAGTTGTGCCGCCGGACCTGCCGGGTGCCCGGCGCGGCAGAGGGCGGACGGACCGTGTCGAAGGAGCCCGCGGCGTAGACGACACCGCGGGCGTAGGCCAGGGACCAGACGATGCCGTCCGTCTGCCAGGTGGCCAGCGGATCCGCGGTGAACGTTGCCGGTTCACGGCCCGCGTCGGCGGTCGCGGGAGAGCTGAGCAGAGCGCCTGTGCAGATGAGGGCAGCGGCAGCCGGGCCCGCGACCGCCTTCGTACGGAGCTTGCTCTGACGCAAGGGGACACCTCAAGGGAAAGGGGGGGCGGGCAGGACGAGGGCATCGATGCGGACGGTGCCGGCTCACGCGGTGCGACGGCGCAGCACCTGGACCAACTCGCTCACACCCAGAGGCGCGCGATATCGCCACAAAAAGGTACCAAATACCGACATTCCGAAAGTCAGACTGAGGGCGAGTCCTGACGGAGTGTCACCCGACAGGACGCGCACGGCTGCCAGCACCACCGAGACGGCCAGGCCGATACCGAGGGCGCTCGTGTACCCGGCGGCCACGGTGGTGAAGCCGAGCCGCAGCCGGACCAGCAGAGCGGCCGAGAGGTTCTCCACGACGACGGCCGCGCCCCAGGAGACGGCCGCGCCGAGGATGCCCCACCGGGGCACGGCGAGCACGCCCACCGTGAGCTGCACCGCGAACGCCGCAGCCGTGCAGGCCAGATGCCACGAACTCCTGCCGGCCATGAGCAGCACGGTCTGCGCGTTGCCGACCGCGACATTGACCACGGCGGCGGCACACAGGATGACCAGGGCGGGTGCCCCCTGGGTGAACTCCGGCCCGAAGACGGCGAGGACGGTGCGGGGAAAGCCGGCGATGAGAACGAACAGCGGCCAGGAGAAGAGGACGATCCAGCAGGTCGAGATGCGGTGCAGATGGTGGGCCTCGGCGACCTCGCCGACGGCGAGCAGCCGGCTGAGCTGGGGTGCGACGGACAGGCGGACGGCGAGCTGGAGGAGGGTGCCCGCGGTGACGACGCGGCCGATGGCGGTGTAGATACCCGCCTCGGCGTCGGTGGCCAGCGCCGACAGCAGGATGACCCCCACCCAGACCGCACTGATGTCGAAGACGGAGGAGACCGCGCGGGGTGCGGAGAAGGCCCAGAACGCCCGCCAGGAGACGGGCTCTCCACCCCTTGGGGCCGTCGTGGTGCGGTGGTGGGCCCGGCAGCGGTGCAGGCCCAGCCATGCGGCTGCGAGACCGGCCAGCGCCGGCAGCAGCCAGGCCGCCGCCAGGAACATCATCCGGGGAACCCAGCAGGCCACCGGCACCGCGATCAGCACCCGGAGCACGGGCTTGCCGATCTGCTCCACGGAGACGAACGGCACCACGGTGCCGTATCCCTGGGTGGCGCCGAGCAGCAGCAGGCTGACGGTGGCGGCGGGCAGGACCAGGCCGAAGAATCGGATCAGGGCGACCGCGTCGGCGCGGGGCAGGTGCGGCAGGAGCGTCGTGGCCACCGTGGGGCACAGCAGCAGCACCGCGCTGGTCGCGGTGGCGGCCGCCACCGCCGGGAGCACCGCCATGCGCAGCAAAGAGCCCACCGAGCGGCCGCCGTTGAGAGCGAGATCTCCGGGGATGAAGCGGACGAGCCCGGTGTCGGCGCCGAGCTTGCAGACGTTGCTGGCGATGGTGAACACGGCGACGCCCGTGAAGATCGCTCCGGCCCCCTGGGCGCCGGCCGCTCGGGTGATCAGGCCGACCAGGAGGAAGGCGAACACGGCGTTCGTGGCGGAACCCGCCGCGCCCCACAAACCGCCCCGTGCGGTGGCGGCGACCGTGCTGCGGGCGGGGGCCCCGGTGGTGGGTGCGGCCGCGCCGGGCGCCGTCATCCCCCGGAGACCGTGACTGTGTCGTGCTGCCCCGTGGGCTGCGTGCCCGGCAGGACGCTCTCGGTCCGGAAACGGGGCTTCACACGGCGGAGCACGGCGGCACCGCCCCGCACACGTCCGGCGTCGACCACGGCGCCCAGCAGTCGTACGCCGGAGCAGCTGATCAGCTCGCCCGTCTGCCTGAGGTCGTCCCGCCGGGTGTCACGTCCGGTGACCACCACGACACCGGCGTAGTGCTGGGCCGCCACCAGCGCGTCCGGGTGCTCCAGCAGGGGCCGGCCGGCCACGACCGTGGTGGGCGGGCAGGTGCCGGACGCCGCCTGGTCCATCGCCTGGGACACGTCGGTGAGCGGGGAGCGGCCGGTCCTGCCACCGCGGCAGAGGGCAAACCGTCCCGCAGAGCCCGCGTCGACGAGGGCGCCCCCCTCGGGCAGGGAGGGATCCGGCTCGGTGCGCTCTTCCGCCGGCACCAGCGGCAGGCGGGCCGCAAGCCCGTGCGCGTCGGGGTCGGCGTCCACGAGCACGACCTCCCGTCCGCACTCCGCGAAGGCCGCGGCCAGGTTCGCGGCGACCGCCCCGGCGCTGTCGTCGGCCCGTGGCGTCACCACGAGGAGACAGCCGCCGCCGCCCGAGAGCCCGGTACGGAAGGCCAGGGACCGATAGGCCTGGGCCCGGGCGCCGCCCGTGCGGCCGACGGTCAGCAGCGCGCCGTCCGCGCGGGGGTCGGCGGGCAGGCTGCCCAGCACGGGCGCGCCCAGGGCGGCCTGGACCTCGCGGGCCGACCGCACGCGGCTGTCCAGGGCCGAGCACAGCCAGGCCAGCAGGATGCCCAGGACGGCACCGCCGGCCAGACCGAGGACGGCCAGCGTGCCCGTTCCGGGACCCGAGGGCAGGGCGGGTACCGCGCCCCTGCGGACGATGTCGCCACCGCTGGTGTCGCGGGAGCTGATCTCGGCCACGCGCTTGCGCAGGCTGCCGATCTCGCTCTGTACGGCGAAGCCGTCCGCGCTGTTGTCCGAGGCCTTCCCCGTCTGCCGGGTCAGCGCGGTGATCTGCGTTCTCATGCCGTCGACGGCCCGGTGCACCGCCGCGTCGTTGCGGCTCCTGCGGTCGGCGAGGTAGGCCTCGGCGAAGGCGTCGGCGCCGCGCGCCGCGCGCTGGGGGGCACGCGCGGTGAACTCGAAGCGGAGCATCTGGGACTTGGCCGGGTTGGTGACCCGGAGATGGTCCTGGAGAGCGGTGGCCCGGCTGTCGGGCTGCCCCAGGGCCTGCGCCGCACGGACGGCGACGGCCGCGCTCGCGGCGATCTGCTGCTCCGTGCTCATGCTGATCTGGTTGTCGACGGGCACGCTGACCGTGTCGAAGGGGTCGGCGCCGGCGCGGACCAGAACGTCACTGGTGGAGCTGTAGGTGCCGGCGTCGTAGAGCGCCATGGCCAGCCCGCCGAGCAGCCCCAGGGCGACCCCCAGTGCCATCGCCACCCGGTGGCGAAGGAGCAGGCGCAGTTGGTCACGGAGCTGGTCCGGTTCGCCGAAACGGTCGTCGAAGGGGATGGGACCGGTCACAGGTGGCCTCCTGGGTGAGGAAGTGAGGCGTGCGGGACGGGGGCGGACCGGGCCGCCGGTGCGGCGAGTTCGGACACCTGGCGCCTTGACGTGCTGATGAGCAGCGGAACGGTCATCATCAGCAGCATCGGGCCCGTGATACCGAGCAGGCTTCCGCGGAGAAACATCAACTGGTAGAAGGCGAAGGCGGGGACCAGCAGAGCGGCCAGGGTGCCGCGCCGGTCCCGCAGGCGTTCCCGGGCCTCGTCCATGCGGCGTCCCGCCGCGCCCAGCAGGCAGAACACGAGGGCCACGGCGACCGGGCCGGCCCCCAGATAGCTCTCGATCCACAGGGGCGCCGACAGGTTGAGGAAGTCGTAACCCGCGTACCGCGCCAGCGCGATACCGGTGTCGTCGGGTTTGTCCCGCCACACCGAGCGCGGCACCATGAAGAGGAGGGGGCCGAGTGCGGACCGGGGGGAAACCCCGTTCTCCCGCGCGTAGTCGAGGCCGGTCTGCACCTGCTGGAAGGCGTCGTAGTCGCCCTTGGCGGTGAACTGCTCGGCCATCGACACGACGGCGACCGTCTGCCGGTCGTCGTAGCGGAAGTAGTCGCTGTAGGGAAAGACGACGAGCACCGTGGCGAGAACGGCGCCGGCGATCGCGCGCGAGGCCCGGGGGCGGCACCACCGGTCCACGGTGAACAGCAGCGTCAGCAGCACCGTGCCGGCCCAGAACCTCGGTTTGCTGATGGGGTTGTTGACGACGATGTTCAGGGCGACGAGCAGGGGCAGCAGCAGCCGTCGCAGGCCGCGCAGCAGGCGGTCGCCGCCCGGCAGGCGCGGCAGGCGCAGCAGGCCCAACAGCCCCCAGAAGGCGGGCACGGACAGCGACCAGCTGCGCAGCGGCTGCAGGAAGGAGTCCGACGCGTCGTTCAGGGCGCCGGTTTCGTGGACGGCCTGGCGGCTGGTGAAGTACGCGACGACTCCGCCTGGTTGGCCGGGAATCAGCAGCACCGCGAGCACCAGCGCGAGTCCGGACAGCACCAGGACGCGCCAGGGCGCAAGGCGGCGGGCGAGCAGCCGTTCCAGCGCGCCGGGCCGGGTGGCACGGGTGGCCGCGCGTCGCACGGCGAGGGCCGTTCCGGCGCTGTGGGCGAGCAGCCCCAGCTCGACGACCGCCACGGCCGCGAAGGAGGTTTCCGCGCCGGCCCGGTAGGGCCAGGGGTAGGTGTCCGAGGTGAGCTGCGCCAGGGGGGCCAGACCGAACCAGATGTAGGAGAACATCCAGAAGCCGAAGGCGACGAGCCGGACCGTGGGAGCGGTCAGCACGCGGGTGAGGGCGCCCCCGGTGTGCGCCACGACCACGCCCTGCAGCAGCAGGGCCGCCGGCACCGGCCCGTGGTGCGGCCGGAGTACCAGGACCGGCAGCACGACGATCAGCAGCACGGCCCAGACGCAGACCCCGGGCACACTGCGGGCGCGCGCGTCCCGCACCGGGACATCGGGGATTTCTGCGGTCGACGAGTGCGGCGAGTACGGCGAGTGCTTCGGCGGAAACCTCACCGGCAGATGTATAGCGGCCTCTGTCCCGTATACCGCATCAGGCGCGCCAATGCGGAGCAAATCGGACAAACCTCAATACTCTGGGCACCTCGCATCCCCCTTCAGCTGAGGAGCTGTCCATGAACAAGCAGGTCGACGCCGTCGTTGCCGGTGGCGGGGGGTTCATCGGCGGGCACCTCGTGGGCGCCCTGCTGGCCCAGGGTCTGACGGTCCGCTCCATCGACGTCAAGCCCCGGCGCGAGTGGCACCAGGTCCACGAGGACGCCGAGAACCTGACCGCGGACCTCTCGCTCCCGGACAGCGCACGCGACGGCGTCCGGGGCGCGCGGTTCGTGTACATGCTCGCCGCGGACATGGGCGGCATGGGCTTCATCGAGAACAACAAGGCCGCGTGCATGATGTCGGTGCTCACCAGCACCCACATGCTGCAGGCCGCGCATGAGGCCGGCGTGGAACGGTACTTCTACTCCTCCTCCGCCTGCGTCTACGCCGCCGGCAAGCAGACCGACCCGAAGGCCACCGCCCTCAAGGAGGAGGACGCCTATCCGGCGCAGCCGGAGGACGGCTACGGCTGGGAGAAGCTCTTCTCCGAGCGCATGTGCCGTCACTACACGGAGGACTACGGGTTCACCACCCGCGTCGCCCGCTACCACAACGTCTACGGCCCGCACGGTACGTGGTCCGGCGGCCGGGAGAAGGCCCCGGCCGCGGTGTGCCGCAAGGTGGCCGAGGCCGTGCTCTCCGGGAACCACCGCATCGAGATCTGGGGCGACGGCCTGCAGACGCGTTCCTTCATGTACATCGACGACTGCCTCAAGGGCACGCAGATGATCACGGAGGGGAACAGCGGCGTACCGGTCAACCTCGGCTCCTCCGAGCTCGTGACGATCAATCAGCTGGTCGACCTGGTCGAGCGGATCGCGGGCATCCGCTGCGAACGCAGCTACAAGTACGACGCTCCCCAGGGCGTACGCGGCCGCAACTCCGACAACACCCTGATCCGCGAGATCTACGGCTGGGAGCCCTCGATCCCGCTGGCGGACGGCCTGGAGAAGACCTACGCCTGGGTCTACGACCAGGTGAAGCGTTCCCAGGGCTGAGGCCCCGGTGCGAGGACACCACGAGCCGATGCGGATCTTCGTTCACGACTACAGCGGTCACCCCTTCCAGGCGCAGCTCAGCCGGGAGTTGGCCCGCCGCGGTCACGCAGTGGTCCACTCGACCTGCACGGCCTACCGCAGCGGCAAGGGTGATCTTGAGGCAGATGTCCGCGGCCTGCGCTTCGTCACCATCGGAGACCGCACGGTGCTGAAGAAGCAGGCCTATGTGCGCCGGCTCTTCCAGGAGAGCCTGCTGGGCGTCGAGCTCGCCCGGCAGGTGCGGCGTGCGAAGCCCGATGTGGCGCTGCTGTCCAACCTGCCGATTCCCACGCTCGTCGTGACCGTGGCAGCGCTGAAGCGGCTCCGCATCCCCTGGGTGCTGTGGCACCAGGACGTCACCGCCGTCGCGCTCAAGAGCTTCGCCGCCGCGGAGGTCGCCGACGCGATGGGCATCGCCGCAAAGGTCTTCGGCGCCGGCGAGAAGTGGGCGGCACATCAGGCCTCGGCCATCGTGGTGATCGCCGACTCCTTCGTCGAGGTGCACCGGCAGTGGGGAACCGCCGACAAGGTCACCGTCATCCCCAACTGGGCACCGCTGGACGAGATCGTCCCCGTGGCCCGGGCCAACGCCTGGTCGGACGAGCAGCACCTGAGCGGCGTGAAAACCCTCCTGTACGCCGGCACGCTGGGCCTGAAGCACAATCCCGTGCTGTTGGTGCGGCTGGTGGAGCGTCTGCGGCAGCGGGGCGAGCGCGTGCGTCTCGTGGTCGTCAACGAGGGCCCGGCCGTGCCCGTCCTCGAACGGGCCGCCGCCGTCCACGGGATCGAGGTCACCCTGCTGCCCTTCCAGCCCTACCGGCGGCTGCCCGAGGTGCTGGGCAGCGGTGACGTACTGGTCGTTCTCCTCGAAGGCGACGCCGGGAGGTTCTCGGTCCCGTCGAAGACCCTGTCGTACCTGTGCGCCGGGCGCCCGGTGCTCGGCCTGATGCCGGCCGAGAACCTGGCCGCCCAGCTGCTTCATCAGGCCGGCTCGGCGGTCTTCCCGCCGGCCCAGTCGTCGCTGGAGGACGCCGCCGGCTGGGTCCAGGAGGTCCTGTCCGACCCGGAATACGCCGCGTCGCTGGGCAAGCGGAGCCGCGTCCTGGCCGAGCGGGAGTTCGCCCTGGAAGGCTCCGCCTTCCGTTTCGAGGGCATCCTCAAGGCGGTGACCGGCGCCTCGGTGCCCTGAGCACCCCGCCGGGCGCCCCGCCCAGCGCCCGGCGGGGGGACCTTCACCTCTGTCGTGCGCGATCCCGGTAGAGGCTCTCCAGCCGGTCCACCACCGCGCGGATGGAGAAGACCTCCCTGATCGCCCGGCGCCCGGCGTCGGCCAGCCGGCGGCGCAGAGCCTCGTCGCCGAGCAGCCGGCTCACCGCCTCGGCCAGGGACTCCGGGCTCTCGTCGGTGATCAGCGCCGCCTGCCTGCTTGCCAGTTCCTCCGCGATGCCGCAGCTGTCCGTGCACACCACGGGTGTTCCTTCGGCCAGCGCTTCCAGAACGGTCATGCCGAACGGCTCGTTCACGCTGGGCAGGACGTAGACGGTGGCCCGGCGATAGGCCTCCAGCGCCGCGGAGTGTTCCAGCGCGCCGCCGTAGTGGACCACGTCGGTCAGCCCGCGGTCGGCGATGAGCTGGTTCACCTGCCGCAGCGATCCCTCGTCCGTTCCGTGGAGGGTGAAGCGCGCCTCCGGGATCTCCTTGTGGACCAGGGCGGCCATCTCCACGAACGCCTCGGGTCGTTTGCGCGGGTGAAGCCGGGCGAGGAAGAGCACGTGGTGGCCGCCGCGCGGCCGCTCGTCCGTCACCGGACGGGGCGGGGGCATACCGTTGCCCAGCATCACCAGAGGCGGAGCCTCGGGGCTCAGTACCGCGGCAAGGGCCCGCCGCTCCTCCTCGGTGAGCACGAGGCAGCAACGTGCTCGCCGGAGCAGGGGGACGTAGACACGGTCGAAGACGCGTGCGGCGATGCCGGTACGGGGCTCCACCATGCCGTGCGTCTGGACGACGAAGTCGGTGCCCCGCATCCGGGCGACGACGAGTGCGGCCAAGGACACGAGGTCCCTTCCCACATGCAGGTGAACGGCGTCGGCGCGTCCCATGGCCTGCCAGAGGTCCCGCAGCAGCAAGGGGTGCATGAGGCCGAGGTATCCCTGGCCCGGGACGACGGTCCGCGCCGGGCGGGAGGTGAACGGGACGGTGCCGATGTGTCGGGGAGCCGGCGTCCGGCCCTGCCACAACGCCACCAGCTCCACGTCGTGACCCCGTGCGGCCATCTCCCGGAGTTGGGTGACCGCCACGCTCGGCGGGCCTCCGAAGGCCGCGCCTTCGCTGACGAGCGTGACGACCTGGACCACTCTCATGGCCTGATTCCTCTCATGGATTCGGACGGTGACGTCCCCCTTGGAGCACCGCCGGGCGTGAGGACCAGGCCCGGGGCGAGGTCCTGGTGTGCCACGGCGCCGGCGCCCACCACGGCGCCCCGGCCGATGGTGACGCCGCGCAGCACGACCGCCCGGGCCGCGACCCAACTGCCCGGCTGCAAACGGATGGGGCCGTTGTCGAACTCGAACGTGGCGGACCGGCGCAGATGGCTGCCCGTGCACAGCAGCGCGCCCTGCGAGACGCAGCAGTCGTGGCCGATCGTGACAGGTTCGAGGTTGAGGATCCAGGCGCACTCGCCGATCCACACGTCGTCGCCGACGTCCAGCTTCCACGGCCAGTGCACCCGCACTCCGTGCCGGATCAGCACCCGCCTTCCGATGCGGGCGCCGAAGGCGCGCAGCAGCACCGGACGCCAGCGGGCCGGGAACCACCACTTGACGAAGACGAGGTGGAGGACCGCGAACCAGGCGGCCTGGACGAGCAGGGGACGCCCCTTGTCGTATCCGGCACCGGTGAAGCCGCGCAGCGACCACGTGGCCTGGACTGTGCGCTGTGCCATGACGCTGTGCCTTTCCCGGAGGGCCACGACGGCCGGAGCGAGCGGTGCGATCAGTAGGCGCCCTGGCCGTTCAGTACCGCGCGCACGGTGCGGGCCATCACGGTGACGTCTCCCGCCAGGGACCAGTTGTCGATGTAGCGCAGATCGAGCGCGACCGTCTCGTTCCAGGAGAGGTTCGCTCGTCCGCTCACCTGCCACAGCCCCGTCAGACCCGGTTTGACGGTGAGCCGGCGCCTCTCCACCAGGTTGTACTTGTCGACCTCTTCGGGCAGCGGGGGGCGCGGTCCGACCAGTGACATGTGACCGAGCAGGACGTTGAACAGCTGGGGCAGCTCGTCGAGCGAGTAGCGGCGCAGGAAGCGTCCGACGGGCGTGACCCGTGGGTCACGGCGCATCTTGAACATGTGCCCGTCGTTCTCGTTCGCCTCTTCCAGCTGGCTCTTGAGCCGGTCGGCACCCACCACCATCGTGCGGAACTTCCACATGGAGAAGTGCCTGCTGTGCCGGCCCACGCGGGTCTGCCGGTAGAGGGCGGGGCCGGGTGAGCCGAGCCGCACCGACAGCCCCACGAGGAGAAGCAGGGGGGAGAGGAGGGCGATCAGCAGCAGCGCACCCACACGGTCCACGACGCCCTTGAACAGCGCCGGAATGTCGTGGCGCGAGGGCGGTGCGACGACGTGCAGCATCGTCAGCCCGGCGGCGGAGGTGGCCCGGAGCCGGCGTCGGGCGACATCGATGATGCCGGGCAGCACGATGAGCGGGCAGCCCCGGTCGTGCAGCGCCCAGGACAGCCGGCGCAGCCGCTCGCCGGACATGGGGCGGCTCACCGCCACGAAGGTCAGATCGGCGGCCAGTTCGTCCACGGCGCCCAGTACGGCCTCCGCGTCCGTCTCCGGGGTCCGAGGCGCATCACCGGCCAGCCGTACGCATACGGCGACGCCCGAGGAGACCGGGTCCTCGCCCACCGCGCAGGCGCCGACGACGACGTATCCGTGGTCGGTGCGCTGGGCGAGCTGCGCGACCACGGCGTCGACCAGAGGGCCCTCGCCGACGACGAGGACGCGGCGCAGAGTGCGGGCGTCCCGCCAGGCGGCCCGCAGATGACGGCGGATCACCTCCTGACAGGCCGAGGTGAGGACCAGCGCGGGCAGGAGCGCGGTGAAGGCCTCGATGGGGACGCTGTTCAGCCCGCACAGCACACGGAGCGTGGCCAGGGCGCCGACCAGCACCAGCCAGTCCCTCAGGACGTCCCGCAGACCGACCCCGTCGGTCCAGCCCCCGGACGCGTAGCGTTTGCCCACCAGCCCGATCAGCGGCCACAACACGGCGGCGGCGGCCGCCAGTCGCAGCGGGTGCGGCTCCCGGACATGGATGATCGCCGCCGAAACCGGCAGCGCCGCGCCGGCCAGATCCACGCAGACGGAGAGCGGGCGGTACCAGCGAGCCCGCGCGCCCTCGCGGTGAACAGTTTTGCAGGGCGGGGAGAAGGACGCCTGCCCGGACATCGCGTTGGTGGACCGGCCCATGGCTCTCCTTAGCGGCCTCAGTCGCGCATCGGCCACTACTTATATCAGTCAAACTTCATAAACCTATGTCTTTCCGTACATTGATCTGCATTGTCGAATGCGTATAGTGCGGGCACGGTGGGGAACGGAGCGCTGGCGATCGCAGCGAAACCCGGGAGGAGAGAAGGATGCCGGTATTTGCCGTGCTCGCCCACACCGAGCCCGGGCTGTTCGCCCGGCTGGTCGAGAGGCTGGCGCCGTACCCTGTGGTCGTCCATGTGGACGCCCGGTCGCGAGGTGACGACTTCGCGGGAGTGCCTCGCACCACGTACGTCCGCGAGCGCGTCGTTGTCCGATGGGGAGGTTTCTCGGTCGTCCGCGCGATGCTGGCTCTGTACCGCACGGCACTGGAGTTCGCGCAGCCGTCCGATCACATCGTTCTGCTGTCCGGGCAGTGCTATCCCGCCCGCCCGGTGGCCGAATTCGCCGACTATCTCGCTACGGTCCCGTTCCGGCAGCACTGCCGGACGGCACCGCTGCTCGACGGCGCGGCGGCCGAGGGCCGGGTCCTCAAGCGGTGGTGTTTCGACGCTCTTCCCATCGGACCGGGCCCGGGCTACCTCGCCCGCGCCATGCTGCGCAGGGGGATCTCGGAGCTGACCCCTCGACGCAGGCCTTCGGTGTTCGGTGACGTCGAGCCGGTGTCGGGGAGCCAGTGGACGGCGCTGACCGCCGACTGTGTCGCGGACCTCCTGGGCAAGGCCGAGGACCCCCGCTGGGAGAACCTGTTCCGCACGACGCTCGCACCGGACGAGATGTTCTTCCACACGCTTCTGTGGAACAGCGGCTGGCGGGCCGAGGCGGAGGATCCGGTACTCCGGCCGAGGGCCGGCCGCATCACCTCCGACCTGAGCAACTTCCACTACGTGGACCGCATGCTCAGGGGCACCAGGACACTCGCCGATCTCCCGGCGATCGAGGCCTCCCGGATGTACTTCGTCCGCAAGGTCGCCTCGGCGCAGTCGGCGGAACTGCTCGACGCCCTCGACAGACGAACGTGACCGGTGCCGGACGCGAGGCGTCCGGCACCAGGCCGACTACTTCTGGGACGCGGCCCGGCGACCTCCCCGGTACAGGGCGGTTCCGGCGACCAGCAGAGCCCCGCTGGCGGCCAGGGCCGCGAAGGTCTCCTCCGCGCCGGTACGGGCCATCTCGGGAGGCTGGTGCGCCGGCGGCGGGGTCTGGTGGTCAGGCTGACGCACCGGCTCGGCGCGGGGGCGGTCCGGTGCCTTGGGCGGCTCCGGTGCGGGCTCTTCGTCGCCGTAGCTCTCGTGGGACGGCTGGTAACTCGGTTCGTCGTCCCCGTAGTTTTCGTGGGAGGGCTGGTAGCTCGGTTCGTCGTCTCCGTAGTTACCGTGAGTGGGCTGGTAGCTCGGTTCGTCGTCGCCGTGGTTTCCCTGGGTGGGCTGGTGACTCGATTCGTCGTCGCCGTGGTTTCCGGAGGAGAACCGATGACTCAGCTTCGTCGTGTCGGAGGAAGTGCGGCCGGGGGAATCTTCGGTGGTGTGAGCCGGGGCCGAGAAATCCTCTGCCGTCCTGCGCACCATCTGCGTCGCGCCTTCCGCGCGCTCGATGGCCCGCAGGGCGCCTGCCCCACCCGGGAATTCCCACTGATCCGTGTTTCCGGACGTCGAAGCGAATGAGTCGGCCCCTGTCATCCGCGGACCGGAGTCCGCGAATGCCCATGAGCCGCACAGAGTCAGGGCGCTTGTCGCGGTGGCCG
Organism: Streptomyces sp. NPDC025793; assembly: GCF_055558375.1. NCBI lineage: Bacteria > Bacillati > Actinomycetota > Actinomycetes > Kitasatosporales > Streptomycetaceae > Streptomyces > Streptomyces sp. NPDC025793. Next base: position 177,767 of record NZ_JBVHMR010000008.1, on the reverse strand, counting down.
CCACGATCAATCCCTTGCTCAGGGTCTGTCGCACTCTCTTGACTTTCCTCTCGGAAGGATTCGGAAGCCGGCCCCTGGAGCCAGAGAAGGGGATGCTCCGCAGCGGGCCGTGGGGTGTTGTTCCGCGCGGTCGTCGCAGGGGTGTATGTCGCTCGGATATGGCGCCCGTTCACACGTGCCACGACGCGCAGACTGTGAACGAAATAAGGAGCCCGAGGAAACCCGTATGCGTGAAGCGCCGGGGAATTCACCCGATTGCCCGTCCGGCGCGGCCGGCCGCCGGCCCGTCACGGCAGTGGCGCCTCCAGCGGCAGCGCGGCCGCCGCCCGCGACGGCACCCGCGGCGGAGCGCCTCGCAGCCGGCGCCGTACCCCGCGCACCAGCGTGCCCGCCGTGAAGGTCGCGCCGTGCACGAAGCGCATCGCCGGGCCGAAGCCCGCCGCCGTGATCAGACCGGCCAGGAACAGCCCGGGGTACGACGACTCGAACTCCGGCCCCACCTCCGGCGCCCCGTCCGCGCCCGTCGCCAGCAGCGCCCGCAGCTCGGGGGAGAGCAGCCGCAGCCGGTCCCGGGTGGCCCGGAAACCGGTCGCCGCGATCACATGCCCGGTGTGCAGGGACCGCGCCCCGGTGCCGGGTCCCGCGAGCTCCAGGCGCAGCCCGTCCGGCACCTCGCGGGCCGTCACGATCTCCCGGCCGAGCAGCACCTCCACCCGGCGCTCCACCCGCTCGCGCACCCACCAGGCGCCCGCCGGGCCGAGCGCGTCCCCCGCGATCCGGGTCCGGGTCCGCTCCGGCAGCCGCCGGTACAGGCCGGGCCGCTCGGCGTAGAACCAGTTCCGCCAGCCGGGGCCCAGGCCGCTGTGCGGGGCGCGGGCCGAGCGCCACCAGGGGCGCTCCCAGGGCGGGGGCACGTCGTTCCAGCACAGCCGGTCCGCGCGGGCCAGCACCCGTACCCGGGTGCCCTGTTCGGCGAGGAGCGCGGCGGTCTCCAGGGCCGCCTGGCCGCCGCCGACGACGGTGACGTCCCGGCCGCGGAAGCGGTCGAGGTCGGCGTGGTGGCTGCTGTGCGAGACCAGCGCCGGGGACAGATGGCGCAGCGGCTGCGGGATCTCGGTGAACGGCAGCACGCCCACGGCCAGCGCGACCGTCCGGGCGGTGAACGTCTCGCCGTCCTCGGTGACGGCCTCGAAACCGCCCGCGCACGGCGCCAGCCGGGTCACCGTCCGCTCGTCGACGGGCGGTACGGCGTTGCGCGCGAACCACAGTCCGTACTCGGCGAACACGTCCAGCGGGAGGGGCTCGGCGTGCCGGGCGGCCAGGCCCCGGAAGGCACAGAAGACGTCGAGCCGCCAACGTCCCTCCGGATCGGAGAGGTTGGAGGCCCAGGGCTCCGACTTGAGGAACATGCCGCGGGGCATGTGGTCGCGCCAGGACGCCATGGGCCGGCCGAGCACGCGGACGCTCAGCCCGGCCGCCGCGGCGTGCGACGCGATGGACAGCCCGTACGGGCCGGCGCCCACCACCAGCAGGTCGTACATCAGCAACTGCTCGCTTTCTCGTCCTCACGGAAGTCGTCGGTGATGTCGGTGATGTCGGGGACATCGGTGATCTCGGTGCTTCCGGGGCCGCACGCCGTGGGCACCAGGCACGGTGCGGTGTCCGGTACGGCCGCCGGTGCGGGGGAGCTGCGAGGGCGCAGCCGGCCGGTGACCGGGCCCGCGAGGCGGCAGGCGGCGCGTCGGCTCCACAGCGTCCACATCGCCCGGCCCGGCGCCGGGTCGTCCGCCGCGTGCCAGGCCAGCTCCCGGCCCGCCGGCGCGGGCCGCAGCGCGGTCAGCGGGGCGTAGTTCTCCACCACGAACCGCCGCCCGGCGAGCGGCCTCCCCGCCGGCAGCGGACGCTGGGTCAGATCCAGGTGCAGGGCGCGTACGACGTCCAGGCCGGCGCTGTCGGTGAACAGCCGGAATTGGGCGCCGGGGCGCGGGTTGAAGTCCAGCAGGTGGTAGCGGCCGGTGCTGCCGCAGCGGCGGAAGTCCAGGTCGAAGATGCCCCGGTAGCCCAGGTCGCGGGTGAGCCGCTCGGCCAGCGCCGTGATCTGCGGGTTGGGCGTCCACTGGCCGACCGCGGTCAGACCCGCGCCGCGCGGCCAGGCCAGGTGCTTGCGGCCGGGGCCGCCCGCCCGGACGGCGCCGGTGCGGTCGGCGTACCCGTGGCAGAACCAGTCGCGGTCCGGGCCCGGCGGCAGGAACGTCTGGAGCAGCAGCGTGCTGCCCGCCTCGGCGCTGCGCAGGAACAGCTCCCGGGCCTCGCGCGCCGAGCGCACCAGCACGGTCGAGCGCAGCCCGCTGCCGGCCGGCACCAGCCAGGGCCGGCTCCACTTGGCCACCAGCGGCAGCCCCAGCCGCCACGCGGCCGCCGCCGCGTCCTCGGCGCTGTCCGGGACCAGGGTCACCGGGTGCGGGACGCCGGCGGCGGCGCACAGCCCGGCCAGCTCCGCCTTGTCGGCGACGCGTTCGGGCAGCGCGCCGGGCTGCTGCGGCAGCAGATAGGCGGGCGCCAGCTCCTCGCGCAGCCGGCCGGCCGCGATGGCGCTCGCGTCGTCCAGCGGGATCAGCACCGCCGGCCGCGCCACGCGGGCCGCGACCCGGAGCAGGGTGGCGGCGATGTCTCCGGGGGAGGCGCCGGGCCGCGGCGGGGGATGCAGCCGGTGCACGAATCGCGACGCCCGTACGGGACTTCCCGCGGAATCGGCGACGACGTGCACCTCCACTCCCGCCCTGCCGAGCGAGCGCACGGCGCCCAGGGTGCCGTGATGAAAGGGGTTCCGGTCGATCCGCAGCAAGACCGCGGGGACCTGGACGTCCAGGAGCGACACGTGTGTTGTTCCTTCTCCTCGATTCGCCCGTGCGGGGGTTCGGGCCACCTGAAAGCCGTAACCGCACTGGCGGAATTCGTATCGATATGACTGTGTGTCAGTAACAGGAAACGCGGCGGGACGGAAAAGCAACCGAGTGGGGCGAGGAGCGGGCATGGGCGCACAGCAGAGCGGTGCCAGGACCCGGCGGTCCGCGGTGATCGCGGTGGCGGCCGTCGCGTCGGTCGCCCTGGCGGTCGGCCCCGGTTTCGCCGTGGAGCCGGTCCCACCGCCCCCGGACACGCCGGTCCCGGTGACACCGAGCCCGGTGACACCGAGCCCGGTGACACCGAGCCCGGTGACGCCGACCACGCCGGCTCCCACGCCCACCAAAGCCGCCGTACCGCCGTTCGGGGCGTTCCTCGACTCGGGGCCGGTCGGGGTCGCGCGGATGGCCGGGCTGAGCCGTTGGCTGGGCAGCACCGAGCTGAAGGTCGCCCACACCTATCTCCCCGGCGACCGCTGGCGGGACATCGAGGGGGCGCCCGGATTCCTGGACGTGTGGGCGCGCTGGCGGCGGGACAAGGCCGACCGCACGCTCGTCCTCAACGTGCCCATGCAGGAGCGCAACGAGGACCACGTCTCCGACGCCGGGGTGCGGTGGCTGCTGCGGCAGGGCGCGGCCGGGGCGTTCGACCAGCACTTCAAGACCCTGGCCGAGCGGCTGGTGGAGCTGAAGGTACCGGACACGGTGATCGTGCTCGGCTGGGAGATGAACGGCACCACGTACACCCATCGCTGCGGACCGGCCCCGGAGAGCTGGAAGGCCTACTGGAACAGGATCGTCACCACCATGCGTGCCGTACCGGGGCAGAAATTCCGGTTCGATTTCACGCCGAGCCGTGGCCGGGACGGGGTGCCCTGGACCGAGTGCTATCCGGGGGACAGCACGGTCGACATCATCGGTATGGATTCCTACGACCAGCCGGCCGGGGAGTCCTTCGACGAGCAGGTGAAAGAGCCCTACGGCCTCCAACAGCACGTGGATTTCGCGAAGTCCCACGGCAAACCGATTTCCTACCCGGAGTGGGGACTCTTTCGCAATGGTGACAACGCCGAATACATGAAACGCATGCTCGCCTGGATCGACGAGCACAAGCCGCTCTACAACACGCTCACCGACTACTGCCCGCACGGCGTCTGGCAGTGCTCGGCCAACCCCAGGTCGTCGCAGATCTACCGCCGCGCCCTGTACGACCTCCCCGTCCAGCCGAGCACCACACCGGCGCCGACTCCCACACCGACCACGACTCCCACATCGCCCCTGGCCGTGAAGCCGGAGGCGGCCACCGAGGCCCTGGGCGACTGTTCGCCGGTGGATCTCGGCAACTGGATCGAGTACTGGCTCGGCGGCAGGCTCTGCATCCGCTTCGACTGGTGGTCGCGGAGTGGTTAGCACCGACGGTGTTCCCTCCACCAGCGCAGCACCTCCTTGCCCCGCTGCCGGGCCGCCGTCTCGCACAGGGCGGCCGTCAGCAGCGGGGCGGTGGGGCGGCGGGCCAGCAGGAGACGGCGGTTGGTGACCGGTTCGGGACGCCAGTGGCGCTTGTACGGCTCGTCGCCGCGCAGCAGGCTCAGCGCGCCGCGTCCGGTCACCTGGTCCGTACAGGCGTCCAGCAGCATCACGGCCACGTCCGCCTTGCGCGCGCGCAGGTCCGGATGGGCGCCGTAGAGGTAGCCGCCGGCGAGGCCGCGGGAGAGCAGGGTCAGGTCGACGGCCAGCACCTCGCCCGCGATCCGGAACTCGGTGACCACCGCGCTGCCCGATCGGACCATCGGGCCCACCGCGCGCACCAGATGAGTGCGGAAGCGGGGCTGGAGGTGCTCGCTCGTCACCTTGCGTCCCTGCCACTGGAGCCGGTGCAGCTCCAGCAGCCGGTCGAGGGCCCCGGCCACCTCCTCCGGGCCGACCGCCCGCCGCTCCACGCCCAGCGAGTCCAGCTTGCGCAGCTTCGCCCGCACCCGCTGCTGGGCCTTGTTCGACGGCAGCCGGGCCACCAGGCCGTCCATGGACACGGCGGGCAGCTCCAGGCACAGGGAGTCGGGCACCGCGCGGCGCGGGCCGGACCAGCAGCCGTGGATCCGCTCCACCGCCGCGCCCGGGCGTACCTCGCGGAAGTCGACCAGTGCCGTACGGGCCGCGCGCGCGAGGGCCGTGGTGAGCGCGCGCGCCGCGGGTCCGTCGTCGGCGTCGTCCAGGAGGATGTCCGCGTAGTCGGAGATCGGCCCGCCGAGCGGTACCAGCACGGGCAGCGGCCGGCGGACCAGCATCAGCGGCGCGGCGGCCAGCAACTGGCCGCCGGAGCGCACCAGCAGCAGCCGCAGCCGGCCGGGGCGGCCGTACGACAGCCACCACGAGTGCAGCCAGGCGTGGCTCTGGAAGGGGGTCGCGGCGGCGCACCGCCCGTACAGCCGCTCCCAGGCCGGCGCCAGCGCGGCGAAGCCGGCCTCGTCGGTGACGAGTTCGGTGACGAGTTCGGGAACGCGCCGGGGAGCGAACCCGGGGACGAACCCGGTGCCGGGTTCGCCGGCGTGGGCGGTGCGTCCCGGCTCCGTGGCCGTCACCGGGCGCCGTGCGCGTCGGCGGCGACGGCCGGGCCGGGCACCGGGGTCGGACGCGCGGTCTCCTCCTCCGGCCGGCGCCGCGGCCGGATCAGCAGCGCGAGGGTGCCGAGCAGCCCTCCCGCGCTCGCCCCGACCAGCCCGGTCACCTTGGCGGAGGCCGAGGCCGGCGAGGTCGGCTTGAGCGCGCGGGAGAACTGGAGGAGGCCGACGTGCGTGTCGTCCTTGGCGTCGTCGGCGTGTTTGGTGAGCGCGCGGGCCACCGCGTTGGCCATGTCGGCGGCTTCGGCCGGGTGGGCGGAGGTGGCGGAGATCGAGACCATCGGGGCGTCCGGCGAGGTCGCGGCGCGCACGCTGTCGCGCAGCGTCCTCACCGGCACCCCGGCCCACACCTGGGCGTCGGCGAGCACCGCGAGCTGGGTGGCGACCCGGCCGTAGGCCTGGGCGAAGCCGAGGGCGGAGGCGGTGTCGGACTTGTCGGTGGGGACGGCGATGACAAAGCTCGTCGCCGTGTACGCCGGGGGCTTCAGCTCGCCGTACGCGCCGCCGAGCAGCCCGCCCGCGAGGACCCCGGCCGCCACCAGGGACCAGGACGGGAGCGCGCGGAGGCGGGCGGGGCGGTGGTTGTCGGTCATGAGGGCTCTGCTCCCTGCTGGACGGGGAAGTGGACGGGGATGTGCGGCATCTGGAGGGGGATGTGCGGGGCGGCGAGCGCCGCGGCGTACACGTCCATGAGCCGTGCGGCGCTGCGGGTGATGCAGTAGTGGCGGGCCGCCTCGGGGGCGGTGCGCGGGCCGGGGCCGGCGGCCTGGACCTCGGCGCGGACCTCGGCGAGGGCGCGGGCGTAGGCGCCGGCGTCGCAGGGGACGCGCAGCGCGCCCGGGGCGGCCTCCGGCGCCAGGTCCTGAAGGGCCGGGCAGGAGGTGTAGCGCACCGGCAGCCCGGCCGCGAGCGCCTCCACGACCGCGAGCCCGAACGCCTCCTCGGCCGACGGCGCGGCGAGCACGTCCATCGCCGAGGCCAGCGCGGGCAGATCCGGGCCGGACGTGTCGCCGCCCGAGTCGCCCGTGTACGCCCGCTCGCCGGCGAACAGCACCCGGTCGGCGCCGCCCGCCACCCGCGCCGCCCGCCGCAGCGCGCCCTCCTCCGGGCCACCGCCGACCAGCAACAGCCTGCAGTCGTCGGGCAGCCGGGTGAGCGCCTGGATCAGGACGTCGAAGCGTTTGCCGGGGGCGAGGCGGCCGACGGCGCCGATGACGAACGCCTCGGCGGGCAGTCCGAGCCGGTCGCGGGTGCGCAGCCGGGCCACCGGATCGTAGGCGAACCGCGCCAGGTCGATGCCGTTGGGCACGACCGCTACGCGCGGTGCGGGCACGCCCCAGCACATGAGCCGGTCGGCGACCGTGGGGGAGACGGCGACCGTGGCCCGGCCGAGCCGCTCGCCCAGCAGATACAGCCCGCGCACCCCCGCGGTGAGTGGCCTGCCCTCCATCTGGGAGTCGCCGAGGGAGTGTTCGGTGGCGACGACCGCGCGGACCCCGGCCAGCCGGGCGGCGATCCGGCCGTACAGACAGGCTCGGTAGAGGTGGGTGTGCACGAGGTCGTAGCGGCCCCGCCGGATGATCCGGGCCAGCCTCGGCAGCGCGGCCAGGTCGAGGTTGCCGGTCATGCCGAGGTGGGTCACGCGCACGCCGTCGGCCGCCAGCCCGGCGGCCACCGGACCGGGGTTGGTCAGCGTCACCACGTCGCAGTGGACCGGCAAGTGCCGCAGCAGCAGCCGCAGTTGCTGTTCGGCCCCGCCGATACCGAGGCCCGTGATGATGTGCAGCGCCCTCATCGCAGCCCCGCGACGGGACGGCGGCGCAGCCGGTGCAGCCGGTACTTCAGGAGCAGGCGTGCGGCGCTGTCGTTCTGCCCGACGTGCACGCGCGGCAGGGCGTGCGGGCCGTTCAGCGCGCCGGGGTCGATGGCGCAGGCGTAGCCGTATCCGGCCGCGCGCACGGCCTCCATGGCGCGCCGGTCGACCGTGCCGTACGGATAGCAGAAGCCGGTGACCGCGGTGCCGGTCAACTGCTCCAGCCGGGAGCGGCTCTCGGCGGTCTCGTGCCGCAGCTGTGCGTCGTCGGCACGGGTCAGATCCACGTGGGTGAGGCCGTGCGAGCCGATCTCCACGCCCGCGGCCGCGGCGCGCCGGATGCCGGCGGCGCTCAGCAGCGGCTTGCGCGGGCCCAGCGGATCCCAGTCGTTGACGCCGCCGAGCCGGCCGGGCAGTACGAACAGGGTGGCCGTACAGTCCCAACGGGACAGCACCGGAAGGGCGTTGACCAGGAAGTCGGCGTATCCGTCGTCGAAGGTGAGGGCCACCAGGTACCGCCCCTCGCCGCGCGCGCGGGCGGCGAGCAACTCGGTCACGGACACGCCCCGCAGCCCCTGCCGGCGCAGCCAGCGCAGCTGCCGCTCCAGCCGGGCCGGGCTGACCGTGATGCGGTACGGGTCGTCGGAGCAGTCGCCGACCGAGTGGTACATGGCGATCCAGGGGACCGGGCCGGGTCTGGAACGGTCGACCGGCGGGGCCATCTCAACGCAGGAGGACATGGGCGAGCCTTCGGGTCTGGGTGGGTACGGAACGGAGGGCGGCGGCGCGGTCCTGTCGTCTCATTCCCGGCGTACGTCCGGAGGGGGGCTCGGCGGCGTCCCGGAGTCTCCCCGGTCGAGCCAGGCCGAGAGCGGGGACGCGTGCGAGCCGAGGCGCCGGAGCGCACGCGTGACGTAGCCGCTCGGGCGGTTCGGCGACGCGGCCGGGGGTGCCGCCTGCGGGGGAGTGCGTGCCAGGCGTCGCCGAGCGGCCTGGAACGAGACGACAGCGCTCAGTGCCCGGTCGCCCAGGGCCCGGCCGAGCAGGACGAACACGACGGTCACGGTGGTGACGCCGGCGGCGAGCCCGGCGAGCGGCGACCCCGGCAGCCGGGCGACGAAGGCCCCGGCCAGGGCGGCGACCCCGGCCGCCCGCAGCGGCCGGCTCAGCTCGCACAGCACGCCCGGGGTCCGGACGGGCACGCTGCGGGCGCGCATCCCGGCGAGCAGCAGGGCGGCGGTGACGGTGATGCCGGTGGCGTTGGCGGCGGCGATCCCGGTGACGCCCCAGGTGCCGACCGTCCAGGCGGCGATCCAGGACGTCACGACGATCCCGGCGCCCATCGCGGCGAGCGGGTACCAGGTGGCGCGGCCCGCCGAGAAGTAGGAGCGGACCAGGACGCCGGTGAGCGTCTGGCCGAGCAGCCCGAGCGCGTAGACCCGCATCACCTCGGCGGTCGCCGCGGTGTCATGGGCGGTGAACGCGCCGCGTTGGAAGAGGAGTTGGATCAGCTGCGGCGCACAGGCCGTCACCGCCGCGGCGCCGAGCAGCACCAGTGTCGCGGCCAACGCGAGATCCCGCTCCACCCGGGCTCGCGCCCGCTCCATGTCACCCTCGGCCAGCGCCCGCGCGACCACCGGGAAGGTGACCGTGCACAGCATCAGCGACAGCGACATCGGGATCTGCGCCACCTTCTGCGCGTAGTTGAGGTGCGAGATCGCCCCGGCGGGCAGGCTGGAGGCGAAGTACCGCTCGATCAGCACCTGCGACTGCCGGCACAGCGCGAAGAGCAGGACGGTCGCCATCAGGGGCGCCGCGAGCGCACCAGGCCCGTCCGCCGCCTTCGGCGCCGCGTCCTCCGTCCTGTTCCTCCTGCGCAACTCGCGTACGAAGAACGGCAGTTGCAACAGCACCATCAGCAGACCGCCCGCCGCGACCCCGACCGCGGCCGAGCGCACGCCCCAGCGGCCGCCGAGCGCGTACATCGAGGTGACGATGCCGAGGTTGTAGGCGATGTAGATCGCGGCCGGGGCGAGGAAGCGGCGGTGGGCGCGCAGGGCCGCGCTGGCGTATCCGGCGAGGCCGAAGCTGAGCACGCAGGTCGCGGTGAGACGGGTGCAGTCCACGGCGAGTTCCGGATCGGGCAGGCCCGGCGCCAGCACCGCCACGAACTGGGGGGCGGCCAGCGCGAGCAGTCCGCCGACCGCCGCGAACGCCAGTGCCAGCCGCGGCAGCGTCCCGGCGACCAGCGAGCGCACCGGATCCCCCGGCACGCCCTGCGCCCGCCGGGCCAGCGCCCTGCTGAACGCCGGGATCAGCGCGAACGCCAGCCCGTCCTCGATGAGCAGCGTGGCCGCGAACTCCGGCACGGTCCAGGCCACCAGGAACGCGTCGGTGTCCCGCCCGGCCCCGAACAACCGCGCCAGCGCCTGATCCCGCACCAGCCCGAGCAACGCCGCCGCGACGGACAGGGACGCGGTGACCAACGCGGCCCGCGCGAGAAACCGCCGAGTGGGCGGAACGTGCCCCCCGCAGGTCTGCTGCGCAGGCTCGGCGGCCGGGGAACCGCCGGATGGCGGTGTGTCGGGTACGGCTGACGGGACGGTGTCGGTGGGGGTGGTGTCGGTGGAGCCGGGGTTGGCGGACGCGGTGGATCCGGCGTCGGCCGACGTGGAGTCGGCGGGTGCCGGGGGGCGGGCATCGGCGGTCCCGGAGCCGGCGGATGCCGCGGATCGGGCATCGGCGGAGCCGGAAGCGTCGGACGGGCCGGGAGCGGCAGGTGCCGCCGGTTCCGGCCCGGCAGCGTTGCCCGACCGGGCCACCGGCAGCGCGAGTGTGCCGGTGGCTGGATCCGGTACCGGCCCTGGTCCGACCTCAGGCACCGGCCCCGCACCGGTCCCCGGCACCGGCCCCGCACCGGTCCCCGGCACCGGCCCCGCACCGGTCCCCTGTCCCGGTCCCGTGTCCGTTACCGGCGCTGGTCCCGCGTCAGTTCCCGGTGCCGGCGCCGGTCCCGGGCCGGTCTCCGGGCCTGGTGCGTCCTCGATCCTCGGGGCCGTCATCCGATCCGCCCCCGCCCCTGGCACCGAACCCGCCCCTCGTGCCGAGCCCGAACCAGCACCCGGTGCCGTACCCGTACCCGGACCCGAACTCCCCCCCGTACCCGGCATCGCGGCCCGCAGGGCATTCGTGTGGTCGGTGTCATCGCAGGGCCGCCTTCCCCGTCGTCGTTCCCCGCCTCGTGGGTGTGCCGGTCCCGCCCGGTACGTCGGCGGTGCCGTCCGCGGCGTCCGTTCCGGCCAGCGCCCACCAGGCGACCAGGCCGAAGCACACCGCCGTCAGGACGGTCGAGGGGCCGCCGATGTCGGCGTAGGCGAAGTCGACCAGCTGCCAGACGAGCAGGCCGCACGCGGTCAGGGCGCAGTCCAGGCCGTGGCCGCCGGGTGCCCGGCTGCGCGAGAGGCCGCGCAGCGCGCACACCAGCAGGGCCAGCCAGCCGCCTACGAGGCAGAGCAGGCCGATCAGGCCCTGTTCGGCGAGGACCAGCAGGTACATGTTGTGCGGGGACAGCAGCGGCTGACGCCGGAACGCCGCGCCCGCGCCCTCCGTGTCGCTGCCGGAGGACAGCGCGAGGGAGGCGTGTCCGTCGCGGTACTCGGGGAAGCCCTTCAGACCGACGCCGGTCAGCGGGTGCGCGCGCCACATGTCGACGGCCGCCGCCCACATCGTGTACCGGTCGGTGACCGACTGGTCCGGCGCGTCGGCCACCTGGGTGATGCTGTCGAACCGCTCCTGGAGCATCGTCGTACCCATCCCGAACCCGCCCACCAGGACCACGCACGCGGCCGCGGCCACCGCCCCCGCCCGCAGCGCCCTGCGCAGCCCGGCCAGCACCAGCTGCGCGGTGAGTGTGACGGCCGTGGCGATCCAGGCGCCCCGGCTGAACGACAGCGCGAGGGGGAGCAGCAGGGCCAGGGCGCACGCCGTGGCCGCGGCCCGGACGCGCACCGGGCCACGGCCCAGCGCCAGGCCCGTCGCGCAGACCAGCCCGTAGCACACCACCGTCGCCATGCCCATCACGTCCGACGACCCGAACGTGCCGACCGCGCGGATGTCCTGGCCCTGGTAGGAGGCGCCGGTGCCGGTGACGTACTGGTGCACGCCGATCGCGCCCTGGAACAGCGCGAGGGCCACGAACGACCAGGACAGCAGCCGCAGGTCCCGGCGGTCCCGCACGAGCAGCACCACGGCCGCCGGGACCAGCACGAAGATCTGGAGGTAGCGGCCGAGCCCGGCGATGCCGGTGCCCGGCGTGACCGCGTGCAGCGCGGCGAGCGAGACGCCGAACACGGGCAGGCCGAGCAGGACGGCGGCCAGGCGGGACAGCGGGCGGGCCCGGTCGCGCAGCAGTCGTACGGCGCAGTAGGCGACCACCAGCGCGGACAGCGCGTCGGCGGGGCCCGCGCCGCCCTCGGCGCCGGGGTCGGCCGGCAGCGCGAGCAGCGCGACCACGGCCGTCACGGGCAGCACCGGAGCGCTGCGCCAGGGGCGGGCGAGCGGCGAAGCGAGGGCCATCGGTCAGCTCCCCGTCGAGCGCACGAGCGCGGCCGCGGTGCGCAGCAGGACGCAGACGTCCCGCCACAGCGACCAGTTGTCGATGTAGGCGTTGTCGAAGCGGGCCCGGTCCTCGATGGAGGTGTCGCCGCGCAGCCCGTGGATCTGGGCGAGCCCGGTGATGCCGGTGCGCATCCGGTGACGGGCCGCGTAGCCCGGGTAGGTCTGGCTGAACTGCGTGACGAAGTACGGCCGTTCGGGGCGCGGTCCGACGAGGCTCATGTCGCCCCGCAGCACGTTCCACAGCTGGAGCAGCTCGTCCAGCGAGGTCTGGCGCAGGAACCGGCAGAAGGGGCTCATCCGGTGCTCACCGGCCACGCTCCACCGGGTGGCCGCCTCGTGCTCGTCGGCCGGGCGGTGGGTGCGGAACTTCAGCAGCGTGAAGGGGCGGCCGTCCATGCCGATGCGTTCCTGCCGGAAGACCACGCCGGGCCCGTCGGTGACCCGGAGCACGACCGCGCACGCCAGCAGCACCGGGCCGGCCAGCACCAGCATCGTCCCGGCGACCACCACGTCCAGCAGCCGCTTGCCGGCACTGCCGCGCCGCCGCGAGCCGAGCTCCAGGCGCCGCAGCCCGAACCCGGCGAGCTGGTCGCGCATCTCGTACGACGGCGAGTCCGCGTCCAGCTCCCACACCGTGCACCCCGACTCGGCGAGCGCCCGCAGCAGCGGCCCCTGCCCGGTGCGTACGGCGGGGTCGACGGTGAGCACGGTCCGCACCCCGTTCTGGATCAGTGCCCGCTCCACCTCCTCGCCGCTGGTCAGCACCGGCAGCCCGCCGTGGCCGCCGTCGGGCCGGTCGGTGACGACGCCCACCGGCCGCACCCCGCAGCGCGGGTGCCGCAGCAGCGCGGCGGCCACCCGCTGCGCGGTCGTGGCGGGCCCGATCACCAGGGCGGTGCGCGGGCGGCGCAGCAGCGCCACGCGGCGGCGCCAGTGCACCGCGCCCCGGCCCGCGCAGGCCGCCGCCGCGTGCAGCGCCCAGCAGAGCAGCAGCGTGCGGGCGCTCAGCGCGAGCTCGGGGGTGTAGGTGGCGAGCAGCGCGGCGAGGCCCAGCCAGGCCACCGCGATCCGCCCGCACACCGCGGGCAGTTCGTCGAGGACGCCGGGCACGAGCCGAGCCGCGTGCGGGCGCAGCAGCAGCGCGCCCGAGACCAGCGCGGTGACCAGCAGCGGCCGGCGCGCGGCCGCGTCCAGCGCGGCCGTGCCGGCCAGCGCCGCGAGCAGGTCGGCGGCGAGCAGCGGGAGCGGCGAGGCGGGCCGGGCGGGCGGGCGCCGCGGCGGGAACCGGAAGCCGCCGGCGGCGCGGGCCGGCAGGACGGAGACGGCCGGGAGCCCGGGATCCCAGGGGTGCGCCCCGGAGGAGGGGACGGTTCTTTCCGCGGTCACGGGTGGATGGACTCCCTGCACTCGGAGGGCACGCGCGGACGTGATTCCGTGCGCGCGTCGAGGAGTTCGCGGTAGACGTCCGAGATCCGCTCGGCGGTGTGCCGCACGTCGTGCGTGGACAGGATGTGCCGGCGTCCCCACTCGCCCAGCGCGGCGCGCAGCGGCGGGTCGGACAGCAGCGCGGCGATCGCCCCGGCCAGTGCCGCGGGGTCCTCCGGCGGGACCAGACAGCGTGCGGCGAGGGCGGGCGGCAGGCTCTCGCGGGCGCCGTCGACGTCGGTGACCACGACCGGCCGGCCACAGCCCAGCGCCTCCAGCGGCGCCAGCGCCATGCCCTCCCAGCGGGAGGGGAGCACGACCAGGTCGGCGGCGCGGTACCAGGGCACCACGTCGCCGACGGCACCGGCGAAATGGACGGACGGATGCGCCCGGTGCCTCAACGTCTCCCGGTCCGGACCGTCTCCGACGAGCACGAGCCTCGCCCGCGGCACCGCGTCGAGCACCCGCGCCCAGGCCCGGAGCAGGACGTCCTGGCCCTTCTGCTGGCAGAGCCGGCCGACGCAGACCACGACGGGCGCCGCGGGGTCGGACGCCGGGAGGGGCGCGGTGCGGGGCCCCGGGGCGAAGCGCTCGGTGTCGATGCCGTTCGGGACGACCGTGTACGCGGCGTGCACACCGGCGCGCAGCCCGGTCTCGCGCTCCGCCTTGCTGACGCACACCACCCGGTCGGCCCAGCGCGCCCCCCACCGCTCCCAGTGCAGCGCGAGTGCCGCGGTGGTGCCGCCGACCGCCTCGAACGACCAGGCGTGCGGCTGGAACACGGTCGGGATCCGGCCGCGTACGGCCAGCCGGCCCGCGAGGCCCGCCTTCGCGCTGTGCGCGTGCACCAGTTCGGGCCGCACCCGGTCGATCAGCCGTACGAGGCGTCGTACCTCACCCGGCAGCCCCGGGCCCGGGGCGCGGCCGGCCTGCCAACGGCGGACGTCGGCGCCCACCTCCCGTAGTCCGTCGGCCAGTTCGCCGTCCGGACAGGCCGTCGTGACGTGCAGGCCCGCCGCGAGCTGGACGCGCGCCAGGTCAAGGACGACCCGGGCGACCCCGCCGTCGACGGGTTGTGCGAGGTGCAGGACCCGGGGCCGGGGGGCGGGTGCTGACTGGTGCATGGGTGGGATTCCTCGTTCGCAGGGGGCGCTCGGGACGGTGGTCGGGAACGCGCCTCACGCCTGCGCGTCCGCGGCGGCGAGGAGCACACCGGCCCATGCCGCGTCCGGCTGGGGGGTGAGGTGTGAGCTCGGCGGGTCACCGCCGCCCGGCAGGGCCGGTCCGGGATCGCACACGTCGCTGCCGTGGCCGAACGCGTTGGGGTAGGTGCAGGTCCGCCGGGCGGGTGCGGTGCCCGGTTCGCTGGTCGTGGCGTTCGTCGCGTCGTCCGCCGGCGTGACGGAGCCGCCGCGTGCGACCCGCGTACGCCGGGGCCCGGCGGGGGGCGTGAGCCGGGCGCCCGTCGTCGTGCACAGCGGCGGACCCAGGAACTTGCGCATGAGCGGCGGTGCCCTTTCGCATGTGCTGGAGAGATCCGCAACTCTAGTCGCTATATGTATTAATCCGGGGAAATCTGAAGAAAATGGACAAGTGTGTCGGAAGTGTGAAAGGAAGTACCTTTGCTTACATCACACCATTGGCGGCACAACTCCCGGCGTCCAGGTCGCGTTGACACAAGGCCGGGTGTCCGCCCGGATGTTCGTCTCGATTCCCAAGGAGTACCTCTCCATGTCGCGTATCGCGAAGGGTCTGGTCCTGACCTGCGCCGCTGTCGCGGCTGTCGCCGGCGCCGCCGGCGCGGCCTCTGCCGACGCCGGCGCGATCGGCATCGCCAAGAACTCGCCGGGCGTGCTGGCGGGCAATCTTCTCCAGGCCCCGATCCACGTGCCGATCAACCTCTGCGGCAACACCGTCAACGTCATCGGTGCGTTGAACCCGGCGGCCGGCAACATCTGCGTCAACGACTGACGCCGGGGCGCACCCCTTCGGACGGCCGTCCGCCCCGCGCGTCCGCCGCGGCACGGACGGCCGGTTTTCGCCTTCCGCCGGACGGATCACAGGTGATCACGAATGGCGTCCGCGCGGTTGCAGAGCGCGATCGGCGCACGGACGGTGAGCTCAGGCCCCCTTGTGGGCTCCCTCATGTCCGCCGAAAGGAACCCCATGCGTGCTCTGCCCACGCTGCGCGTAGCGTCCACTGTCCTCTGTGCCGCCGTCCTGGTCGGTGTCGTCGGCCCCGCCGCCGTCGCCGCCGACACGGGCCGCACCCACAGCACCGCCGGCTCCCCCGCGCCGAGCGCGGAGCAACTGCTCGTCCAGGTCAGAGTCCTGGACGGCACAGGAACCGTCCTCCAGCCGGTCATCGACCTCGTCAAGGAGTCGCTGACGAAGGGCAAGCTGGACGCCGACGAGGCCAAGAAGCTCGGTGAGGCGGCCCAGCAGGCCATCTCCGCCGCGCAGGCCGACCCGGCCCTGCTGCCTCCGGTCAAACCGACGGCACCCGCGACGCCCCTCGCACCCGGCGCGCCCGCGAAGCCGGCGGCTCCCGTGACCCCCGCGGCCCCCGCGGCCCCCGCGGCGCCTGTGGCTCCCGCGGCCCCGGCCCATCCGGCCGCCGCGAAGCTCACCGACGCCAAGCCGTCCTCGACCCGCGACCTCAGAGACGATGAGCTGAACGGCCTTCAGGGCGGAGTCGCCAAGCTCCTGAAGGCGGTCACCTCCGGCCTGTCCACGGTGGTGTCGCTTGCCTCCGGCGTCGTGTCCGGCCTGGTGAACCTGCTGACCGGCACGCTCGGCGGCGTCCTGGGCACCGTGGGGGGTTTGGCGCAGTCCCAGCCCTCGGCCCACTGAGTCCAGGGCACGGACACACCCCGGCCGCCGTACCTCCGGGTGCGGCGGCCGAGCGCTTTTCCCACGCGTCGTCCCCCGGGGATCCCGGGGGATCTCATATGTCTTCTCGGTGCGGGGTTTCCGGTCCGGCCGGATGTCGTTAGGCACGGCGTCAGAAATCCCCGGGTGACGTGAGTTGCCGAAGAAAGGAACACGATGAAGTCCCTGAAGGCTGCCGCTGTCGTTGCCGGATCCGTGGCCCTCGTGGGCGTCGCCGCGCCCGCGTTCGCCTACACCGCCACCGACGTGACGCCCACCCTCAACGGCGCCGTCAACCAGCTCTCCAAGGGCTCGATCACCCTCGACGATTCGATGCCGCTCCAGCACCAGTCGGACGCGCTCGACACCGAGAGCAAGGGTTCCATGCTCCACACGGTCAAGGGCGCCACCGGCGCGGTGAACCAGCACACCCCGCTGCTCGGCGGCCTGCCCCAGTAGACCCGTATCCCGCGGGTCGTCGGTTCGTGTGCGGTGAGGTCCGGGCCGGTGCGCGGAACGGGGGCTTCGGCGTTGGACCGGGTCTGGCGACGACTTCCCGGTGCCCGCGGCCACGCTCTCGCCGCCCGCGTCGACAGCCCGTGCCCCTCCGCACCGAGTGCTCACCGGGCTCCTGCCTGGGCGGTGGACGTCGCCGCCCGGACTCGGGCGATCGCCGGCGAACGGCGCCGATCCCTTGTCACCGCCTTCCCCCGATCGTGTGGAGCGGTGGGCGGGGCAGTGGTCCGGACGGGTGAGCAGCCGCCCGGCGGACCGCGGAGGCGTCGATACGGTCGCGCGGTGACCTCGGCCTCAAGCGCCCTCCGCCCCGCCGACCTCGGCACGCTCGTCCTGCTCGCCTGGAGCGGTGAGGCCCCCGACCGCGGCGACATGCCGTATCTGCCGGCCTACTCCCTCGGAGACGCCGAGGGCGGCCCGCAGATCACCGCGGCCGCGGTCGAGCACCTGCTGACCGACAACGAACTGCCGGTCGGCGGCGATCTGGTCGACGGCAACGACCGGCCCGGACTGCCCGTCAGCCCGCACGTCGAGGCCGGCCAGGCCGTCGTACGGATGCCGCAGCTGGTCGCCCAGGCCGACGCGCCGCCGGACTGGCTCGCCGCCGTCAAGGAGCGCGGCTGCGCCTGCCTCGTGTTCACCACCCGTGCCTGGCCCGAGGGCCGGCCCGGCAGGACCGTCGAGGCGGCCGGCCTCGCCGCCTTCGCCGGCGCCGACGAGACCCTGAACGCCGCCGCGCACATCGTGCTGCCGGCCACCAGCAGGCGGCGCTGATGCCGAGGGCCCTGGCCGGCGACAGGGGGCTCGGGCTGCTGCTGGTGATCACCGGGGCGGCCGGGCTGCTCGCCTCCTGGGTCATCACGCTCGACAAGTTCAAGCTGCTCCAGAACCCGCGCTTCGTCCCCGGATGCAGCCTCAACCCGGTGGTCTCCTGCGGCAGCGTGATGAAGAGCCCCCAGGCCTCGGTCTTCGGGTTCCCCAACCCGATGCTGGGCCTGGTGGCCTACGGCGTCGTCGTGTGCGTCGGCATGAGCCTGATCGCCGGGGCCCGCTTCCCCGGCTGGTACTGGCTGCTGTTCGAGGCCGGCTGCCTGTTCGGCGTCGGGTTCGTCTCCTGGCTCCAGTTCGAGTCCCTGTACCGGATCGACGCGCTGTGCCTGTGGTGCTGCCTGGCCTGGGCCGCCACGATCCTGATGTTCTGGTACGCCACCTCGCTGGTCGTCACCCACGGTTACCTGCCCGCGCCCGCCTGGCTGAAGCGGTTCCTCGACGAGTTCACCTGGCCGCTCCCGGTGCTGCACATCGGGGTGATCGGCATGCTGATCCTGACCCGCTGGTGGGACTTCTGGACCAGCTGAAGAGTGGACAAGTCGACTGTTAGGGCAATTACGGCAGCCGGGCGAATTGTGAACAGAAGCGGTTTTCGGGCTCGTTACGCGGTACGGACGCCGAACTCCCGCATCCTGGAAGGGACCGTACCTGACATGAAGTCGACCACCCGAGGAACCCTTGCCGCCGTCCTCACGGGCGTCGCGGCCGCCGTGGGTGCCGCAGCCACCCCCGCAGCCGCCGTCGGCACGGTCCCCGTCCCCGTGCCACTGGACGGAGCCTCCAGGGTCCTCGGCACGGAGGTGCCGCAGGCGGGCCTGGAGGTGCCGGTGCCGCTGCTGATGCCGACCCCGCCCGAGGGCCCGCGCTTCGTCCCCGGCCACCTGATGCCCGAGCGCACCCTGCCCGAGGTGCCGTTCAACGGCGCCCTGCCCGGTGCCCACCTGCGCACCCCGGTCCCGGACGTCCTCGGCGGCGGTGCCGACCACGTCGGCGTCACCCTGCCCGCCAACCCCCTGCGCACCATGACCCCCGGCGTGGCCATGGACGCCCCGCTGACCCGGCCCAGCGTCGCCAACCACGGCCTCCCGTCCCTCCAGGAGCCCGCCCTCGGCGTCATCGCCCCGGTCCTCCAGACGGTCACGAACGGGGACCTGTCCACCGGGCCGGGACTGTAGCGCCGCCGTCCCGAGGCCCCCGCACGCCCCGCATCCCCGTACGCGCCACAACCGTCGGTGCCCGTCCGGCCCTGCTCCTCCCCACCGGATGGCCCCAGTGCGGTGACCCTCCGCGCCCCGTGCCGGTTAGCCGGTACGGACATCCGGTCATGGCTGTCCGGACACGGACAACCGAATCCCCAGGGAGCGAGCGATGGTCGTCGATGCGGGCGCAGTGGCGGTGGGCGCGGGGCAGGGGTCGAGTGCGCAGGCGGGGCCGGCGAGAACGTCGCGCAGAGAGGCGGCCCGGGGGCTGCTGGCCTCCGCCGCCGCGCTGGCGCTCGCCCCGGTCGTCGCCGCCTCCCGGCCCACACCCCCGGTGCGGGCCTTCGACGGCACCTCCTTCGACGAGGTGTACCGGGGCCGCCGCATCCAGGGGGTGCTCGTGCCGGCCGCGGTGAGCGGGGCGGACGAGGACGACTGGCGGATCGTCATCGACGGGCGCCCGCTGCATCTGATGCGGCGGGCGGACGGCACCTGGCTGAGCATGGTCGACCACTACACGTCGTACCGCACGCCGCTGGAGGCGACCCGGGCGGCCGTGGACGAGATGGGCCCCGGCCAGCGGCTGCGCGAGGACGTGGCGCCGGGCCCGATGGGCGCCGGCGACGCGGGGACGGGGGCCATGGGCGGCATGGAGGACACGGTGGCGGGGGGTTGGCATGGCGTACCCGGGTGAGGACGTCAGCAGGCTCAGCGCGAGCGAGCGAGCGAGCGGCGCCGGTCGGTGAACGCCGTGCTGGAGCTCGAACGGCGCGGCGAGTGCGACGAGTTCGCGCACACGCATCGACCGCTCCACCCCCGATCGGCGAGACCGGCCTGCGCATCGCGCACAAGGCACCGTCCTTCCCGCCCCGGCACCGCCGCTGCGTACGGCAGCTGAAGCCGGAGCGGGCGCTGCGCCGCGTCGACTCCTCGGTGACGGTGACGGTGCCGTACCGGGACTGGACCCGCGACCGTACGACGGCCTCGGCGCCCCGGACGAAGGACCTGCCCGGCGGCAACGGGCGGTGCTCCGACCGGCAGGTGACGTACGACCGGGGCGTTCGCGCACGCGGCGGGCCGCTGGACCATCGACCACCAGGAGGGACATCCAACGGGCGCTCGACGGTCCGGTCCACGACGTGCGCCCCGGGACTCGACTCGACCGTCACCAGGGGCTTTCGCGACGCGCGGGAGGGGCGGGGGCGGGGCGGCGGCAGCGCCTGCCTGCACACCCGTAACCGGCGCACCGCTCGGTCGGCGGCGCGATGCTCGGCGGCACGTCGGTCCACGCCCCGGTGCTCTGGCCGCACCACGCTCTCATCGTCCTGCGGTGGCAGCGCGGGCAGAGCTGGCAGCGGGCGCACCGCGAGTACCGCTGCCTCCCGGCCGAGCCGCCCGGTGCGGCCGGCGACCGGCACGGTCGGGCCGTCGGCCGGTACGCGAAGCTCCCGCCGTGGGACGAGACCCCGGACCAGATGGAGGACCTGAGCCGGATCCACCGGTACGCATGCGTCCGCCCGCGGGCAGGGGAAGAGCCCCGGCGCTCGGAGTGTGTGCCGGGGCTCTTGGGTGTCCGCGGACCGGACGGTCGTGCCGGTCGGACGATCCTGCTCGTCGGCCTGATCAGTGGCCGTCGTTGGAGTCGCCGTAGCCGGGGTCGCCCTGCTTGCCCGTCTCGCTCACGTTGACACAGGTGTTGCCGAAGGCCGGGTTCAGCAGGGCGATCACGTTGACGGTGTTCCCGCACACGTTGACCGGGACGTGGACGGGGACCTGGATCGCGTTGCCGGACGCGACACCCGGGGAACCGACGGCCGCGCCCTCGGCTCCCGCGTCGGCGAGGGCCAGGCCGGCCCCACCGATCACCACGGCGCCGGTGCCGAGAGCGACGACGGCTGCCTTCGCGATGCGAGACATCACGTTCTCCTTATGCGTTGCTCGGAAAGAGTGCGGCGGCAGACCAGCTGCCGCACTCTCCGTTCAACGGCGCCGCGTGAGGGTGGTCACGGTGATCGTCCGGGGATCACCCTTTTATCGTCCGGTTCCCTCGTGGCCTCAGGGCAGCCGGCGTACCGGTGAGCCGGCCAGATACGCCTGGATGTTCTCCACGGCCTGGCCGTAGTACGTCGTGTAGTTGGCCCGCGAGACATAGCCGAGGTGGGGCGTGGCGAGCAGCCGGGGCGCCGTGCGCATCGGATGGTCCGCCGGCAGCGGCTCGACGTCGAAGACGTCGACACCCGCGCCCGCGATCCGTCCCTCGTGCAGCGCGGCCAGCAGCGCGTCCTGGTCGACGACCGAGGCCCGGGCGGTGTTGACCAGGTAGGCGGTCGGCTTCATCAGGGCCAGTTCGGCGGCGCCGATGAGGCCGCGGGTGCTGTCACCGCCGGGCACCTGGACGGACACGAAGTCGCTCTCGGCGAGCAACTCCTCCTTGGACGCGGCCAGTTCGACTCCGTGCTCCGCGGCCCGCTCCTTGGTCAGGCGCGGACTCCACGCGCTGACGCGCATGCCGAAGGCGAGCCCGACCCGGGCCACCCGGCCGCCGATCCTGCCGAGGCCGAGCACCCCGAGCCGGGCGCCGTGCAGGTCGACGCCGACGGTGGACTGCCAGGGGCCGACCGTGCGCAGCGCGGTGTTCTCCTCGACGATCCCGCGGGCGAGGCCGAGCAGCAGCGCCCAGGTCAGCTCGGCCGGCGGGATGCCCGAACTCTGCGTGCCGCACACGGTGACGCCGTACTGCTCGGCGGCGGCGTAGTCGATGACGCTGTTGCGCATCCCGGAGGCCACGATCAGCTTCAGCCGGGGCAGCCGGGCGAGCAACGACCCGGGAAACGCGACGCGTTCGCGCAGGGTGACGACGATGTCGTACTCGGCGAGTGCCGCGGCGAGCTCGTCCTCGCCGGCGAGATGCCCGCGCAGCGCGACGACCTCGACCTCCTCCTCGACCACCGACCAGTCGGCCAGCGCGGCAGCCACCCCCTGGAAGTCGTCCAGCACCGCACAGCGAAGTCGCATGTCGACTCTCCTTTCCCCGCCGCGACTGTAATCCCCGACCGGTTCTTCGAAGGGAGGCGAGGGTGGGTGCGGCGGAGGGGGCGACGACCGGGCGGCACCCGCGTGGGGCATGTGTGGCGCGTGCGGCAGGTGAGGCGTTCCGGCACACCCCGACGGCCGGCACCCCACGAGCACGGACGAGATCGTTCGGGTTGGCCGGGAAGCGCTGCTGGACCGCGTCGAGCACCGCCTGGAGGAGGCCACCCGGGACGGAACGGGCGACCCGGAACCGGCCGAATCCGTCCCGCCCTCTGTCCGCCGGCAAGCGGAGACGATCTCCACATCCGCCCACCCCGCCTCTGGCCAGCAAAAGGCCCTCCCGAGGGAGGGCAGGGCACGGGCGCCCCCGGCAGGACTCGAACCTGCGGCCAAGCGCTTAGAAGGCGCCTGCTCTATCCACTGAGCTACGGGGGCCTGGTGGCGGGATCAAGGATAAAGCTCCCTGTTCCTCGACCCTGTCGCTTCGCCTCCGTGGCTCGATGTGGAGGTTCGGTGAAGCGGTCCTGATAATCGCAGGCAGGTACGAATCGTGCATCGCTTTTGGCGTCCGACGCACCGGGTGTTGTGCACTCGTTATGCCTGGACTGCGCCCGCGTCCCAGTCGTCCCTTCTGCCGGTTCTGTTCCGTCGGCACGCAGACATGTCCATATGCTTCAGAATTCCCCTAAAATTGGGCATTCTTCGCATGTGGTGACCTTGGACGTTCGGCCTCAGCTGCTCGACACACTCTCCGCGCTGCGCGACCGTGTCGCCGCCGCACGCTTTCCGCTGCCCCTGGCCGGGGCCCCACGCGCGCGTGCCAACCGCGACGAACTCCTCGCCCAGCTCGACGACTATCTCCTTCCTCGCCTGCGGGAACCCGAGGCGCCGCTGCTGGCGGTCGTCGGCGGGTCCACCGGTGCCGGCAAGTCGACGCTCGTCAACTCCCTCGTCGGCCGCAGGGTCAGCGAGGCGGGCGTACTGCGGCCGACGACCCGGACACCGGTCCTCGTCTGCCATCCGGAGGATCAGCACTGGTTCCGCCGCATGCGTGTGCTGCCCGATCTCGCGCGCGTGTGGGAGCCCCGGCAGGAGGCCGCGGACGATCTCCTGCTCCCCGGCGAGGATCCCGCGCGCGTGCTGCGTGTCGAGACCACCGAGACGCTCCCGCCCGGAATCGCCCTCCTCGACGCCCCCGACATCGACTCGCTGGTCGCCGACAACCGTGTCCTCGCCGCCGAGCTGATGTGCGCCGCCGACATCTGGATCATGGTCACGACGGCCGCCCGCTACGCGGACGCCGTCCCCTGGCACCTGCTGCGCACCGCCAAGGAGTACGACGCCACCCTCGTGACGGTCCTGGACCGGGTGCCCCACCAGGTCGTCTCCGAGGTCTCCCGGCAGTACGGCGCCCTGCTCGCCAAGGCCGGGCTCGGCGACGTACCCCGCTTCACCGTGCCGGAACTGCCCGAGTCGGCCTGGGGCGCGGGCCTGCTGCCCGCCACCGCCGTCGCGCAGCTGAAGAGCTGGCTCGTCCATCACGCCCAGGACCCCGCCGCTCGCGAGCAGGCCATGACCCGTACCGCGTCCGGCCTGCTGAACTCGCTCAAGTCCCGCATGCCCGAGCTGGCCGGTGAGGCCGCCGCCCAGTACGCCGCCGCGCTCCGGCTCACCTCCGCCGTGGAGGCCGCCTACGACAGCGAGCACGCGCGCGTACGCGACCGGCTGCAGGCGGGCGCCGTACTCGCCGGGGACGCCCTCAAGCGCTGGCGGGCCTTCCCGCTGGACTGCGGCGCCGGGGAACTCCTCGACGCGCTCGTGGAGAGCCTGGCGGCTCTGCTGCTGTGCTCCGTCACCGCGGCCGACGAGCGCGTCGACGAGGCCTGGCGGCGCGAGCCCGCCGGAGACGACCCCGCCCTCGCCGCCGGGGATTCCACCGTGGAGAGCACCGAGCACCGGATCGGCCTCGCCGTACGGCGCTGGCGGCGCGAGCTGGAGGAGTACGCGGAGGAGGAGTCGCGCGACCTGGAACGCAGCGCCGCTCCCGATCCGGAGGCCGTCGCCGCCCTGGTCGCCACCGCGCTGCTGGGCGGACGCCGGGCGCGGACCGCGGGCGAAGGGCTCGCCGAGCGGCTCGGCGCCCATGGCGCGCTGCGGCTGCGCGACCGGGCCGGACGGCTGCTGGGCGAGCGCGTGGACCGCGTCATGCAGCGCGAACGCGAACGGCGCCTCGCCCCGCTCGACGCCCTCGACGTCCATCCCGAACCCCAGGCCGAACTCATTGCCGCGCTGTCCGCACTGCTGAAGGAGAGGTGACCGGTGACCGCCGTCACTGACCAGGACCACACGGATCACACCGACCACATGGGGCGCACGGGGCGCACGGGGCGTACGGAACGCACGGAGCACGACGGCAACGCGCGCGGGGAGCCGATCGAGAGGGCCGCGGACGGCCGGGCCGGCGTCGGCGACACCGACGGCATCAAGGGCGCCGGAGGTGCGGACACGGCGGTCGAGACCGCCGTACGTGAGCCGTACGCGCGCGTGGCGGACTTCGCCGACACGTACGAGGACACCCGTCACAGCAATCACAACAATCACAGCGGTCACGGCAGCCGTGCAGGTCACGTCGATCGCGATGCCTACGAAGACGACGAGGGCGAGGACGAACGGGGCGAGGCGCACGAGAGGGGCGGCCCGGCCGGCGCCCCGCCGTACCAGCGCCGGCTCCCGCCGCCGCACCCCCGTGTCCCCACCGCACCCACCGCCCCCGCCACCCTCACCGCGCCCTCCCCCCGCGACCCCGCCGCAGGCGCCGGTCCCGAGGCGGTACGGCCGGCCGAGTCGGCGAAAACAGCCGGGTCGGCGGGGCCGGGGGAGCCGGGGGAGTCCGGGGAGCCGTGGGGCGACGGGCTGATCGCCCGGCGGCTCACGGAGGCCACCGCCGCCGCCTTCGCCGCCGAACGCGCCTCCGTGCTGGACGGCGGCGGCCGTGGCTCGGGCGGCCAGATCCCCGCCCCGCTGGCCTACGACGGCACGCTGCGCTCCCGCCTGGACGCGCTGCGCGAGCTGGTCGGGCTCTCCCGGACCCGGCTGGACAGCAGCACCCTTGCCGAAGCGGGCCGGGTCCTGGAGGAGGCGGCCGCCCGCCGGAAGCTGTCCGGCCGGCACACCGTCGTCGCCATCGCGGGCGCGACCGGCAGCGGCAAGTCGCAGCTGTTCAACGTGCTCGCCGGAGTGGCCATCTCGGAGACCGGGGTACGGCGTCCGACCACGGCCGCGCCCATCGCGTGCAGCTGGAGCGACGGCGCCGCGAGCCTCATCGACCGGCTGGGCATCCCGGGCCGGCTGCGCCGCCGTCCGCTGCACACCCCGGAGGGCGAGGCGCAGTTGCGCGGGCTGGTCCTGGTCGACCTTCCCGACCACGACTCCGCCGCCCCGGAGCACCGTAAGCAGGTCGACCGGATCCTGAGGCTGGTCGACGCGGTGATCTGGGTGGTCGACCCGGAGAAGTACGCCGACGCCGTGCTGCACGAGCGCTATCTGCGGCCCATGGCCGGCCACGCGGAGGTCATGTTCGTCGTCCTCAACCAGGTCGACCGGCTGCCCGGGGACGCCGCCGACCAGGTCCTGGACGACCTGCGGCGGCTGCTCGACGACGACGGCATCGCGCTCGGCGAGCACGGCGAACCCGGCGCCACCGTACTCGCCCTGTCCGCGCTGACCGGCGACGGCGTCGATGAACTGCGCGATTCGCTCGGCCAGTTCGTGGCCGAGCGCGGCGCGGCGGCCCGCCGGGTCGCGGCCGACGTCGACGCCACCGCGTCCGGGCTGCGGCCCGTCTACGCCGCCGGGCAGCGGACGGGCCTCAGCGAGGACGCGCGCGAGGAGTTCGCCGCGCGGCTCGCGGACGCGGTGGGCGCCACCGCGGCGGGCGAGGCCGCCGAGCGAGCCTGGCTGCGCAACGCCAACCGGGCCTGCGGCACGCCCTGGCTGCGGCTGTGGCGCTGGTACCAGCATCGCGGTGAGTCCACCACCGGCCGCCACCTCGTGCGGGCCCAGCCCGACGAGGAGGCGACGGCCCGCCAGCGCGTGGAACAGGCGGTCCGTACGGTGTCCGACCGGGCCTCGGCCGGGCTGCCGGCGCCCTGGGCGCTGGCGGTGCGCGAGGCGGCCGTACGCGGGTCCGAGGGGCTGTCCGAGGCACTGGACGAACTCGCCGAGCGGGCCGGTCTGCCGCCGGGGCGGCCGCCGCGGCCGGGATGGTGGCCCGCGGCGGTGCTGGTGCAGGCGGCGATGACGCTGTTGCAGGTCGTGGGCGGCCTGTGGCTGGTGGGCCAGATCGCCGGTGTCATGGCGCCCAACCTGGGGGTTCCGGTGCTGCTGATGGTGTGCGGGATCGTCGGCGGGCCGCTGGTGGAGTGGGGCTGCCGGATGGCCGCGAGAGGCCCGGCACGGCGCTACGGCCAGGACGCGGAACGGCGATTGCGCGAGGCGGCCGCGAGCTGCGGGCGGGGCCGGGTGCTCGATCCGGTGGCGGCGGAGCTGTTGCGGTACCGGGAGGTACGGGAGCAGTACGGGCGGGTGGCACGGGCCAGAGGGTGAGCGAAGGGGGGCGGTGGGGGGCGAGGAGGCCGACAGGGGGGGGCGAGGACGGGGCGGCGGTCCGGCGGTCCGGTGGTCCGGCGGGGCAAGGTCCGGCGAGGTGCGGTCACCCGTGTGGGTGGCGGCGTTTTCCACAGGCGGGGTGGTCCTCCACAGCGTTCAGCGGGCCCGGCCCGGCGGCGGCAGTCTGGGGTCTCGGCGGGCGCGGTTCACAGCGCGGTCGCCGAGACACAGCCGTACGGGACGGGCCCGTAGGCGTGCTGCCCGCCGGCCGCAGGAGGCAGGGCGGGGGAGGGGAGCGAGGACATGAACGAGACCGTGGTCTGCGTGGTGGGCAACGTGGCGACCCAGCCGGTGTACCGGGAGCCGGCGTCGGGTCCGTCGGTCCGGTTCCGGCTGGCGGTGACCTCCCGCTACTGGGACCGGGAGAAGAGCGCCTGGACGGACGGGCACACCAACTTCTTCACGGTGTGGGCCAATCGCCAGCTCGCGGTCAACGTGGTCGCGTCGGTGGAGGTGGGCCAGCCCGTCGTCGTCCAGGGCCGGCTGAAGGTGCGCACGGAGGTGCGCGACGGGCAGCAGCAGTGGGCCTCGGCCGACATCGACGCCGTGACGATCGGCCACGACCTCGCGCGCGGTACGGCGGCCTTCGTGCGCGCGGCCAAACCGGAGGCACAGTCGGCGGTGACGAGGCCGGAGCCGAACTGGGAGACACCGCGCCCCGCGGACTCCCCGGCCGGGACCGAGGCCGGGACCGGGCAGGAGCAGCGTCAACAGGACCTGGAACCAGCCATGGTGACATGACGTCAGTGGCCGAAACAGGTCGCGCGGCCCGGCTCCGCCCGGACGCCCAACACCCCGTACGAACCGGTGGATTTGTCGATATGACCAGCTCATGGACGGTCCCGGCGATAACGATTACGGATCGGATCGACCATCGGAACATCCGACCGGCAGGAGAGGCCCCATGTGATCCATAGGATGCCGGGCATGCCCCCCCGGGGCGCCGATTCTGCTGGTGGGACCTCCCCCCACGTCCAACGGGTCCTGCTCGAAGGGGAATTCTGTGCTTGCTGCGTTCTCTGGGTTCCACCGGTCCGCCCTCGCGGAGCGCCTGGCCGCCGCCGCGACGGTGTCCGGCATCGTGGCGGCCGGTGTGCTGTCCGGTGCCGGTACGGCCGTGGCCGAGGGGACACCACAGGCCCAGGGCGGCGCGACGGCCACGATCAACGGCCTCAAGACGTACGGCGAGGCCGTGGTCCACGAGACCGGCGGCGACCAGCGGGTGCAGGCGGGCCTGTTCGAGATGTCCGTCGACGGCGGCGGCACCCTGCAGACGTACTGCGTCGACCTGCGCACCCCGACCCAGCGCGACGCCCCGTACCAGGAGACGTCCTGG
This sequence comes from Streptomyces sp. NPDC025793, assembly GCF_055558375.1. Lineage (NCBI taxonomy): Bacteria > Bacillati > Actinomycetota > Actinomycetes > Kitasatosporales > Streptomycetaceae > Streptomyces > Streptomyces sp. NPDC025793. The sequence continues at coordinate 149,937 of NZ_JBVHMR010000008.1, read as the reverse complement.
AGCAGCACCTCGCTGGGCACCAACAAGAACGCGGGCAAGGTCCGCTGGATCCTCCAGCACTCCTATCCCCAGGTCAACGACTTGGTCACGCTCGCCCGCAAGGCGGGTGCGGGCAACCTCACCGAGCAGGACGCGGCGGCCGGCACCCAGGTGGCCATCTGGCGGTACTCCGACGGCGTGAAGGTCGACGCCGTCGATCCGCAGGCCGAGAAGCTCGCCGACTACCTGGACCGGAGCGCCCGCGCCCTCGCCGAGCCGCAGGCCTCGCTCACCCTGGACCCGCCCGCCGTCTCCGGCCGGCCCGGCGTTCCGCTGGGACCGGTGACCGTGCACACCAACGCGGCCAGTGTCGCGGTCGGCCCGCCGGCGGACGCGGCCATCAGCGGGGTGCGGATCACCGACAAGACCGGCAAGGCGGTCACCACCGCGAAGAACGGCAGCCGGCTGTACTTCGACGTCCCCGAGGCCGCGACGGAGGGCACCGCCCAGCTGACCGTGCAGGCGTCGACCACCGTGCCGGTGGGCCGCGCCTTCGCCTCCGACAGCCGTAGCCAGACCCAGATCCTGGCCGGTTCCAGCGAGTCCACGGTCTCGGCGACGGCGAGTGCCACGTGGGCGGCCGAAGGTGCCATACCGGCGGTGTCGGCGCACAAGAACTGTGCCAAGAGCGCCGTGGACATCATCGCGTCCAACAACGGCGACAAGCCCTTCACCTTCGAGCTGATGGGCGCCGAGCACACCATCCCCGCGGGCACCACCCGCACGGTGTCGGTCCCGCTCCAGGAGGACCAGGCCTACGACTTCACGATCACCGGCCCGAACGGCTTCAGCCACCGCTTCAGCGGCGTCCTCGACTGCAAGACCCAGGGCGCGATCACGACCCAGCAGGCCAAGGCCCACAACGCCCCCCGCCCGGCCACGGTGGGCGGCACCACGGCCCCCGACACCAACCTCGCCACGACGGGCGGTTCGGCGATCACGCCGCTGATCGCCGGCGCGGCCATCGGCCTGGTCGTCATCGGCGGCGCGGTCCTGGTCGTCCTGCGCAAGCGGGAACAGACCGACGGATCATGACCACCGCCGCCCGAGAGGGCGGCAGCCGGTCGGCGCGATGGCTTCGGGTCGGCTTCGGATCACTCCGCACGCCTCGTCAACCTCGACTGCCCCCGTCAACCCGTCGACCCGTCAACCGCGACCGCCCCGGGCCTCCGACGCGGAACGGCCGCATCATCTCGTTGTCCTCGTGTTCGGCGAGGTGGCAGTGCCAGACGAAGCGACCAGGAATGTCGAACCGGGCCTTCACCCGGGTGACTTCTCCCGGATACGCGATCACGGTGTCCTTGGAGCCGCACTCCCAGCTCTCCGGCGGAACCGGTGATCCGTTGAAGGGCTGCCGGTTCACCACCTCGAACGCCACCTGGTGGATGTGGATCGGGTGGGCGTCTCCGGTGAAGTTGTGCAGCTCCCAGATCTCGGTCGCGTTCAGCCTCGGGTTCTCCGTGACCGGGTCGGCCCAGCCGAGCAGCACCGGACCGCCGGCGGCGTCGAGCGTGCCGAGCAGGGTGTGGACCGGTGAGTCCGGCGGCACCAGGGGGCTGCTGGAGGTCACTTCGTTGAGCGACAGCCGACGGGTGACGCTCGCCCGGCCGAGCGGCCCGCGCCCGGGCAGCCTGAGCCGCTCCGGCGGGACGCTCCTTTCCCTGCCCACCAGCGGGCCGACCACGAACTTCAGCACCTGCCCGGTCGTGGCCGGATCCGCCACGGGGAAGTCCACTCCCGGCTCACCCCGTCCGAAGGGCTGGTCCGCTCCCTCGTTGACGAGGTACAGCTCGGTGCCTTCCGGGATCCCGGTGAAGTCGACGACGACGTCGGCCCGCTCCGCGTTGGCCAGCAGCAGCCGCTCCAGCCGTACCGGTGCGGGCAGGAACCCGCCCTCGTTGCCGATCTGCCAGAACGGCACGGCCGAACGCGCCGGACGGGCGGCCGGACTGTCCGCGATCTTCAGGATCAGGAACCGGGCATTGCATCCGTTGAGGAAGCGCAGCCTGTAGCGACGGGGTTCGACCGTGAGCTTCGGCCAGGTACGGCCGTTGACCACCATGGTGTCGGCGAAGAACTCGGGGTTCCAGCTGGGGGACACGTCCGTGGTGGGGAGGTACGGCCCCGCGAACCCGTCGAAGAATTCCCGGCTCGCGGGGTAGAACAGCGAGCCGTCCGAGTGGAAGGAACGGTCCTGGATGGCCAGAGGGATCTCGTGGTACCGGGTGCCCGGTGGATCACCGGCGGCGGGAGCCGGTCCGGGCAGGACCCCCTCGGGCAGGTCGCACTCGCCGTCGCGCAGCAGATAGAACCCGGCGAGTCCGGAGTAGACGTTGAGCCGGGTCATCCCCAGCGCGTGATCATGGAACCAGAGAGTCGTCGCCCGCTGGTCGTTGGCGTACTGGAAGGTCGCGGTGCCCGGCTCCCATGCCACACCGTGCGCACGGGCGGACTCCTCGCGGAACTCGTCGTAGAACGAACCCACGGCGGCGAATCCGGACGGGATGTTGTTCGCGTGGGGCAGATACCACGCCTGCGTGTGGCCGTCGCTCTCCTCGGTGGAATGGCCGCCGTGCAGATGAGTGACGATCGGCACGGGACCGGTGTACACCCCCGGCGTCGAGGCGAACACCGGCCGGGAATCACGCCCGGTTCTGCCGCCCGGCGGGTTCGCCCAGTGCAGGGTGGGATCGACCGCCAGTACGTGCGGGCGGAACCGGCCCGTACCGTCGACGAGATCGTTCACCCACGTGACGCGGACAGGCCGGTGGGCCGTGGCCTCGATGGTGAACGAGGGGTAGTGGAACGTCCTTTCGTCCTCCAGCGAGCCGTATCCCCACACGGTGGTGGGCGGCAGGGGGGGTGGCAGGACCTGCTGGGCGAACTGCCGCACGCCGATGACGTACGTGTCGATCGTGCCGGTGCCGTGCCCCTTCGGGCGGCGAGCCTGCGGTATCACCGGCGGGATCACCAGCTCCGTGACGTATTTCGGGATGGTCGTGGGGTCCAGGGCGGGAGCCAGGATCCCGCCGCCGTTCTTGACGCTCCGGGCCCCCGCGGATTCGTCCGACAGCGCCACCGCCCCATCGGGTGCCGGAAAGAGCGCGGCCGCCCCACCGACGGACCCGGCCTTGAGCAGGTCTCTTCGCCCGATCATTTCTCCCGCCTTCTGCGCTCCGAAGACGTCGACCCCTTACTCACACAATGCTATGCGGCGGATACGTTATGTAATGCCCTGATGTCCCGTGTGTCGCCGGCCGCCCTCCGCTTCCCGGATCGATCTAGGATCGTCTGTCATGGACATAGTGGAACTCTTCCTCGTACTGGGCCTCTTCGCCGGCATCGCGGCCGTCCAGAGCCGTCTCTCCGGCATGGACAAGCGGCTGGTGCGCATCGAGCGCCGGCTCGCTCTGGTCGCCGACCGGCTGGGACTGGAGGAATCGGACGAGGAGCGCGCGCAGCGAGATCGGGTCGAGGCGCTGGTGCGCGAGGGCAAGCAGGTCGCGGCCATCAAGGCGTACCGCGAGATGACCGGCGCCGACCTGAAGGAGGCCAAGGACGCGGTGGACCGGATGGCCGACCGCTAGCCGCTCACGGCCCCGCCCGGCCACGCCATCGGCAGATGCCGGTAAAATCCCAGGTCAGAGCCCCGGACCAAACGGGTTAACACCCAGGGCTGGCAGTCAGGCAAGATGGGGTGTTCCTTGCCAGGGGAGGGCATGAAAAGGCCCCTCACCAGCGGTTTCGTCGCCAATGAGGGGCCGTGTCAGGCGGCCTGGGCCGTCCCTGGGCCGTCGGTCGGGGAGGGGTGCTTCAGGGGCCGATCGCGGGTGGCTCGCCCGCGACGCTTCCGAGACCGAGATCGGCGCGCATGACGGGCGAGTGACGGTGACTCGACGCCGTTGCCAGGGAAGTCGGCCGCCCTTCCCAATCCAGCCAAAGGGAGGACTTCGCAGCTCATGTCCGCCTGGCCCCAGCCTGGCTGCGGCCCGGAGTGCCTAGGCTGGCACCGCTACGGAAGGACGGTGCCATGGATGCTGACTCCCGGACCAGGGCCGCGATTGAGGAGCACTGGCGGGCCTCGGAACGCGGGAACACCGAAGCCGAGCACGCCATCTACGCCACAGACGCAATTCTGGACTACCCGCAGTCAGGTGAGCGGTTCCGGGGCCGAGCGACGATCTTGACGCAACGCGGCGGACATCCGGCCGACCGTCACTTCACCGTCCAGCGGATCACCGGCCATGCGAATCTGTGGGTGAGTGAATGCGTCATCACCTATGACGGTGTGCCTTCGTACTCGGTCAGCATCATGGAATTCGCTGACCAGCACGTGGTGCACGAGACGCAGTACTTCGCCGACCCCTTCGGCGCGCCGGCCTGGCGGGCCGCGCTCGCGGAGCCGATGCCGGGCCGGACCATCGCCGGAGCCTGATTCTTGGCCTGGCTCGGCAATTGCGGGTTCGCCGAGTCAGGACACAAAGACCCTCATCGGCAGGTTTCCCGCCGATGAGGGGCCAACTCAGGCAGCCTCGGCTGTCTCCGGGCCGTCATGAGCGTGACCGGCGGTCCGGTACATCGCGGAGATGGCTTTCCGGGTTCGGGTCTCGCTGGACGGCATGAGGTGCGTGTAGACGCGGAGGGTGAACCCTGGGTCGCTGTGGCCGAGGCAGAGACTCAGGGCCTTGATGTTCTCCCCGGCGTCAAGGCACCCGGCTGCGCTCCGCTCCGCCGGGCGCGCTCCCGGCTCCGCCGCGGGCGCCGCTCCTGCCTCCGGCCCGCTCCGCCCGCGCTGCGCCGACGCGCGCCCACGCGTGGACAGGGCCGGGGCCATGAGTCGATCACCGCACATCGCGGCCACGGTCAGGACAGTGCCTCCGGCGGGGGATCGGCCGGCACCGGGATGGGAGGGAGCGCCGTTCCCGACTGCGGGTCCGTAGTGGCGTGCGCGGGGTGCTCCCATCCCGTCCACCGTCGACCCAGGCAGAGCCGAGCAGACGCGGTCCGTGGCGTCCAGGTCGTTCGTACAGTGGCGCGCTCCACCTGGACGCCAGGAACCACGCCCGCTCCACGGTGTGTGGGTCGACGGCGGACGGGAAGGGAGCCGGGGTGAGTGGTGGGTTGAGGAAGATCAGTCTGCTGCCTCGCGTGAGGGTGGGAGCAAGAGGTCGCGCTCCGGGTGCTTCTCCCCGGTGACTTTCCCCTGGATGCCCAGATCTTGTCGGGCCGCTTCATGGAAGGTGTTGATCGCTCGGAACGCGGCGCGATGCCGTTCCCGCCATTCGCTGAGGGTCCCGGTGATCTTCTCTGTAGCCTGCCAAGTGATCTCGGAGAGCAGTACGTTCAGTTCATGGCCGGCCTCGATCGCATCGTCACAGCCGAGGAGCATGACCCGCTCGAAGGCAGACCCCCATCGTCGGCTCGCTTGAAATAGGTCCGCGCGAAGCTCCTCCTCAGACCTGTGCTCTTCGGCCAACCCTTCTTTGGCCTCGTACACCCGGACGCAGGCGGCGATGCGCCACTTCACTGCGTCCATGTACGCCGCATACGCCTCGACCTTCTTGTCGTCCCACCGAGTCATGAGTTGGTAGCGATTCTTACTCCGCTCCATCAGGTGGTTGGTGACATGGGTAGACAGCGCGCCAACGAGGACGGCCCCTATCGTCACAAACTGCTCGCCTGTCCCCATCTGGTCCCCCAGCCTCGAACACCTCACGATGACCGGATGATCTTACGAACGCTCGTCGTCGGGTGTGATGGAAAGGCCGAACAAGCTGCACGGATGCGACGGGCCGATGTGTCAAGAGGGGCCCTGGCGCCTGACACCGACAGGCAGGGACAGCGGCGGTCAGACCCGGTTCTCAGCGGACGCCCAACGAGGGCCGGAAGCGAGTTGGCCGGTGTCGTCAGCTTCCCGTGATCGACCTGATAAGGATGGGCACAGACCTCAAAGCTTCGGCCTCGCGGGGGCACCGTCCCTGTCGGCCGGCGCTCCGCCTTGACCAAGGTCGCTCGGCGCAGTGCTAGTAGTTTCTCCGACGCAGGCATTGCGCGAAGAGCGGCACCGACAGCAGCAGGAGGGCTCCTTCAACGGCCAGACTGACCAGCCCGAGCGGTTCCGTCCAGTTGCCGATGTCGTCGCTGTAGTCGGGCAGTCCCGGGCCCCTGGAGAGGATGTATCCCAGCAGGGGGCCCACGGCGACCCCGGCCGCCAGCAGCCACCCCGGTCGGACGAGACCGACGAGAAGCAGCGCGGCAGCTACGACGGCAGCGATCTCCAGGACGTGATAGGCCACACCGATGTAGTGGGGGTCCCTCGTCGTCGTGACGCCGCCTTGATCTTTGACATGGATGGCGCCCACCGCGAGGCACAGCAGAGCTCCCGCCAGCCTGGCCGCCCAGGTGGCCTCCGGCCCCCTCGCAGTGTGCTGTGACATGGGGGGCACCCTTTCCCTCCGGCAGCAATGTGGCGCCGCGCTTCCGACATACGGTCGGGCTTACGGACCGACAGCGCGCCGCACTGGTGTCACGTCCAGCCTCGGCGGACTGCTGCTCGCCGTCGCCCCCGACAGCGCAGACGAGTGACGCGGAAGGGGCGCGTCGCGGACAGCGCTCCTCAACCAGGCGAACAAAACACGCTTGACGCACAAGCCCACGTCAGCCTTCACAGGCCTCCGCGCAGCCTGTATGAATCGGCGTCTTGATCGTTATCGGGGGTACGAGCAGATCCTGGACATGCCCCTCATCTGCTGGAACCCACTGTCTCGACCAGGCTGGAGACCTCAGCCGCCACAGCGCTCATGGTCCACGAAGAGGCCGTGCCAGTCGCGTGCCAAATCGTGCGGGGAGCCACGGGGAACATCGGGGAATCAACGGACCCGCCCACTTGGCGTAGGCAACCTTCGCCGCAGGTCAGCGAGGCAGCGATCCCTAGATCACCTCAGCTTCCCAAGCTGATGGCTCAGGTGCGCGCGGCGTATCGCTCTGGCCAGCAAACGACGCAGCAGGGAGAGAAGCCCCGGGACGGAAGCGATGAGGCTCGGTCGCCGCCAGGAGGTGATCGCGGCTTTCGGCTGCCATCCCGAGTTGCACCGCCTCGATGTTGTCCGCCAGGCGGGTCCAGCGTGCCCCATCCGCCGATGTATGTGATCTTGCGGAGGGGGCGGCGAACGAAGTTCCCCTTGCCGTGGATCTTCTCGACGAGACCTTCGCTCTGAAGCACCGCGAGAGCGCTCCGCAGCGTCGTCGTACTGACCTTGTATCGGCTGGACAGTCCGGACTCTGACGGGAGGCGTTCGCCGGGCTTGATGCGACCGGTCGTGATCTGGTGCCGGAGGTCATCGGCGATGTCGTGATGGCGAGCGGCCATGGACCCGATCACCGCCTTCTCAATACCCGCACGGCGGCGAGCCGGGTTCGCGTGTGCATGGTCAGCAGCTCGCCCGACTCGAAGAGGAGTCGCTTGGCGCCGTTGGGCAGTTGGAAGAGGTTGCCCACACGGCATGCCCGGCCGCCGACCTGGATGATGTCGCCGCACTGAACAGTAGTCGTGGTGACCTCGACGTTGGATACCAGTGCGCCGCCGGGGACAGGAGCGTTCACCGCTGCACCTCCCTGGTCGTGGACTGGTCGTACGTCGAGTGACATGGGCAGTCGCACGTCCCGTGGACAACCGGCAGGTCGACGGGTGCCGGGGCGGGGGAGGACTCCGCGCAAGCGCGGTGCGTACCGATCCGGCAAGCGGTCGACCGGTGGGAGGCAGCCGAGACGTCCTCGATGTGGGGCTGTTTTGACGGGAAGGCATCAGCGGACCCTCGCCAGGGCCGACCGGGCTTCAGCCGGCAGATGGGAAGCGACGACCATCGGGCGCGGCCGTACTCGTCCTTCCCAAGCCAGCGCGTACGGGCGGACGAGCGCGTTTTCCTCACCCCTGAGCGGGTGGCGATGGTTCGCGGTGTCGGTAGCCCGGCCCAGGGCGACTGCCGACGCGCCAGCGGACGCAGGCAAGGCCGGGGCTGCCAGTGGTCGGGAAGGAGTTAAGGGGCGGCGGTGCCTGCCCTTGGGGCCGTACCGCGCTCTGGTGAGCGAGACGGCACGGCGGATACGGTTGAGCACGCTACTCAGCTCCTGTCCGCCGATTTATGGCGGGAGGTCTTGGAAGCGGTGGCGGACGCCGATCGGTTCGGTCTCGTCGCCACCAGCCTGAACGGCCGCACTCTCTGGTCGGTCGTACGCAAAGCGGTCCCCACGACGGGCGATGCCGGGGGACCTGCCATCAGCGGTCGTACGGCGCCCCGAACGGGATGAACGGACCGTCGACGTCGAGGAAGAGGATGGGGCGCTCTGCTGTGCCTGTCACAGCGGCGCGGTAGCCCCGGAGCGGCGAGGGGACTCTGCTTCCCGGGCCGTCCCTGGGCCGTGCGAGGGTGCCCGAGGCCACTCGGCAGCGACCGACAGTGACAGACGAGCTACCGTCGTCACCGTAGAAACCCCAGGTCAGAGCACCCGGATCAAACGGGTTAACACCCAGGGCTGGCAGTCAGGCAAGATGGGTTGTATCTGCCCACTGCCAGATTTCAAGCTGCCGGACGGTTTCTCTTGGCTGAGTTCATTTACACCATGCGCAAGGCGCGTAAGGCGCACGGCGACAAGGTGATCCTCGACGATGTCACCCTGAACTTCCTGCCGGGGGCGAAGATCGGCGTCGTCGGTCCGAACGGTGCCGGTAAGTCGACCGTGCTGAAGATCATGGCAGGGCTGGAGCAGCCCTCCAACGGCGACGCCTTCCTGACGCCGGGCTACAGCGTCGGCATCCTGCTCCAGGAGCCCCCGCTCGACGAGGCGAAGACCGTCCTGGAGAACGTCCAGGACGGTGTCGCCGAGATCAAGGGCAAGCTCGACCGGTTCAACGAGATCGCCGAGCAGATGGCGGTCGAGTACACCGACGCCCTCATGGACGAGATGGGCAAGCTCCAGGAGGAGCTCGACCACGCCAACGCCTGGGACCTCGACGCCCAGCTGGAGCAGGCCATGGACGCCCTCGGGTGCCCCCCGGGCGACTGGCCCGTCACCAACCTCTCCGGTGGTGAGAAGCGCCGCGTCGCGCTCTGCAAGCTGCTGCTGGAGCAGCCCGACCTGCTGCTCCTCGACGAGCCCACCAACCACCTCGACGCCGAGTCGGTGAACTGGCTGGAGCAGCACCTCGCCAAGTACGACGGCACCGTCGTGGCCGTCACCCACGACCGGTACTTCCTCGACAACGTCGCGGGCTGGATCTGCGAGGTCGACCGCGGCCGCCTGCACGGCTACGAGGGCAACTACTCCAAGTACCTGGAGACCAAGGCCACCCGCCTCAAGGTCGAGGGCCAGAAGGACGCCAAGCGCCAGAAGCGGCTCAAGGAAGAGCTGGACTGGGTGCGGTCGAACGCCAAGGGGCGTCAGGCCAAGTCCAAGGCCCGTCTCGCGCGCTACGAGGAGATGGCCGCCGAGGCCGACAAGATGCGGAAGCTGGACTTCGAGGAGATCCAGATCCCGCCGGGCCCGCGGCTCGGCAACATCGTGGTCGAGGTCGACAAGCTCAACAAGGCCTTCGGGGAGAAGGTGCTCGTCGACGGGCTCTCCTTCACCCTGCCGCGCAACGGCATCGTCGGTGTGATCGGCCCGAACGGCGCCGGCAAGACCACGCTGTTCAAGATGATCCAGGGCCTGGAGACCCCGGACTCCGGCGACATCAAGGTCGGCGAGACCGTCAAGATCTCGTACGTCGACCAGAGCCGCGAGAACCTCGACCCCAAGAAGACGCTGTGGGAGGTCGTGTCCGACGGACTCGACTACATCAACGTCGGCCAGGTCGAGATGCCGAGCCGCGCGTATGTGTCGGCCTTCGGGTTCAAGGGCCCGGACCAGCAGAAGCCGACCGGTGTCCTCTCCGGCGGTGAGCGCAACCGGCTCAACCTGGCGCTGACCCTGAAGCAGGGCGGCAACCTGCTGCTCCTCGACGAGCCCACCAACGACCTCGACGTGGAGACCCTGTCCTCCCTGGAGAACGCGCTGCTGGAGTTCCCCGGCTGCGCCGTGGTCGTCTCCCACGACCGGTGGTTCCTGGACCGGGTCGCCACCCACATCCTCGCCTACGAGGGCGAGTCCAAGTGGTTCTGGTTCGAGGGCAACTTCGAGTCGTACGAGAAGAACAAGGTCGAGCGGCTCGGCCCGGACGCCGCGCGTCCGCACCGTGCCACCTACAAGAAGCTGACCCGGGGCTGATCGATCTTGCGGCACATCTACCGCTGCCCGCTGCGCTGGTCGGACATGGACGCCTACGGCCATGTCAACAACGCCGTCTTCCTCCGCTACCTGGAGGAGGCCCGCATCGACTTCATGTCCCGCCGGGGCGACGAGTCGAAGGACGGGTCGGTGGTGGCACGCCATGAGATCGACTACCGCCGCCAGCTCGTCCACCGGCCCACGCCGGTGGACATCGAGCTGTGGGTCACGCACATCCGGGCCGCGTCCTTCACCGTCGCCTACGAGGTGAAGGACGCGGACGCGGTCTACGTCCAGGCCTCGACCGTGATCGTCCCGTTCGACTTCGAGAACCAGGCTCCGCGCCGGATCACCCCACAGGAGCGCGAGTTCCTGAAGAAGTACACGGACGACACGGACGAGACAGGTGATGGCGGGGAGGCCGTCGCGGCATGAACGTGCTGCACCTCGCCGACGAGACGGAGGCGGCGGACCTCGCCGCCTTCCTCTCCCGGCTGCTCCACTACGACCGTGGAGCCGCGGTGCGCCTCCAGGCGGCCGGCACGGCACTCGCCGTCTTCGGCCGCCCCCCGTCCTTCGAGGTGCTGGCCGTGCGCGCGGTGCGGCTGGCGAAGCCGTACGAGGACGGGCTGGAGGTCACCCTCGACGTGACCGTCTCCGCCGGTGAGCTGCTGGAGTCCGTGGACGAGCGCGCGGCCACCGCCGCCGTACCGGCCGCGGTCACCGGTCCGCCGTGGGCCGGGGTGCTGCCGCCGCGCGGCGGCTGGCGGCCCGAGCCGGGGCTGCCCGTCCCGGACGCGCTGCGGGCGACCGTCGCCGCCGCGGTCAGCGAATTCCGGTCCCGTACCGAGGAGTTGGGGCCCGAGGGGCGTACCCGCGCGGAGCTGGACCGGATCGGGCGGGACATCTGGTCCCGGGAGATCGGCCCGGCCGGCCTCCCGGTGCGGGCGGTGCACGCCGCCCAGTCCCTGGGCTTCCTGCGGCCGGGCACCGAGGCCGCCGACACCGGGCTGTTCTCGTCCGGGGCGTGGCTGCGGCTGCGTACGCCGTACGGCTCCGTCGCCGTCCGCAGGGCCGGGCTCGGCCCGCTCGGCGTCAGCGTCCGCTGATCCCACGGAACCAGCGGGCTCAGTCCGGGGTGTTGACCATCGACTGGGCGGCGTACGTCAGGTAGTTCCACAGCGTCCGCTCGTGCTCCTCGGACAGCCCGAGCTCGTCGACGGCCACCCGCATGTGCCGCAGCCACGCGTCGTGCGCCGCGCGGTCCACCTGGAACGGCGCGTGCCGCATGCGCAGCCGGGGGTGGCCGCGGTTCGCGCTGTACGTCGTGGGGCCGCCCCAGTACTGCATCAGGAACAGCGTGAGGCGCTCCTCGGCGGGGCCCAGGTCCTCCTCCGGGTACATCGCCCGGAGCTGCGGGTCCTCGGCGACTCCCGCGTAGAAACGGTGGACGAGCCGACGGAAGGTCTCCTCCCCGCCGACCTGCTCGTAGAAGGTCTGCTCCTGAAGCGTGCCGCGCCGAATCTCATTCACCCGTACATCGTCTCAGACCCGGTGACCCAGGACTCAAGGCTTAGGACCTCCGGGGGGCTGCGCACCTACTGTGGTCGCATGGGCGCGTACGACACCGAGACCGCCGCTCCGGCCGCCGCCGCGCGGGCCGCGCTGGTGCGGGAGATCGACGCCGGCGGGGCCTTCGCCGAGGACCCGGTGTGGCGGGAGGCGTTCGCCGCCGTGCCCCGGCATCTGTTCGTGCCGTACTACTACGTCGCCGGACGAGGCGGTCACCGGCGCCGCTGGGGCGAGAGCCCCGACCCGCGAGCCCGCGAGGAGTGGCTGCGCGGCGCCTACGCGGACGCCCCGCTCGCCACCCGGCTGCGCGACGGCGAACTGGTCTCCTCCAGCAGCCGGCCCTCCCTGATGGCCCGGATGCTGGCCGCGCTGCGCGTCGCGGACGGGAACCGGGTGCTGGAGGTGGGCGCCGGCACCGGCTACAACGCGGCCCTGCTGGCCCACCGGCTCGGCGACGACGACCTCGTCACCACGATCGACCTGGAACCGGAGATCGCCGAATCGGCCCGCCGGCATCTGGCGGCGGCCGGGCACCGTCCGTTCGTGGCCACCGGCGACGGCGCGCGCGGCGTGCCCGAACGCGCCCCCTTCGACCGGATCATCGCCACCTGCGCGCTGCCCACGGTCCCGCGCGCCTGGCTCGCCCAGTGCCGCCCCGGCGCCCGCGTCCTGACCCCGCTGGCCACCGGGCTGCTGACCCTCACGGTCCGGGACCGCGCCCACGCCGAGGGCCGTTTCCTGCCGTCGGCCGTCTCCTTCGTACCGCTGCGCGGCGGGCGGCGGGCACAGTCGCGGGAGTCGTCGCTCGCCGGGCTGCCGGGCCGGGTCCGCGAGCAGGACACGTTCCGCTTCCTGCTCGCCCTGACCCGGTGCGTGCTGGAGCCGCGGGAGGCCTGCGCGCTGTGGGAGCGCGAGGGCATGCCCGGGCGCGAGCGCTACGGCGTCACGGTCGGCGCCGAGCGCACCTGGGCGTGGCTGGACGACCCGCGAGGGCCGTACGGCTGGCCCCTGCCGTGACACGGCCCCGGCTGGCCCGGCTCAGCCGCGGCGGACGGTGATCGTCGTCCAGGCGCCCACGTGCACCCGGTCGCCGTCCTGCAACGGGACCGGCACGAACGGCTGGATCGGCTCCTCGGAGAGGTTGACCGTGGTGCCGTTCGTCGAGTTCTGGTCGACGACCGCCCAGGTGCCGTCCGGCTGCTGCACCAGCACCGCGTGCTGGTGCGAGACGCCCGGGTCCTCCGGGGGCACCGCGAGGTCGATGTCGGGGGTGTCGCCGGTGGAGTGCCGGCGGCGGCCGATGGTGACCTGGTTGCCACTGAGCGTGCGCTGCTGCTCGGGCGAGTACGCGGGCAGGTTGAGCCCCGCGGCCTCGGGGCCCGAGCGCTGCATCATCGCCATGAAGTACTCGCGGTCCGGACCGATGGTCGCCGTCCAGGTCGCCGGACCGGCGGCCGGCGGGAAACCGGCGCCGGGCGCGGGCGGCTGGGAGCCGGGCTGCGGGTAGCCGTAACCGCCGCCGGGGCCGCCGGGAGCCGAACCGTGTCCCGGTCCGGCCGGACCGGCGGACGACGGCGGGGAGAGCACCCAGTCGTCCTCACCGCCGCCGAAGGAGGGGCCGCCGCCGGGCGGGCCGCCGGCCGGGGGCCGGGCGGTCTCGCCCGGGAACGCGGGCGGGGCGGGCGGACCGGACTGCTGGAACGCCTGCGGGGCGCCGCCGGGAGCGGCGGGCGGGGTCGGACCGGGCGGCGGGGGCACCGGACGCGAGGGGTCGGCGCCGAAGCCCGAGGGGCCGCCGGGAGGAGTGGGGGCACCGGGAACGGAGGGACCACCGCCGAACGACGGCGCACCCCCGAGGCCACCGGGGCCTCCGGGACCGCCCGGGCCCTGACCCGGGCCGGCGCCGAAGCCGGACGGACCAGCCGGGCCGCCTTGTCCGCCGGGACGCTGACCCGGCACCTGACCGGGACCGGCACCGAACCCGGGAGGACCGGCCGGACCCTGGCCCTGGCCCGGCCCCTGGCTCTGGCCCGGAAGCTGTGCGCCGCCGAACGCGGGCGGGCCGGGCGGGCCGGGAGTCCTCGGCGGGCCGGGCGGCGTGCGCTCGCCGCCGAACGGCGTCGGTCCCGACGGCTCGCTGCCGAACGACGGGATCGGCTCGGCGGGCCGGTTCACCTGCGAGGGCCGCGAGCCCTGGTACTCGTACCCGTCACCGCCGCCGTACGTCGCGCTCGGCGGGTCGAAGCGGGGCTGGGGCGGGCGCGGGGCGGCCGGGGTGTACGAGGTGGCCGTGTTGGTGAGGAAGTTCCACCGGCACTCCTCGCAGAAGGGCGCGCCGCCCTCGCGGGGCGTACGGCACTGCGGGCACAGCTCGGGCTCCGGGGCCGCCGCGGCCGGTGGCCGGCCGCCGGCCGGGCCGCCCTGCGGCGGCGGGAAGCCGTAGCCGCCGGCGGGCGGGGGCGGCGGGGGCGGAGGTACGGCACCGGCCATGCGGTGACCGCAGACCTCGCACCAGTCGTCGGAACCCGACTGGTGTCCGTTCGGGCAGGTCGGCATGTCGGCGCTTCCCCTTCTCCTACGTTTCCAGGGCTACTTCTTTACACGAACAGTCTTTGTGGACCGGGTTTCCAGAGTCATCTCGTCGGCCTCGGCCACCCTCGTCTTCAACCGCACAGTACCTGTCGCGGCGTCGACCACGTCCACCACCTTCGCAAGCAGTTTCGCAGTATCCGCGTTTCCGGAGATGCTGGCGAGCTGAACGGCACGCCCCAGTTTGGCCGTTGCGCCATCGAAATCGCCCGCTTTGCGGAGATCGAGGCCCTTTTGAATGACGTGTGCCAGTTCGGCCTGCCCGGTGTAGTGGGCGACTTGGGGGTTGATCGAGGTGGAGGCCGTCATGTCGTCGGTCCACACCGCCCGGACGAGGCCCTGTGCCCCGAGGCTCTGTACCGAACTGTCCCCTTGTGGCACGACCAGCGAGACCCGGGCGGCGAGCATCTCCTGGCCGAGGCCTGCCGCCGGGACCTCGACACACAGGTGGTAGTCGCGGGACTCGTCGCCCCAGGAGCCGGTCGGATAGTCCCCGGCGCGCGGCCCCGCCTCGGTGCGGCGGGCGGTCAAGTCCTCGACGGCGGGCGCGACTTGCTTGACGAACCGGATGGTCGTGCCGACCGGCGTCCACACCCGCAGACAGACGTCGGCGACCTCCTTGCCCATCGCCGTCTCCATCATCCGCGTGAAGTCGGCGGCCAGATGCGCCGGATCGGCGACGATGTCGGCGCCGCCGAGGAGCGCGGAGGCGATCCCTGTGACTTCTTTCACTTCCCAGTCGGTGCCCACGCCCCGCGCGTCACAGGTGAACCGCCCCGCGCAGGCCTCCAGGGTCGCCCGCAGGTCCTCGGGAGACTCGTGTTCGTTGCGGCCGTCGGTGAGCAGGATGCCGTGCCGGATGGTGACGTCCGCCGAGTTCAGCAGCCGGTCGGCCAGCCGCAGCCAGCTGCCGATCGCCGTACCGCCGCCCGCGCTCAGCCTGCGCAGCGCCTGCTTGGCCTGCTCGCGGGTGGCGCGGTCGGCCACCGCGAGCCGCCCGCCGCCCGGATAGACCTCCTGTGCGACATGCGTGCCGCCGATCACCGCGAAGTGCGTGCCGTCGCGCAGCGTGTCGATCGCGGCGGCCGTGGCGTCGCGGGCGCCCCGCATCTTGGTCGGCGGATAGTCCATGGAGCCGGAGCAGTCGACCATGAGCGCCACGGCGGCGGACGGGCCGCGGCCGTGCGGGTACGCCGCTGCCGCGGCGCTGCCGACCGTGCCGCCGCCGGTCGCGGTCACGGTGACGATCGCGTTGACCTCGCGGCCGCCCTCCGGCAGGTATTCGTTCTGGTAGACGTCCATGGAGAACTGCGGCACGTTCGACTTCGAGAAATTGGCCATACGTACTCAAATCCCCCTTGAACGCCCTGCTGACGCAGGGCGATGGCTGTGAACGGGCCGGTCCCCTCCGGCCCGTGGCCCCAGGCCCGTGGCCTCAGGCCGATCCTGCCCCCTGGGCCGGTGCCGGGAACGGTACGACGGCCACTGTTACGTTGTCGTGGCCCCCGCCGTCCAGGGCGTGGCCGACCAGCACCCGGGCGCTGTGCAGCGGGCGTTCGGCCGCGTCCGCGGGCACGGCCTCGGCCATCTCCCCGGCCGTCTCGGCGTAGTTCCACAGGCCGTCGGTGCACACGATGACGACACCGGGCCGGTCCGGCTTGAAGGACGCGGTGTGCGGCTCCAGCTCGTAGGCGTCCGCGCCGAGCCATCCGGTGATCGCGTGGGCGCGCTCGTCGGCGTACGCCTCGGCCTCGCTCATCAGGCCCGCGGCGACCATCTGCGCGGCCCAGGAGTCGTCCTCGGTGAGCCGGGCCGGGGGCGCGCTGCGGTCGTCCGGCACCCAGTAGGCGCGGCTGTCGCCGACCCAGCCGACCACCAGCAGCCCGGGGGTGACCACCGCGCCGACGATCGTGCAGGCCGGCGCGTTCTGGTGCGGGGCGTGCTCGCGGGCCGTGGCCGGCTCCTCGGCGAGCGCGTCGACGGCCTGCGCGGCCGCGACGATCGCCTCGTGCATGGCCGCCTGCGGATGCGTGCCGCGCGGCAGGGCGGCCAGCAGCAGGTCCCCGGCCGTCTCGGCGGCGGCCAGCGAGGCGTCGTCGGGCCGGGTGGCCGAGGAGACGCCGTCGCAGACGATCGCGACGCCGGCCGGGGTGCCGTCGGGCAGCGCGGTGCGGCCGACGGAGAAGGCGTCCTCGTTGCGGTGGTGGCGCAGGCCGCGGTCGCTGACGGCGGCGATCGGGCCCGACTCCCGCTCCACGTGGTCGCGTTCGCGGGGCTGGGCGTGCCCGCAGTTCTCGCAGTAGCCGTCGCTGTCCACCCGGCCCGCCCGGCAGGCCACGCACACCTGCGCGGGCTCCGGCTCCTCCTCCGCGGCGGCCTCGGCGGCCACGCGCGGGTCGGGCGCCTGCAACGGGTACTCCTCGGGTTCGGCGGGCCGGTCGAAGCGCACCCCGGAACCGGGCCGCGCCTCCTCGCCGCCGTGCTCGTGCAGGGGCGTGTCACCGGAGTCCGTGCCCGGCAGGTCACTCGGCAGATGCACCGCGTCCGGGGCGCCGGAGCCCGCCGGCTCGGGGGTGGGCCAGGCCACGCCGTCACCGCCGTCCCCCGCGCCTGTGTCGTCCTCGGCGGCGCCGGTCATGGTCAGCGTCGGCTGGTCCGGCGGCGGCGCCGGTACGACGGAGAGGTCGTACCCGCACGCCCCGCAGAAGTGGTCACCCGGCTCCACGGGCTCCGCGCAGCTCGGGCACTTCGACAGTGCGGCCTGCTGGGGCATCTGCGACATCAACTACACCCACGTCCGGGGGCGGTAACGGTTGGCCCGTTCCACCAGTTCGATCCTCTCCTCGCCGCCGGGCGCCAGCCGGGCCAGCGTGCGGTAGGCGCGCTCCAGGCCGAAGCGGAGGCCCCGCTCGTCCAGACCGCTGCCCAGCAGCACCCGCCCGCCGGCGGCCGGCGCGGTGCCCTGGCCTCCGGAGAGTATCCAGTCCAGCGCCGAGCCGAGGACTTCCGCCGCCAACTGCTCGCGCCGCGCCGGATCCAGCCCGTACGCGTCGAGCGCCTCGACCTGCCCGGCGGCGGCGGTCAGGTCGTCCAGGAACGGTACGTCGCCCGCGCCCGCCGAGCGGTGTCTGAGACGGGCCCGGACGGCGGCGACCCGGGCGGCCGTGAAGTGGATGGAGGACTCCGGCACCGACTCCAGGGTCCGCACGGCGCCGTGCCGGTCCCCGGCCGCGAGCCGCACCCGGGCGAGCCCGAAGGCGGCGCTGACGAAACTCGGGTCGGTCGCCCACACCAGCCGGTAGTACTCGGCCGCGTTGTCCAGCTGGCCCAGCACCTCCGCGCACAGGCCGAGCGCCAGCTTGGGCGCGGCCTCGCCGGGGAAGGCGTCGTAGATCGCGTCGAAGGCGAGCGCGGCGCCCTCGAAGTCGCCGGTGACCAGCGCGGCCAGCCCCCGGTACCAGACCACCCGCCAGTCGTCCGGCCGCTCCTCGTCCAGCGTGGCGAGGCTCGTCAGCGCGCTGTGCCGCTCGCCGCTCTCCAGCAGTGCGCGGATCCGGCGCAGCCGGGTCTCCACGGTCTGCGTCGGCGCCGTGTCGAGGGCGCCGAGCAGTTCGGCGGGCGCGGAGGCCATGAGGCCCGCCAGGAAACCGGCGTTCGGGTCACCGGGATCGACCAGCGGCACCGGCAGCGCGAGCGCGCCGGCGGGCGTGTCGACGGGCTTCACCAGGGAGGCCGGGGGCAGCGCGGGGGCGGCCGGCGCGGCCTTGCGCGGCTGCCGCGCACCCAGCCGGGACACGTCCGCGTCCAGCCGGGGGAACAACTCCCGGTCGGTGACCTTCACTTCGGGCCCGAACAGGGTCGACAGCGCGGGCCGTGCCTGGCCCGTCTGGAGGGAGACGACCTCGCGCAGCACCCCGGTCAGCTGCTCGGCCATCTCCTGGGCGGAGCCGAAGCGGCGGGCCGGGTCCGGGTCGGTGGCGCGGACCAGGAGCCGGTAGAAGGACTCGTAGCGGCGGAAGACGTCGATGGTCTCCGGGTCGGGCAGCGAGTCGACGTAGACGTTCGTGTAGCCCTGGAAGTCGAAGGTGAGCACGGCGAGGGTGCGGCCGACCGTGTAGAGGTCGGAGGCGACCGACGGGCCGACCTCGGCGACCTCCGGCGCCTGGTAGCCGACCGTGCCGTAGATGGCCGACTCCTCGTCGTCCATCCTGCGCACCGCGCCCATGTCGATCAGCTTGAGCTGGTCCTCGGACTGGATGGCGTTGTCGACCTTGAAGTCGCAGTACAGGAGGTGGCGGCTGTGCAGATGGCCGAGGGCTTCGAGGGCCTCGATGCCGTAGGCGCAGGCCTGTTCCACCGGCAGGGGGTCGCGGCGGCCCTGCGGGGTGCGGCGGGCGTTGGCGATCTCCTTCAGGGACTTGCCGCCGACGTACTCCATGACGATGTAGCCGTCGAGGGAGCCGGTGCGCTGGTCGAGGTGCTCGACGAAGTTGTAGATCCGCACGATGTTGGCGTGCTCGATCTCCGCGAGGAAGCGCCGCTCGGAGATCGCCGCCGCCATCGCGTCCTGGTCGCCGGTGTCCAGCAGGCCCTTGAGCACCACCCAGCGGTCGGACACCGCCCGGTCCACGGCGAGGTAGATCCAGCCGAGGCCGCCGTGCGCGAGACAGCCCGCGACCTCGTACTGGCCGTGCACCACGTCCCCGGCCTTCAGCTTCGGCACGAAGGAGTACGGGTGCCCGCACTTGGTGCAGAAACCTTCCGTGCGGCCCGGCCGATCGCCCCGGGCCCGCCCGACCGGCACCCCGCAGTCGGCCCGCGAGCAGAACCGCTTGCGCTCGGGCACCTCCGGGTTGTCCAGCACCATCGCGCGCGGGTCGGGGCGCGGCACCTGCGGCACGCTGACCAGTCCGGCGCCGAGCCGCCCGCGCGTGGGCGTCCCCGACGAGGAACCGGAGCTGCGCACCGACACCGAGCGGCCGGTGGAGCGGCCCGACGAGGTCCGCGACAGCCGCCCGGACACGGAGCGACGAGACTTCGACGACTGGGACGACCGGGACGACGAACGCGAACTGCCGCTCTCCACCGCGCCCTTGGTGACCCCGGTGGGCGTCGAGCCGACCATCCCGCTCGCGGAGACGACCGGTGCGAGCCCGCAGGTATCGCAGTACAGCTCGCCGCCGCCGACGTCGTCGTACGACCCCTCGCAGCCCGGCCGCTGACAGCTCTGTCCCGGCTGACTCATGACTGGTCCCCCTCCCGGTCCCGCGGTGCGCCCGGCCCGCCCAGCAGATCGGCGGCCAGCCGCTGGTAGCGCAGCACGGCCTGTTCGGCGACCCGCAGGTCGCAGGGCGCGCTCCACAGCATCCGGCGGGCCGCGTCGTACCGCTCGATGAGGAACGGGTCCTCGGCCAGCCCGTGCCGGGCCACCTTCGCCTTGTAGGCGTCGAGGCGGCCGCGCAGCTCGGCGCGGACCGCGAGCGGCGCGGTGACCGCCGTCAACGACTCGCGGGCGCGCAGCAGTTCGTCCTCGGCCTTCTCCTCCAGCGACTCCAGCAGCGGGGAGAGCCGGTGCCACTGCGCCTGCCTGCGGTACTCGGCGGCCGCCGCCAACTGCTCCTGGAGCACCGTCGGCGGGCCGCTGACCACCGGCACCTCGGTCGCCGCGATCTTCGCCAGCACCTCGCCGCGCGCCGTGCGGGCCTCGGCGAGCGTGCGGTCGGCGCGCGAGAGCACGTCCCGCAGCCGGATCAGCCGCTGCTCGGCGTCCTGCCGGACCGTCAGCACGGCGTCGATCTCCCGGCGCACGTCCTCCAGGGCGCGCGCCTCACGGTCGTACACCGTGGTGTCCGGACGGCCGCCGCCGGGCGCCGAACTGCCCTCGGCCGGAACCCAGAACGCGAGCGGGTCGGAGACGACGTCCTCGCGCAGCTTCGTCAGCGTGCGCGTGATCCGCTCCAGGTCGTCGCCCGCCGGATGCTCGCCGGGGCGCACGCCCACGGAGTGCGCCAGCTCGCGGGTGCGCCGGAGCTCGGCGGCGAGTAAATCGATCCGGGCGGGCAGCGCCGACCACACCGCGTCGGCGGCGACGACCAGGTCGAGGCTCGTCGCGTACAGCTCGTTCATCCGGTCCACCAGGGCGGCCAGCGAGAAGGACTCGCTCAGCCTGTCCTGTCCGGCGACCGTCACCCCCTCGCCGCGCAGCAGCTCGGTCAGCTCGGCCAGGTCCTCCCGGCTGGACCAGCGGCGCCGGGCGCGGATGTCACGGGCGGAGCGCAGCGCGGCCGCGTAGGCGTCGAAGTACGTCCACAGCCGGGTGATCCGGTCCTCGGCGCCCTGCCAGCGCTCCTTCGTGACACCGGTCAGCTCGGCGCCCTCCAGGAGTCTGCGGCCCGCGTGGTCCTGCAAGGCCAGCAGCGAGGTCTCGATCGCCTCGTGCTCCTGGCCGAGCCGCGCCAGCGCACGGTCCACCTCGTCCCGGTCCATCACCGGCCCGGCGGGGTCCGTGACGCCCATCGATCACCTCTCGCTGCTGTGGGGTCCAAGTCGGGTAGGGGGGCGAACAGGGTCAACTGGTGCGCAGGTAGCGCGGTGCGGGCGGTTTCGACGCCGTCGAGTCCTTACCCAGTGTCGCCGACAGCCAGGTGTCGTACGAGTTCTGCCAGCCGTTCGCGCGGTAGTCCACGAGCACGCGGTTGACCCGGCGCACCAGATCGCCCGCGTCCTTCTTCATCGCCACTCCGTAGTACTCGGTCGTGAACGGCGCGCCCTTGAGCTCGACCGTCGGGTCCTGCGCGGCCTGGCTGGCGGCGAGGGCGCCGTCGGTCACCACCGCGTCCACCTCGCCCAGTTGCAGCCGGACCAGGCAGTCCAGCTGGTTCGGGACGGTGGTGGAGATGTCGGTGGAGGCGGGCAGGGCGCCGGACTTCCTGTCGTCGGACAGCTTGGTGTACGCCGTCGAACCCGACGCCGTGCACACCTTCTTGTGGGCCAGGGAGGAGTTGTAGCCGGTGACGGACGACGACTTGGGCGCGAGGACCTGCTGGCCGGTCTTGAAGTAGGGCGCGGAGAACGCGACCTGTCCCAGCCGCTCGCACGTGATCGTCATGGTGCGCACGACCATGTCGACCCGCCCGTCCTGGATCGCGGAGATCCGCTGGTTGGTCGGGATCGCCTTGAACTGCACGGCGTCCGGGTCGCCGAGGATGTCCTGCGCGATCCGGTGCACCAGGTCGATGTCGAAGCCCTCCAGCTCCGCGCCCTCGGTGTTCGGATTGCGGTAGCCCCAGCGGTAGCTGTTCTGGTCGACGCCGACGATCAGCTTGCGCCGCTCGCCGGTACGGGCCTTGATCGCGTCGATCGTCGGCCCGTCCGCGCCGGACGGCGACAGGGTCCGGTCCTGCGCCCCGGAGTCCGCGCACGACCCGGCGTCGGCCTGGATGCCGTGGGCCACGGACGGACCGGCGTGCTGCGTCTGCCGCGGCGCCCGCTGGGTGCACGGCAGCAGCAGGACGAAGCCCAGCGCCAGCGCGCACAGCACCGCCATCGCGCCGACCCCGCCCCAGCCCCGCAGGGCGGCCCGTACACGGCTCGCGTACATCGTCCCGCCCCCTGTCACCGGTACTCCGAGAGTCTGCGCCCGACGCCGGCCACCGCACCGGCCGCGCCGATCAGCGCGAGGACGGCCGCGCCCGCCGGCAGCGGTGCCAGGGCGCCCCGGCCGTCGGCGGCGGCCCGCTGGAACTCGCCCTGCTCGTGGTCGATGGCCCGGGCGAGCGAGGTGTCGACGCCGTCGAAGCACTCGCCGGTGGTGCCCTTGGCGCCGATGACCTTGTCCAGCGCCTGCTGGTAGTTGCCGTTCTCGTCGTCGTCGCGGACCGCGCCGTGGCGCTGCTTCCACACCGCCATGTTGCTCTCGGCCGTCTGCACCGGGGCGCTGCCGCCCCGGTCGTCGGCGAGCTGCGCCGCCCGGGTCAGGCCCTTGCCGAGGGCGGCCATGTCCTTGTCGAAGTCGTAGTAGTAGGCGTCGTACTGCTGTCCGTTCACCGTGAGGGTCTCGGCGCCGCGCGCCACCAGGCTCAGGTTCTCGTTGCCGCGCGCCTTCAGGGAGGCGATCCGGGCGTCGTGCAGCACGGTCAGCGAGCGGATCCCGTGGTCGTAGGAGCCGTTCAGCTCGGCGCGGGCCACCGCGTGCCCGACGACCAGCCACAGCAGGGCGACGGCGGTGGCGGCGGAGGCCGCGACCAGGCCGTGGTTGAGGACGCGGTTGGTGCGCCGGTAGGTGCGGTGCTGGGCCCAGCCGAGCCCGGCCAGGGCGAGCACGCCGAGCCCGATCGCGAGCCAGGGGTACGGCGACGCGTCGCCGTAGTCGGCGTCCAGCCGGGCGTTCTCCGTGGTGTAGAGGTCCTCCGCCGCCGGGAGCATCTCCTGCTGCATCTTCTCGTTGGCGTAGCGCAGATACGCGCCGCCGACCGGATAGCCCTGCCGGTTGTAGGTCCGGGCCCGCTCCACGAGCCCCTTGTACTCGGGCAGCAGCCCGTTCAGCCGGGCGATCGTGGCCTCGGAGGCCGAGCCGGGTTCGGCGTTCGCGGCGGCCGTCACCAGGCCCTTCGCGGCCGTGCTGATGTCGTTCTCGTACCGCGTGCGGGACTGCGGCGTCTCCTGGCCGCCCGCCAGGAACCCGCTGGAGGCGGCGGTGTTGGCGTCGGCGAGCGACCGGTAGATGTCGGCCGCGCCCGAGCTGAGCGGCTGGCTGCGGTGCAGCACGTCGTCGGCGGCGGCCGAGCGCGTGTCGGCCTGCCAGGCGGCGCTCGCCCCGAACGCCACGACCAGCAGCGCCAGTACGGCCCCGATGATCCGCAGCCGGCCCGGCTCGGTGGTGGCCGCGGCGCGCACCCGGTCGACGCCCTCGGCGAAGGCGGTGCGCCGGGCGGGCGTGGCGGGCGAGCCGGGCGCGGGCCGGCCGGGCTGCGGGGGAACGCCCGGGGCGGCGGCGGGCATGCCGGGGCCCACCGGTGGCGGCGCCGTGCTGCTTCTCGGCGGGTGTGTCACTCGACCTCCCCCAGGGTCCTTCGTCGCCGCCCAGTATCGCGGCACGCACCGGCATCCGCACCGGCCTTCACTGGATCTTGATTGGATCGCAGTGTGCCCCACATGAACAGGGGAGTGCGCCCACTATGAACACGCCCTGTGCAGCTGTTCGGTTCCTTCGGGTGGAGGTTCCGCCGGGTGGAGCCGGTCACGACTCCCAGTAGGTCCGTGCCCGCTCCTGGGCCCGCGCGTCCGCCCCCAGCCGGTCCAGTCCCAGCAGGGCCGCGCCCAGCACCGGGCTCGCCGTCACGACCCGGACGTCGGCCTTGGGGGCGCGGGCGGACAGCAGGTCGCGGATGCCGTCGTCCAGCAGGGCGTGACCGGCCCTGAGGACGCCGCCGCCGAGCAGCACCGGGGTCTGCTCGCCGAGGAGGTCCAGACGGGTCAGGGCCACGGTCGCCAGCACCGTCACCTCCTCGGCGAGCCGGGTGACGATCGCGCGGGCCACCGGGTCGCCCTCGGCGGCCGTCGCGAACAGCACCGGGGTCAGCTCGTGCCGGCGGTCGTCGTCGAGCCGGTCCAGGTGCAGGGCCTCGATGAGCGCGTACATCGTCGGCAGGCCGAAGTGGGCGGGGAGCGTGCGGGCCAGGGCCGTCGCCCCGCCCCGGCCGTCCTCCGCGCGGGCCGCGTGCCACAGGGCCTCCTCGGCCAGGGCCCACCCCCCGCCCCAGTCACCGGAGATCCGGCCGATGGCCGGGAAGCGGGCGGTACGGCCGTCGGCGCGCATGCCGACGCAGTTGATGCCGGCGCCGCACACCACCGCGACGCCCCGGGGCTCGGCCACGCCCGCCCGCAGGATCGCGAAGGTGTCGTTGCGGACCTCCACCGTCGCCCCCCACCCGCGCGCCCGCAGCGCGGCCGCCAACTGCGCCTCCTCCACCGGGAGATCGGCGTTGGCGAGGCACGCCGAGACATGCGCGACGGAGCTCACGCCTGCCTCGGCGAAGGCCAGCCCGACCGGGTCGGCCAGCGCGTCCAGCGCGGCCGGCACGCCCACCACGGGCGGCCGGAAGCCGCCGCCCCGGGCGGTGGCGAGGACCTCCCCGGCGGCGGTGACCACGGCCACGTCGGTCTTGCTGTTGCCCGCGTCGATGGCGAGGACGGTCGGGGTCTCGGTTGCGGTCAGGCCCACGCGAGGTGCTCCCGGTTGTGTGCGATCAGCTGGTCGGTGAGGGTCTCGGCATACGCGTACTGGCCGATCAGCGGGTGGGCGAGCAGCGCCCGGAAGACCCGGTCGCGGCCGCCGCGCAGCGCCGCCTGAAGGGCCAGCTCCTCGTACGCCGTCACGTTCGCGACCAGCCCGGCGAAGAGCGGGTCCAGGTCCGGCACCGGCAGCGGGGCCGTGCCGTGCGGGCCGACCGCCGCCTGGACCTCGATCACGGCGTCGTCCGGCAGGAACGGCAGCGTGCCCTTGTTGAGGGTGTTCACCACCTGGTACGGGCTGCCTCCCCCGCCGAGCAGCCCCGCCGCGAGGTCCACGGCCGCCTCCGAGTAGAAGGCGCCGCCCCGCCTGGCGAGCAGCGCGGGCTTCTCGTCCAGGGCCGGGTCGCCGTACATCGTCAGCAACTCCCGCTCCATTGCCGCCACTTCGGAGGCCCGCGACGGCTTCGTGCGCAGTTCGCCGACGACCTCGTCGTGGGCGTAGTAGTAGCGCAGGTAGTAGGACGGGACCACGCCGAGGCGGTCCAGGAGCGGGCGGGGCAGGCGGACGTCGTCGCAGATCGCCTCACCGTGCTCGGCCAGCAGCCTGGGCAGGACGTTCTCGCCCTCCGGGCCGCCGAGCCGGACGGCCGTCTCCCAGGTGAGGTGGTTCAGGCCCACGTGACCCAGGTGGACGTCGGCCGGGGCGACGCCCAGCAGGTTCGCGAACGTGCGCTGGAAGCCGATCGCCACGTTGCACAGCCCGACCGCCCGGTGCCCGGCCTGGAGCAGGGCGCGGGTGACGATGCCGACCGGGTTGGTGAAGTCGATGAGCCACGCGCGGGGGTTGGCGCGGCGGACCCGTTCGGCGATGTCCAGCACCACCGGGACCGTGCGCAGCGCCTTGGCCAGCCCGCCCGCGCCGGTGGTCTCCTGGCCGACGCAGCCGCACTCCAGCGGCCAGGTCTCGTCCTGCGCGCGGGCCGCCTGGCCGCCGACGCGCAGCTGGAGCAGCACGGCGTCGGCGCCGTCGACGCCCGCGTCCAGATCGGAGGTCGTGACGATCCGCCCGTCGTGCCCCTGCTTGGCGAAGATCCGGCGGGCCAGCCCGCCGACCAGCTCCAGCCGCTCCGCCGCCGGGTCGACGAGGACCAGCTCCTCGATGGGCAGGGTGTCCCGCAGACGGGCGAAGCCGTCGATGAGTTCGGGGGTGTAGGTCGAGCCGCCGCCGACCACGGTGAGTTTCATATCCGGGTTAACCCTTCACTCCGGTGAGCGTGACGCCCTCGACGAACGCCTTCTGGGCGAAGAAGAACACGAGGATCACGGGGGCCATGACCAGCACGGTCGCGGCCATGGTGAGGTTCCAGTCGGTGTGGTGGGCGCCCTTGAAGGACTCCAGGCCGTAGGACAGCGTCCAGGCGCCGGGGTTCTCGGACGCGTAGATCTGGGGGCCGAAGTAGTCGTTCCAGGCGTAGAAGAACTGGAAGAGGGCGACGGCCGCGATGCCCGGCTTCGCCATCGGCAGGACGACTTTCACGAGCGTCCTGAGGTCCCCGCAGCCGTCCACCTTCGCCGCGTCCACGTACTCGTTCGGGATCGTCATGAGGAACTGGCGGAGCAGGAAGATCGAGAACGCGTCGCCGAACGCCATCGGGATGATCAGCGGCCACAGCGTGCCGGACAGGTCCAACTGCTTCGCCCAGAAGAGGTACATCGGGATGATGACCACCTGCGGGGGCAGCATCATCATCGAGATCACCAGCATGAGCGACAGGTTGCGGCCCCGGAAGCGGAACTTGGCGAGCGCGTACGCCACCGGGATCGACGACACCACGGTCAGCACGGTGCCGAGACCGGCGTAGATCAGCGTGTTCTTCCACCAGGTCAGGAAGCCCGGCGTGTCGAAGACCTGCCGGTAGTTGCCCCACTCCCAGGTGTGCGGTACCAGGTCCCGGCCGAGGGCCTGGCTGTCGCTCATCAGCGAGGTGAGGAACACGAAGACGAAGGGCAGCGTGAAGAACAGCGCGGCGGCGACGCCGAGGGAGTGCACCGCGACCCACTCCAGCAGCGCCCGGCGACGGGCGCTGCGCGCGGCGGCCGTGGCGGGCGCCGTCAACTCCACCGGCTTGTCCAGTACGTGGGCCATGGTCAGTCACCTGCCTGGATGAGACCGCCCCGGCGCCGCATCAGGAACGCGGTGAACACCATCGACAGGGCGAAGAGGACGAGGGCGACGACACACGCGGAGCCGTAGTCGAAGCGCTGGAAGCCGAGGTTGTAGACGAGCTGGGGGAGGGTGAGCGTGGACTTGTCGGGGTAGCCGGGCTCGAACTGGGTGCCCGCGCCCTGGATCACGCCCGAGGCGACCTTTCCGGCGATCAGGGGCTGGGTGTAGTACTGCATCGTCTGGATGACGCCCGTGACGACGGCGAACATGATGATCGGCGAGATGTTCGGCAGCGTCACGTACCGGAAGCGCTGCCACGCCGACGCGCCGTCCAGCTCGGCCGCCTCGTACTGCTCCGTCGGCACGTCGAGCAGGGCGGCCATGAAGATGACCATGAGGTCGCCGACGCCCCACAGCGCGAGCAGGGCCAGGGCGGGCTTGGACCAGGTGGGGTCGTTGAACCAGCCCGGCGCCGGGAGGCCCGCCTTCTCCAGGATCGAGTTGACCGGGCCCGTGCCCGGGTTGAGCAGGAACGCGAACGCCATGGTCGCGGCGACCGGCGGGGCCAGGTAGGGCAGGTAGAAGAGGGTGCGGAAGATCCCCGTACCGGTCTTGATCTTCGTGATGAGCAGGCCGACGCCGAGCCCGAAGGCGACCCGGAGGGTCACCACCACGAGGACCAGCCACAGGGTGTTGCGCAGGGCGGGCCAGAAGAGGGGGTAGTGCTCGAAGACGTAGGTCCAGTTCTTGCCCCCGCTCCAGGTCGGCGGCCGGAAGCCGTCGTAGTGCATGAAGGAGAAGTAGACCGTCGAGATCAGCGGGTACGCGAAGAAGACCGCGAAGCCGATCAGCCAGGGCGACATGAAGGCGAGCGTCCTCAGCGCCGAGCGGCGGCGCTTGGCCGCGAGAGTGACCGTACTCATGGGCCGCGTCGCCTACTTCGCCTGCGCGATGTCCGTGTCGATCTGCGCGGCCGTCTTCTTCAGGCCGGCCTTCAGATCGGTGACCTTGCCGCTCTCGTAGTCGTAGCCGAACTGCTGGATCGTCACCAGGTACTGGCCGCCGTTGACCGAGGCGGGCGTGGTGGTCGATTCCGGGTCGGCGGCGATGTCGAGGAATGTCCTGAAGCGGGGGTCGTACGTCAGCTTCGGGGACTTCAGCGCGGCGAGCGTGGAGGGCACGTTGTGCAGGTCGTTGGAGAAGCCGACCACCGCGTCGGTGTCCGTGCTGATGTACTTGACGAACTCCCAGGCCGCGTTCTGCTTGTGGCTGGCGGCGGCGATGCCCGTGATGGTGCCGGTGATGTAGCCCTTGCCGTACTGCGCCGCCCGGTCGTCGGGGACGGGCAGCGGGGCGACGCCGATGTCGAGGTTCGGCTGGGCGGCGAGCGCCATCCCGAGCCGCCACTCGCCGTCGAGCTGCATGGCGACCTGGCCGGTGTGGAAGGGGTGCTTGGCGCCCCACTCGTCACCGAGCGTCGAGCGGTACTTCTCCAGCTTCTGGAACCCGCCGAGTTCGTCCACGAGCCGCTTCTGCAGGCCGAACCCCTGCTCGAAGGCCGGGTCCTTGGCGATGTCCGACTTTCCGTCCGTGCCGAAGTACGTCGGCGAGAACTGCGCGAAGTAGTGCTCGGTGGTGGTCTCCCAGCCGTGGTAGTCCGGCATGAAACCGAGCTGTTTGTACGAGTCCCCGTCCGGGATCGTCAGTTTCTTCGCGTCGGCCTCGAACTCGGACCAGGTCTTCGGCGGGCTGGTGATGCCCGCCTTCTTGAACTCCGTCTTGTTGTAGTAGAGCCCGTACGCGTCACCGAGCAGCGGCACCGTGCAGCGGTCGCCGTCGAACTGGGTGTACTCGTTCATCGTCTTCGGGAAGGTCGCGGCGGGGTCGATGCCCGACTTCTTGAAGAAGGGGTTCAGATCGACCAGCGCGCCCGAGGAGCAGAACTTGCCCACGTTGTTGGTGGTGAAGGAGGAGATGACGTCGGGGGCCTTGTCGCCGCCCGAGCGCAGTGCCTGGTTGATCTTGTCGTCGGTCATGTTGCCGACGACGTTCACGTGGATGTTGGGGTGCGCCTTCTCGAATCCGGCGATGAGGGTGCGGACCGCCTTGACCTCGTTCGGCGCGCTCCAGGCGTGCCAGAAGTTGATCGTCGTGTCCTTCGAGGCGTCGTCCGTGGCGCCCGAACCGGACTGGCCCGTACAGGCGGTGGTGAGCACGGCAAGGGAGGCGATGGCGGCAAAAGCCGCCTTTCGGGCGGCGCAGGGTATGACTTCGGGCATGGCGAGGTCTCCCAGGGGGACGGGAAAAGGGGTGTTCTTCCGAGGTGGGGCTCAGCGCGAGGTGTCGAAGACCTCGTCGCGGGTGGTGACGAGCGCGGACTCCAACGCGCCGCGCAGTACGGGGTGTTCGTGGACGTCGCCGACGACCAGCCGGGGCCGGGCCGCCGCCAGCTCCTCCAGCTCGGCCTGGACGAGGGCGCGCAGCACCTCGCCGCCGGCCACGAGGGCGGGGCCGCTGAGGACGACGAGTTCGGGGTCGAGGACGGAGACGAGCGAGGCGAGACCGATGGCCAGCCGGGTCGCGTAGGTCTGGAGCAGCTCGCGGTAGGGGCCGGTGGCGTGATCGGCGGCGCGGGCGACGAGCGTGGCGGCGACCTCGGCGTGCGGGCCCGCCGGCAGGTCCTCGATGCCGAGTTCCCGGGCCAGCTTCGGTACGGCCTGGGAGCCGGCCAGCTCCTGGTAGCCGCCGCTGTTGGCCTTGGTCACCTGGCGCACCAGGGGGGTGCCCGGCACCGGCAGGAAGCCGACCTCGCCGGCGCCGCCGGTCCAGCCCCGGTGCAGCCGGCCGCCGAGGACGAGGGCGGCGCCGAGCCCCTCCTCGCTCCACAGCAGCACGAAGTCCTCGTGGCCCTTGGCGGCGCCGAGCCGCTGTTCGGCGAGGGCGACGAGGTTGACGTCGTTCTCGTACTCCACCGGCATCGGCAGGGCGGCGGCGAGTTCGTCGAGCAGGGTGGGGGAGTGCCAGCCGGGCAGGTGGGAGGCGTAGCGCAGCCGGCCCGTGCCCGGGTCGAAGGCGCCGGGGGTGCCGATGACGAGCCGGTGCACGTCGGACCTGGCGAGCCCGGCCGCCTTCACGGCCCCGTCGAGCGCGTCGGTGACCTGCTGGACGACGGGCTGGGCGGGATGCCGTCCGGGGGTGGGCAGTTCGTACTCGCCCACGGTGTCGCCGGTGATGTCGGCGACGGCGGCGCGGATGCGGTGCGGGGCGACGTCGAGGCCGGCGGCGTAGGCGGCACCGGGACGGACCGCGTACAGCTGGGCGCTGGGCCCCGGCCGCCCCTCGCTGGTCCCGGTCACCCGGACCAGTCCGGCCGCCTCCAGTCGGGCCAGCAGCTGGGAGGCGGTGGGCTTGGACAGGCCGGTGAGCTTGCCGATCCGGGTGCGGGACAGCGGTCCGTGCTCCAGGAGGAGGTCCAGGGCGGCGCGGTCGTTCATGGCGCGCAGGACGCGCGGGGTGCCCGGCGTACCGGCGGTTCCTGCCATGGGGGTCCACACCTGCCTCTCCAGCCGCCCAGCTTCCCAGTGACCTGGCCGGACGTCCAGTCTTGATCACCGGTTGCCGGTCGCCGTAGATCACTGTTAGGAAGGTTTCCTATTCGGGTGGGAGGAACGTAAGCCCAGGACGAAGGGGGCGTCAATAGACAACGGACCCGAGGAGACGGAGTCGTTACCTCGGGGGCGGGGACCGGGGGCTCAGTCGTCGAGGAAGGGGGTGGTGTCGAGGGTGGGGCAAGGGGCGGGGAGGGGGTCGCCGAGGGTGACCCGGGGGTCGGTGTCGTAGTGGGTCCGGGTGGGGCCGGTGCAGCAGTGGGCGGTCGGGGAGTGGTTGTCGATCAGGACGTGGACGGGGATCTCGGCGGCCGCGTAGGTGCGCAGTTTGGGGCCTGTGTCCATCTCGTGGTTGGTCGAGGTGACCTCGCCCACGAGGGCGAGCGGGTCGCTGGGGTACCAGCCCGGATAGGTGGCGCGGTGACACTCGTCCGTGCTGGTCGGCTTGCGGCGCATCGCGTAGAAGTCCGGGATGAGCAACGCCGTCGTGGCGCCGGTGCGGTCGGTGAAGCGGAATGCGTTGCCCGTGCCGGTGTGAGGTATTCCCGCCGAGTGGAGCTGGAAAAGCAGGTCTGCGACGGTGTCGCAGTGCTGGAGATCGGGTGGTGGCAGCGCCGGGGAGGCCCGGCCCTCGACGAACTCCGGGCGCACGGGCATGGGCGAGACCTCTTCATATGCCGCCAGGAGTCGGACGGGCTCCATGCGTGCCATGAGGTCCGGCTCGACAGGGTGCTCGGTGTCCACGCGCAGAACGATGGGGCACCCCGCACGCCATCGGCGCCGGAATGCCCCACCTGTTCACTCGAACGAGCGTGCTGAACCGTTCCGCTCGCTACTTGGCCGGAGGCTCCGGCTGCTGCGGAACTATCGGCGTCGTCGCCTTCACCTGGGCGGAGTCCGCGTTGGAGAAGACCGAGGGGGCCGCGACCGAGGCCGTCGGATCCGGGGTGTCCGCCGCGTCCTCCGCCGCGGTCGCGCCGCCCACGATGCGTATCTGCGCCGCGTCGAACGCCCGCTTGATCCGCCAGCGCAGCTCGCGCTCCACCGACAGCGCCTTGCCCGGCATCGTCTTCGCCGAGACCCGGACGACCATGGAGTCGATCAGGACCGAGTCCAGGCCCAGCACCTCGATCGGGCTCCACAGCAGCTCGTTCCAGGGCTCTTCCTTGCTCATCTGCTCGGCGACCGCGTCCAGCGTGTCCTTGACCTTGTCCAGGTCCTCGCTCGACCGCACCGTCACGTCGACCCCGGCCGTCGCCCAGCCCTGCGAGAGGTTGCCTATCCGCTTGACCTCGCCGTTGCGCACGTACCAGATCTCGCCGTCCGAGCCGCGCAGCTTGGTCACGCGCAGCCCGACCTCGATCACCTCGCCGGTGGCCACGCCCGCGTCGATCACGTCACCGACGCCGTACTGGTCCTCCAGGATCATGAACACCCCGGACAGGAAGTCCGTGACCAGGTTGCGCGCGCCGAAACCGATCGCCACGCCGGCGACACCGGCCGACGCCAGCAGCGGCGCCAGGTTGATCTTGAAGGTCGACAGCACCATCAGCGCCGCCGTACCCATGATCAGGAAGCTCGCCACCGAGCGGAGCACGGAACCGATCGCGGCCGACCGCTGCCGGCGCCGCTCGGTGTTCACCAGCAGCCCGCCCAGCGCGGTGCCGTCCACGGCCTGCGCGGTCCGGGCCATCCGGTCGATCAGCTTGGTGATCGCCCGCCGCACCACCGCTCTGAGCGCGACCGCGACCACGACGATCAGCAGGATCTGCAGACCCATCGCGAGCCACGTCGACCAGTTCTGCTCGACCCAGCTCGCCGCGTTCGTCGCGCTCTCCTGGGCATCCTGGAGAGAGGGGACGGCCGGTGCCGTCGACCCGGAAGGTGCGGGGGACGGCGACGCACCGGCGGCCAGGAGGACGACGGGCAAGGACGACACGGCAGGTACCTCCAGGTGCTGCGAGTTCCGTACCGGCGGGGCGGTCAGGTGTTCCAGGGACCTTCAAGGTCACGGAAAGGTCACCGGACGGACTGACCACCACACTAACGGGGCATTGTGTGTGCCCCGCGCGAATACGCCAAGGAGGGCCGCGGGAGAGACGGGGCTCACCCTGGCTTGAACAGGCCATGATCCGGGGGATGTATCCGGTGTGGTCGAAAACACTCCCAGCCCGTTACCGGGACATGGTGGCGCGTTCACCAGGCATGAGGGGAGACTGACCTCAGATCGTCCCGGCGCGAGCCACGCGCCGCCGACGCCCAAGGAGGCACCCGTGCCGCATGTCCTGGTCCTCAACGCGTCGTACGAGCCGCTCGGCGTCGTACCGCTCCGCCGCGCGCTCATCCTCGTCCTGGAGAACAAGGCCGTCTCCTTGGAGGAATCCGGCGCCTATATGCACAGCGCGACCGTCACAGTCCCCGCACCCAGCGTGGTCCGGCTCAAGCGATTCGTACGGGTTCCCTACCGGGGGCCCGTTCCTCTCACCCGCCGCGCGCTCTTCGCCCGCGACGGGGGCCGGTGCATGTACTGCGGTGGCGTCGCAACCAGCGTCGACCACGTCATCCCGCGCAGCCGCGGGGGCAAGCACGTCTGGGACAACGTGGTGGCGTCCTGCCGCCGCTGCAACCACGTCAAGGCCGACCGCCACCTCGTGGAGCTGGGCTGGCGCCTGCGCCACAAGCCGGCCTCGCCGACGGGCCTGGCCTGGCGCATCATCGGCACGGGCCATAGGGACCCGCGCTGGTTGCCCTACTTGCAGCCGTACGGCGCGGACGACGCCCTGGCCCGGATCGACGGCATCTCCGCCTGACGGTCCGGGCTTCTGCGTACGTTGCCGGGCCGCATGCCGTCGGCATGCGGCCCGGACGAGCACCGTCTGCACGGCGCACGGCGCCTTCTTCGACCGGTACGGCCCGGCTCGGCCTCGCTCACCTCGCACCGCGGACCTGGACGGAGTTCACCGCGTCGTTGCGCTGAGTCGAATGTGCGGAATGGCATGTTGTTCCTCGCCGTACGTCTGCCGTCGCGCTCACGGGGTAGGGGCTGCGGTAACCCACAAGGTCGCCGTACCCGAAAGGAGGCCCCCGTGTCCGTCTTCTGCGCGGAGAGCGCCTGCACCCAGGCCCCGCTGACCAGCGAGCCGCCCCTGCCCGACGCCGAACCCCTGACCAGTGAGCCGCCGCTCGCCGAGACCGCCCCGCTGACCAGCGAGTCCGACGCCTTCGGTACGGGGGTGTAGGTGACCGCGGCGCTTGCGGACACGGACCTGTCCCGGCTCGCCGAGCTGCACGGGGTCGCCACCTCCTACCGCCCCGCCCCGGACCGAACGGTCGCCGTGCCCGCCTCCGCCGTGGTCGCCGCCCTGACCGCCCTCGGCGTGGACGCGGCCGGCCCCGACGCCGTCCGCGCCGCGCTCGCCGCCCGGGAACGCGAGCTGCGCGAGCGCCTGCTGCCGCCGACCGTCGTGCGCTGGGCCGGTGATCCGAGGGGGCCTGCCGCCCTCGCCGCGCTGCCTCCCGGCACCCGGCTCACCGTCACCACCGAGGGTGCGACGGAGGACCGGGAGTGGGACGGGGGCGGGGAACTGCCGCTGGGAGTGCACCAGTTGACCGCCGTCGCGCCCGGCGGGCGGGCCGGCCGCGCCCATCTCGTCGTCGCTCCCGACCGGCTGCCCGCCCCGGCCGGCCGCTCCCACGGCCTGCTCGTCCAGCTGTACTCGCTGCTCTCGCGCCGCTCCTGGGGCATGGGCGACCTCGGTGACCTCGCCGAGCTGGCCGGCTGGGCCGGGCGCACCGCAGGCGCCGGATTCGTGCAGGTCAACCCGTTGCACTCGGCCGTACCCGGCGCCCCGACCGATCCTTCGCCCTACCGCCCGTCCTCCCGCCGCTTCCCGGACCCGGTCCATCTGCGGATCGAGGACGTACCCGAGTACGCGTACGTCGAGGACGCCGAGGGCCGGGAACGGCTGGCGGTGCTGCGGGAGCGGGCGGCCCGGCTGCGCGCCGACGTCCTCGACAAGGGCGGGCTCATCGACCGGGACGCCGTGTGGGAGCTGAAGCGCGAGGCCCTGGAGACCGTCCTCGCCGTACCGCTCGGACCGGGGCGGCAGGCGGCGTACGACGCCTTCCGCGCCGCCCACGGCCGGGCCCTCACCGACCACGCCACCTGGT
Source organism: Streptomyces sp. NPDC025793 (assembly GCF_055558375.1). Lineage (NCBI taxonomy): Bacteria > Bacillati > Actinomycetota > Actinomycetes > Kitasatosporales > Streptomycetaceae > Streptomyces > Streptomyces sp. NPDC025793. The sequence continues at coordinate 115,296 of NZ_JBVHMR010000008.1, read as the reverse complement.
ACGCCCTCGCCGAGACCCACGGCGCCGACTGGCACGGCTGGCCCGAGGAACTGCGCGACCCCCGCTCGGCCGCCACCGCCCGGGCCCGCGCCGAACTCGCCGACCGCGTCGAGTTCCACACCCGCCTCGCCTGGCTCACCGACGGCCAGCTGCGCGCCGCCCAGCGGGTCGCGGCGGAGGCCGGGATGTCCGTCGGGATCGTGCACGACCTCGCCGTGGGCGTGCATCCGCAGGGCGCCGACGCCTGGGCGCAGCAGGACGTGTTCGCCGCCGGCATGTCCGTCGGCGCCCCGCCCGACGCCTTCAACGCCCGCGGCCAGGACTGGGGCCTGCCGCCCTGGCGCCCCGACCGGCTCGCCGCCTGCGGCCACGCCCCGTACCGCGAGCTGCTGCGCGCCCTCTTCCGCTACGCCGGCGCCCTGCGCATCGACCACGTCATGGGCCTGTTCCGGCTGTGGTGGGTGCCCCGGGGCAGCGCGCCCACGGAGGGCACGTACGTCCGCTACGACGCCGACGCCATGCTCGCGATCCTCGCCCTGGAGGCCGGCCGCGCCGGGGCGGTCGTCATCGGCGAGGACCTGGGCACCGTCGAGCCGGGCGTGCGCGAGGCGCTCCAGCGGCGCGGGGTGCTCGGCACCTCGGTCCTGTGGTTCGAACGGGACTGGGAGGGCGACGGCCGCCCGCTGCCCCCCGAGCGCTGGCGCGCCGACTGCCTGGCCACCGCCACCACCCACGACCTGCCGCCCACCGCCGCCCGGCTCACCGGCGACCACGTCGGCCTGCGCGACCGCCTCGGCCTCCTCACCCGCCCGGCGGCCGAGGAGCGCGCCGACGCCGACGCCGACACCGCCGAGTGGCTCGCCCTGCTCGGCAGCCTGGGCCTCCTGGACCGGCCGGGCGCCGGACCGCCCGGCTCCGACGAGGAGGAGGAGATCCGCGCCGTCCACCGCTTCCTGCTGCGCACCCCCGCCCGGCTGGTCGGCGTCTGGCTCCCGGACGGCATCGGCGACCGCCGCCCCCAGAACCTGCCGGGCACCTGGGACCAGTACCCGAACTGGCGGCTGCCGATCGCGGCCCGCGACGGCCGCCCCCTGCCACTGGAGGAACTGACGGCCGCGCCCCGACTGCGGGCGTTACTCGATGTATTCACACAGGTCAGGCGCGAGTGAACGGCGTGTACGGGACCCCGGACGCGCGCCGCCACGGGTGATTCGCTAACTTGAGAACGTGGACAAGAAGAACGCCCTGCGCGCCGGCGCCCTGGCCTCCGGTACGACGCTGATGATGCTGCTCATGTCGTCCCCCGCGCTCGCGCTGACCCGCGACGACGGTGACGACCCCGGCAAGGGCCTGAGCGTCGTCCAGACGCTGGGCCTCTACGTGCTGATCCCGCTGGCCCTGTTCGCCGTCATCGCCGGCCTGGTGATGGCGCTCGACAAGTCCAAGATCCGGACCGTCAAGCCGTCGTCCGACACCGCCGTGAAGTCCGGGGCCGACGCCAAGGCCTGACCGCACACCGGTTCTTCCGCCGGGGGCGCCCGCCTTCCCGCCGTACGCGCGCATCGCCGTGTCCGGGTGGGGGCGGCGCCCCCGGCGTTCTTGTCGCCGCGAACCCCCGGCGCTCAGCCACGCGGCAGCAGGAGGCGGGAGAGGGCGGCGGTGCAGAGGAGGAGCGCGGCGACGGCGAGGAGGCCGACGCGCATGCCGGGGAGGGAGAAGTCGCCGCCGGGGCCGGAGAGCAGGCTGCCGAAGAGGGCGACGGCGAGCGCACCGCCGGTCTGGCGGAAGGAGTTGAGCAGCCCCGACGCCGTCCCCGCGCGTTCCCGGGGCACCGCGTCCATCAGCAGCGCGGTCAGCGCGGGCACCGCGAGCGCCCCGCCGATGCTCAGCGGCAGCAGCAGGACCAGGACCAGCCACACCGGGGTGTGCACGGCCAGCGGCAGCATGGCCAGCATCGCCGCGCTGAAGACCAGCTGACCGGTGACGATCACCGGACGCCGCCCGATCCGCTCCGCCATGCGCGGCGAGACCAGGTTGGTCGCCGTCACCACCGCCGACATCGGGACGAACATCAGCCCGGCCGCCGTTCCCGACATCCCGCGCAACTGCTGGTAGTACAGCCCGAGCAGGAAGATCCCGCCGTAGAAGGCGGCGTTGACGGCGAAACCGACCGCGAGCGGGACGGCCACCCGGCGGTTCCTCAGCATGCCGAGGGGGACCATGGGCTGGCGGTGTCGGGTCTCTGTCGCGTAGAAGGCGTAACCGGAGACGACGGCGAGCGCGGCGGCGGCCAGGACGGGGCCGCTGGTCCAGCCCCGGTGGCCGCCCTCGATCACCGCGAAGGCCAGCCCGGCCAGAGCCAGTACGGCGGTGAGCTGCCCGCCGCCGTCCAGCGCGGCGGGCCGGCGCGGGGAGCGCGGCACCCGGACCAGCAGACCCAGGATCACCGCGCCCACCGGGAGGTTGAGCAGGAACACCGCCCGCCAGCCTGCCGAGTCGGTGAGCAGCCCGCCCAGCACCGGGCCCGCGGCCATCGCCACCGAGCCGCCGACCGTCCACAGCGCGATGGCGCGGGCGCGCGCCCGGACGTCGTCGTACGCCTGCCGGATCAGCGACAGCGAGGCCGGCATCACGACCGCGGCGGCGGCGCCCTGCGCCACACGCGCGCCGACGAGCGCGCCGATGCCGGGCGCGAGCGCGCAGCCGAGCGAGGCGAGGGTGAACAGGGCGACGCCCCAGGCATAGGCGCGGCGGGCGCCGGTGCGGTCGGCGAGGGCGCCGGCGGACAGCATCAGGGCCGCGAACATCAGGGTGTACGCGTCCACCACCCACTGCAGCCCGGCCATCCCGCCGCTGAAGGAGTTCCGGATCGCGGGCAGGGCGATGTTCACGGCCGAGACGTCGATGGTGATCACGGTGAACCCGAGCAGCGAGGCGACCAGCGCGAGACCGCTCCTCCGGGGCGCGGCCGGGGCACCGCCCGGTGGCGCGGCGGGCGCGGCTGGTCGAGCCCGGTCCGGCCGGCGTCGCCGGACCGTGAGCGCCGATGCCTCGGGGGCGGGCCCGTGAGCGGTGGCGGTGGACCGGGGCGGGGTGGTGGTCACAGTGACTCCCTTTGATCTGCGGGTGGTTGACGGCTTGTCCGTGGTGACGGGGCGGGCGGCGGCGGCCCGCCGGGGCCGCGGTCCGGTGTCGTGCACCCCCTGGGCCCCGGCGGCCGGGCCGCCCGCTCCGGGTCCAACTGTGGCTGCGCGCACGGCCGTCCGGCAGACCGCGTCGTGCCGGGGGTGCCGCGTTCCAGGCCCTGACACGGCCCCCCACGTTCCCGGCCCGCCTGCGACAATGGCCGGATGGCAGCAGCATCAGCGGACACCCGGGGCACTGAGCTGGGCAGGTATCTGAAGGCCCGCAGGGCGCAGGTGCGCCCGGAGGAGGTCGGCCTTCCGGCCGGCGCGGGCGTGCGCCGCACTCCCGGACTGCGCCGGGAGGAGCTGGCCGCGCTGGCCGGGGTGAGCGTCGACTACTACATCCGCCTGGAGCGCGGCCGGGAGACCAACCCTTCCCCCGCCGTCGTGGACGCCCTCGGACGCGCTCTGCGGCTGCGCGGCGACGGTTACGAGCGCCTGCACGAGCTCGCGGAGCTGGCCGCGGGCCGGGTCTCGGAGCTGCCCGTCTGCCCGGACCACACCGTCCGCGACTCGGTACTGCGCATGCTGGAATCGGTGCGCCCGCTGCCGGCCTACGTCGTGAGCCGCTACAACCGCGTGCTGGCCGCGAACCCGCCCGGCCGGCGGCTGCTGCCCGGGCTCTGGGACTGGCCGGAGGACCAGCGCAACCTGACCCGCTACCTCTTCCTCCACCCCGTGGGCCGGACGCTCTACGAGCCGTGGGAGGAAACCGTCGCCCTGTCGGTGGCGCACCTGCGGGCGGTCGCGGGGGCCGACCCGGACGATCCCGAGCTGACCGCGCTGGTCGGCGAACTGGTGCTGAAGTCAGCCGAGTTCGCGCGGCTGTGGGAACGGTACGACGTCTGTGAACGCGGCGGCGGACAGAAGACCTTCCGGCATCCGAAGGCCGGCCCGATGACCCTGACGTATGAGGTCATGCGACTGGCCCGGACGGGCGGCCAGCGGATGGTGGTCTACCAGGCAGCCCCCGGCAGCCCGGACGAGCAGGCCATGTTCGGCCTGGACTCCGCGGCCGCTCGACCGGTGGCGTTGCCGGAGCCGGAGCCGGAGCCGGAGCCGGAGCCGGAGCCGGTGCTCTCGGGGCGTCGGCCGGAGGCGGCCGCCGAGCCGTGTCCCGCCTGCGCGCAGACCCCGGCGCACGCCTGATCGCGGCCCGCCGGGCCCTGCTCAGGGGTTCGGCGCCGTCAGATACCGCTGCACGGTCGGCCCGAGCCACGCCAGCAGCTCCGCGCGGGTCAGCTCGACGGCCGGCGGCAGGCGCAGGACATAGCGGGTGAAGGCCAGCCCGAGCAACTGCGCGGCGCACAGCGCGGCCCGCGCCTGGAACTGCTCGGGGTCGGGGCACGCCTGGCGGGCCACCGGCAGCAGCTGTTCCCGGAAGACGGTCTGCATCCGTTCGGCGCCGGCCTGATTGGTGGCGCCGACCCTGAGGACCGCTGTCAGTTCCTCGTTCTTCTCCCACAGGTCGAGGAAGTGGCCGACCAGCGTCCTGCCCACCTCGTCCCGCGGCACCCGCCCCAGGTCGGGCAGCCGCAGATTCAGCGTGACGGCCGCCGCGAACAGCCCCTCCTTGCTGCCGAAGTACCGCATCACCATCGACGGGTCGATCCGCGCGTCCTTGGCGATGGCCCGGATGGTGGCCCGCTCGTAGCCGTCGGTGGCGAACCGCTCGCGGGCGGCGTCGAGGATGGCGGACCGCGTGGCGTCGGAGCGCCGCGCCGGGCCGCCCGTGGCCCGCGTCGCGTCCTGGTTCTTCTGTGCGCTGCCGTTCATGCCGACGAGCGTAGGCCAACACTCGTGGGCCAACAAGTGTTGACGCGCCCCGTGGCGCGGTCCTACCGTTGCCTACAAGTGTTGGCCTACAGATGTTGGCCAACAGGTGTTGTCGCCCCAGGAGGCCACCATGAACGGCACCACTGGACACGTCGTCATCGTCGGCTCCGGCCCCACCGGGCTGCTGCTCGCCGGTGATCTCGCCGCCGCCGGCGTCCCGGTCACCGTCCTCGAAAAGCGCCCCCACAAGATCAGCAACCTCTCCCGCGCCTTCGTCCTGCACGCCCGCACCCTCGAACAGTTCGACGCCCGCGGGCTCGCCGACGACCTGGAGGCCATGGGCCGGCCCCTCGACCACCTCCTCGCCTTCGGCCGGCTCGACCTCGACCTCGGCGCCCTCCCCTCCCGCTTCCGGCACCTCCTCGTCCTCCCGCAGTACGAGATCGAGAAGGTCCTGGCGGAGCGGGCCGTCGAGGCGGGAGCGGAGTTCCGGCACGACACCGAGGTGACCGGGCTCGCCCAGGACGCGGACGGGGTCACCGTCGAGGCGCGCGGGCCCGACGGACGCACCGAGACGGTCCGGGCCGCGTACGTCGTCGGCGCCGACGGGATGCGCAGTGCCGTACGGCAGGCGGTCGGGCTGCCGTTCCCGGGCAGGTCGGTGCTCCGGTCCGTCGTCCTCGCCGACGTCCGGCTCGCCGAGGAGCCGCCGACCCTGCTCACGGTGCACGCCGTGGGCGACGCCTTCGCCTTCCTCGCGCCCTTCGGCGACGGCTACTACCGGGTGATCGGCTGGCACCGCGGCCGCGACCTCCCCGACCACGAGCCCGTCGACCTGGCCGAGGTCAAGGAGATCACCCGGCTCGCCCTCGGCCGGGACTTCGGGATGCACGACGCCCGCTGGATGTCCCGCTTCCACAGCGACGAACGGCAGGCGCCCGCCTACCGGGTGGGCCGGGTCTTCCTGGCCGGCGACGCCGCGCACGTGCACACCCCGGCCGGCGGCCAGGGCATGAACACCGGGCTCCAGGACGCGGCCAACCTGAGCTGGAAGCTGGCCGCGGTCGTCGCCGGGCACGCGGACCCCGCGCTGCTCGACACCTACCAGGCCGAACGGCACCCGGTCGGCAGGGCGGTGCTGCGCAGCAGCGGCGGGATCATCCGCCTGGCGATGGCCAAGCGCCCCTGGACGCGCGCGGCGCGCTCCGTGCTCACCCTGTTCCTGAACGCCGTGGGCCCCGCCCGGCGCGCCCTCGCCGCCCAGGTCACCGGCCTCGGCTACCGCTACCCCGCACCCCGCGGCGCCCACCGCCTCACCGGCACCCGGGTCCCGGACGTCGCCCTGGCCGGCGGCGGCCGCCTCTACGAGGCCCTGCGCGGCGGCCGGTTCGTCCTGATCGCCCCGGAGCCCGGCGCGGCGGACCCGGACCGCACGGGCCGGCTCACCGTGGCCCACTGGGCGAGCGACCGCCGTACGACCGTGCTGGTGCGCCCCGACGGCTACGCGGCCTGGGCGGCGGACGGCGCCGACCCGGAGCGGACACGGGCGGCGGTCGCCGCGTACGTCGGCGGCTAGCGGGCGCACACCGGCGGTCCTCGTCAACCGTTCAGTTCTGCTGAAAAGAACGGTCGTAAAGTTTCGATGGACCTGACAGGTCGCTCCTTGCGACGGTAGAGGCACGGACCCGCTGCCGCCTCGCCGAAAGGACCCCCGTGACCGCCGTCCTCCCCCGGACCCAAACCCCCACGACCTCCGCCTCCACCGCCCCGGTCCTCGGCCTCGTCTGCGCCGCCCTCGCGACGGTCGTCTGGTCCGGCAGCTTCGTCGCCTCCCGGGGTCTGCACGACAGCGTCCCGCCGATCCAGCACGCCTTCTGGCGCTGGGCGATCGCCCTGCTCGCCGTGGCACCGTTCGGCGCCCGGCAGGCCTGGCGCGGGCGGGCCCTGTTCCGCCGCCACGCCCGCTACGTGCTCCTCACCTCGCTGCTCGGCGTGGCCGTCTACAACACCCTCGTCAACCAGGCCGGACTGACCACCCCGGCCGCCACGATGGGCATGATCATGGCCGCCTCGCCGGTGCTCATGGCGGTCTTCGAACGGCTGGGCGGCGTACGGCTCGGCGCGCGGCGCGCCACCGGGCTGCTGATCGCCTGCGCGGGCGTGGCCCTGCTCGTGGGCGGCGCCGCGCGGTTCTCGGCGGGCGACCTGTGGATGATCGCGGCCGCCTGCTGCTTCGCGGGCTACAGCGCGCTGCTGCGTCGCAAGCCCGCCGAACTCGGCGGCACCGCCTTCCTGTTCACGACGTTCGTCATCGGCGCCCTCCTGCTCCTGCCCGTCCAGGCGGCGAGCGTCGCCGTCCAGGGCGGCTTCACCCCGACCCCCGGCACGGTCCTGCCGCTCCTCTACGTGGGCGTGGCCTCCTCGGCCGTGGCCTTCTTCGCCTGGAACAAGGCCATCACCCTGATCGGCGCGACCCGCGCGGGCATCGTCTACTACCTTCAGCCGATCTGCGTGGCCCTGCTGTCCTGGGCGCTGCTCGGCGAGACGACCGGATGGCCGCAACTGCTGTCGATGGCGCTGATCCTGGGCGGAGTCGTCCTGGGCGCCGGTTCCCGGCGGTGACGGCGGCGCCGGATGCCGTGCGCCGAGGTGCGCCGCGGAGCGGCGTGTAGCGTGCGCGCATGGTCGAGTGGGACATCCGCAAGCTGCAGATCCTGCGTGCCCTGCGGGAGCGCGGGACGGTGACCGCGGCGGCCGAGGCCCTGCACATGACCCCCTCCGCGGTCTCCCAGCAGCTCACCAATCTCGCCCGGCAGCTCGGTGTGCCCCTGCTGGAGGCGCGCGGCCGCCGAGTGCGGCTCACCGACGGGGCCCGGCTGGTGCTGGCGCAGACGGAACCGGTCTTCGAGCAACTGGAGCGCGCCGAGGCGGCGTTGGCGGCGTACGCCGAGGGGGAGGCGGGGGAGGTCCGGGTGGGCGCCTTCGCCACGTCGGTGCCCGCCCTGGTCGTACCGGCCGTGAGAGCCCTGCGGGACACCCACCCCGGGGTGAGCGTCCGCGTGCGGGAGACGGAGGCGGCCGAGGCCTACGACCTGCTGACCGCCGGTGACGTCGACCTCGCCCTGTCCCTGGCGGCCGAGGCCCCGAGCGCGGCCGACCCCCGCCTCACCCAAGTCCCGCTGCTGGCCGACCCGTTGGACGTGGCCCTGCCCCCCGATCACCCTCTGGCGTCGGCCCCCGCCCCGACCCTGACCGACCTGTCCGCCGAACCGTGGATCTTCGGCGGCAGCGGCCCCTGGTCGGACATCACCCGCCGGGCCTGTGAAGCGGCCGGCTTCAGCCCCCACCAGGGCCACTCCGCCTCCGGCTGGACCGCGATCCTCGCCATGGTCGAGGCGGGCATGGGCGTGGCGCTGGTCCCCCGGATGGCCGCGGGCCGGCGGGACGGGGTGGTGCTGCGGGACCTCGGCCCGGACGGTCCGGTCCGGCATGTCACGGCGGCGGTCCGCAGGGGCGGCGAGTCGGGGCGGGCGGTGAGCCGCGTACTGGAGGCCCTGAAAGGCGCGGTGGCGGCGGGCGGGCTCTGACGGCCTCCGTCGCCGCGGCGCCGCCCGACGCGAAGGCCCCGCACCGGTCACGGTACGAGGCCTTCTGCATCCACTCGGAGACCAACACATACGGTTCACCGACGGCCGGACGGACTGTCAGCGATCGCAGTCGGTACCCATGTCGGTGTCCTGCCCGCCGGGGCTTCCCTCGCCGTTGAGCAGGTTGCCGGCCAGCCCGTTGAGGATGCCCACCTCACCCAGAATGTCGATATTCTGGTTGTGCGTTCGGCATCCACCGCCACCGTGCATCTGCACCGCGGGCTGGGCAAGGGCGGGGCCGGCACCCATCACACCGACACCGGTGATGACGGCGGCCGCAACGGCGAGCTTGGATATCAGGCGCATTTCTGCCTCCTCGGGCTGAATGGAGCGCACCATCAGAAGATCCACATTGCGCTCATCTCGGAGGCTAGGCCGCCGTCCGCCGCGGCGCTCATCGGGGACGCCATTCGGGGCCCGGCCATTCGGGGCCCCGAAACCCGATCAGGGCGCGCGTGATCGGTCACCGGCCCCGCCGCACCTCGTACAGAAAGCAGCCGTACTCCACGGCCCGCACATGCACCAGTGCCACCTCCGGATCGGCGAAGGCCTCCGCGAGGGCGTCCGGGAAGCCGGCGGTCACCAGGCGGCCGCCGAGGATACGGCCCTCGCGGGAGTAGCGGCGCAGCACGCGGGGGGCGTTGGCGAAGGGCAGGGCGGCGGGGCCGGCCGGGCCCGCGCAGTCCTCGGCGTGGACGAAGACCGGGCCCTGTTCGTCGTAGGCGCCGGGGCGGGCGCCGGTCTCGGCCGCCCAGCGGCGCAGCGGGGCGTACGAGACCAGGGCGATCCGCTCGCCGGGGGCGCTCCTGCGCAGGCAGCAGCGCAGCGGGGCGCCGCCCTCGGCGTCGGTGAAGGGGACCACGGGGCGGCCCGCGTCGTCGGTGACCCGCAGGGACCGCAGGACCTCGGGGGTGATCGGACGTGCCGTGTGTGCCGTTGTCGTCGTCATGCCCCAAGCGTCCGTTCCGGCCGCCGCGGTCACCGGCGGGATGCGGACATCGCGTTCCGTGTGGATCCCATGGAAGGATGACGCAACCGACACATAACGAGGAGATGACCGCGTGCCTGGCACAAACCTGACTCGCGAAGAGGCGCAAGCGCGGGCCGAGCTGCTCACCGTTGACGCGTACGAGATCGATCTCGACCTCTCCGGCGCGCAGGAGGGCGGCACCTACCGGTCCGTGACCACGGTGCGCTTCGACGTCGCCCGCGGCGGTGCCGAGTCCTTCATCGACCTGGTGGCGCCCACCGTCCACGAGGTGACCCTGAACGGTGACGCGCTCGACCCCGCCGAGGTCTTCGCGGACTCGCGGATCGCGCTGCCGGGGCTGCTGGAGGGCCGCAACTGGCTCCGCGTGGTCGCCGACTGCGCGTACACCAACACCGGCGAGGGGCTCCACCGCTTCGTCGACCCCGTCGACGAGCAGGCGTACCTCTACACCCAGTTCGAGGTGCCGGACGCCCGCCGGGTCTTCGCCTCCTTCGAGCAGCCGGACCTGAAGGCAGCCTTTCAGTTCACGGTGCGGGCGCCCGAGGGCTGGACGGTCGTCTCGAACTCGCCGACGCCCGAGCCGAAGGGCAACGTCTGGATCTTCGAGCCGACGCCGCGCATCTCGTCGTACATCACCGCGCTGATCGTCGGCCCGTACCACTCCGTGCACAGCGTGTACGAGAAGGACGGCCGGTCCGTGCCGCTCGGCATCTACTGCCGTCCCTCGCTCGCCGAGTTCCTCGACTCGGACGCCGTCTTCGAGGTGACCCGGCAGGGCTTCGACTGGTTCCAGGAGAAGTTCGACTGCGCGTACCCCTTCGCCAAGTACGACCAGCTGTTCGTGCCGGAGTTCAACGCGGGCGCGATGGAGAACGCCGGTGCCGTCACCATCCGCGACCAGTACGTCTTCCGGTCCAAGGTGACCGACGCGGCGTACGAGATGCGGGCCGAGACGATCCTGCACGAGCTGGCCCACATGTGGTTCGGCGACCTCGTCACCATGGAGTGGTGGAACGACCTGTGGCTGAACGAGTCGTTCGCCACCTACACCTCCATCGCCTGCCAGGCCGCAGCCCCCGGCTCGCGCTGGCCGCACTCGTGGACCACGTTCGCCAACTCCATGAAGACCTGGGCGTACCGGCAGGACCAACTGCCGTCCACGCACCCGATCATGGCGGACATCAGCGACCTGGACGACGTGCTCGTCAACTTCGACGGCATCACGTACGCCAAGGGCGCGAGCGTGCTGAAGCAGCTCGTCGCGTACGTCGGCGAGGACGAGTTCTTCAAGGGCGTGCAGGCCTACTTCAAGCGCCACGCGTTCGGCAACACGCGCCTGTCCGACCTGCTCGGCGCCCTGGAGGAGACCTCCGGCCGGGACCTGAAGACCTGGTCGAAGAAGTGGCTGGAGACGGCGGGCATCAACGTCCTGCGCCCGGAGATCGCCACCGACGCCGACGGTGTCATCACCTCCTTCGCCGTGCGCCAGGAGGCCCCGGCGCTGCCCGCCGGCGCCAAGGGCGAGCCGGTGCTGCGCCCGCACCGCATCGCGATCGGCCTCTACGACCTCGACGCCGCGAGTGGCAAGCTCGTGCGTACCGAGCGCGTCGAGCTGGACGTCGACGGCGAGCTGACGGCCGTACCGCAGCTGAGCGGCACGCGCCGCCCGGCGGTCGTGCTGCTCAACGACGACGACCTGTCGTACGCCAAGGTCCGCCTGGACGAGGAGTCGCTGGCGTTCGTCACCGAGCACCTCGGCGACTTCGACGCCTCCCTGCCGCGCGCGCTGTGCTGGGCGTCGGCCTGGGACATGACGCGGGACGCGGAACTGCCCGCCCGCGACTACCTCTCCCTCGTCCTGTCGGGCATCGGCAAGGAGTCCGACATCGGCGTCGTGCAGTCGCTGCACCGCCAGGTCAAGCTCGCCATCGACCTGTACGCCGACCCGGCCGCCCGCGAGTCCCTGCTGACCCGCTGGACCGACGCGACCCTGGCCCACCTGCGCGCGGCCGAGCCCGCGAGCGACCACCAGCTGGCCTGGGCCCGTGCCTTCGCGGCGACGGCCCGCACGCCGGAGCAACTGGACCTGCTGGAGAGTCTGCTGGAGGGCACCCACACCATCGAGGGCCTGGCCGTGGACACCGAGCTGCGCTGGGCGTTCGTGCAGCGGCTCGCCGCGGTCGGCCGCTTCGAGGAGGCGGAGATCGCGGCGGAGTACGAGCGGGACCGGACCGCGGCCGGTGAGCGGCACGCGGCGACGGCCCGCGCCGCCCGCCCGACGCCGGAGGCGAAGGCGGAGGCCTGGGCTTCGGTCGTCGACTCCGACAAGCTGCCGAACGCCGTGCAGGAGGCCGTGATCGGCGGCTTCGTGCAGACCGACCAGCGCGAGCTGCTGGCGCCGTACACGGACCGGTACTTCGAGGTCCTCAAGGGCGTCTGGGACTCCCGCTCGCACGAGATCGCCCAGCAGATCGCCATCGGCCTGTACCCGTCGGTCCAGGTCTCCGAGCAGACCCTGGCCAAGACGGACACCTGGCTCTCCGCGGCCGAGCCGAACGCGGCCCTGCGCCGCCTCGTCTCCGAGTCCCGCTCGGGCGTCGAGCGCGCCCTGAAGGCCCAGGCGGCGGACGCGGCGGCGGGCAAGTAGTACACCTGGTACACCGAGTGAGGGCGCCCGGCCCCGTGCCGGGCGCCTTCGCGTCATCCCGGGGTCAGCGATCCTCGCGCACCGAGGCCATGGCCCTCAGCACCCGCGCGAACGCGCGGACCGTCTCCGTCTCCGCGTCCCGGTGCCAGACCAGGCCCAGCTCGGAGTCGGGCAGGCCGTCCACGGGGACGTAGGCGATGTCGTCGCGGTGGTGGTGGGCGGCGGTGGGACGGCAGAGCAGCAGCGCGCCGCGGCCGGCGGCGGCCAGGGAGAGGGCCTCCTGCAGGGTGGTGGCGGCGGGGCCGGGCAGTGGACCGGGTGCGCGGGCGGCGCGCCAGTAGGCGGGAGCCGGTGACGCAGCGCCGATCAGTGGCTCGGTCGTGAGGTCCGCCGCGGCGATCCGGTCCCGGGCGGCGAAGCGGTGGTGCCGGGAGACGGCCAGTGTGTGGCGCTGGCGGGAGAAGACCGGGCCGAGGACCAGGTCGGGTTCCTCGACCGGCAGGAGCACCACGGCCGCGTCCACCGCACCGCGCCGCAGCGCTCCGAACGGATCCGCGTACGGGACCTCCACCAGGTCGACGCCGCAGGCCGGGTCCGCCGCCTCGAAGGCCGCGACCGCCTCCAGCAACTGCGCGTACGCCGTGCCCTGGAAGCCCGGCCGCAGCGGTCCGGCCCCGCCCCGGGCCACCGCCCGGGCGTCCGCGACCGCCGCGTGCAGATCGTCGTACGCCGGACGCAGCCGCTCCAGGAAGCGTTCGCCGAGCGGGGTCAGGGCCACCCGGCGGCTGGAGCGGTGCACCAGCCGGGCGCCGACCCGGCGTTCGAGCGCGGCCAGCAACTGGCTCACCCGGCTCTGGGAGACGAACAGCCGCTCACCGGCCCGGCCGAAGTGCAGCTCCTCGGCGAGCACGAGAAAGCACTCCAACTCCCGCATTTCCAGCCCGGACACGCAGCCTCCCCGGCATCGATCACTCCCGCTCATGCAAGGGTGAGGGCTTCGCCGTTGTTCCCGGACCGGGCTCGTAAAAGGCTCTCGGGCATGGCTTCCACGCAGCTCACCGCATCCAGCACCGGTTCCTGGACGGGCGTGTGCACGCTCGCCGCCGCCACCTTCGGCGTCGTCACCACGGAGATGCTCCCGGTAGGACTGCTCACCTCGCTCGCCCGCACGCTGCACGTCTCCGTCGGCACCGCAGGCCTCGCCCTCACTCTGCCCGGCCTCGTCGCCGCCGTCGCCGCCCCGCTGCTGCCGGTCGCCGTGCGCCGCGCCGACCGGCGTACGGTGCTGTGCGCGCTGCTGCTCCTGCTCGCCGCCGCCAACCTGCTCGCGGCGCTCGCCCCCGCCTTCCCCGTGCTGCTCGCCGCCCGGCTGCTGGTCGGGGTGTGCATCGGCGGCGTGTGGGCGGTGGCCGCGGGGCTCGGCGCACGGCTGGTGCCGGGGCCGGGTGCCGGGCGGGCCACCGCCGTCGTGTTCAGCGGGATCGCGGTCGCCTCGGTGTTCGGGGTGCCCGCGGGGACCCTGCTCGGGGCGGCGGCGGGCTGGCGGTGGGCGTTCGCGGCGATGGCCGGTCTCGCGCTGGTGGTGGCGGCCCGGCTGGCCGCCGTCCTGCCGCCGCTGCCCGCCGAGGACACCGTCCGCCTCGGCGCGTTCCCCCGGCTGCTGCGCGTCGCGCGGGTCAGGTGGCTGCTGGTCACCGTCGTGCTGCTGGTCACCGGGCACTTCGCCGCCTACACCTACGTCCGCCCCGTGCTGCAGCGGACGCCGGGCACCGGACCGGGCCTGGTCAGCGCTCTGCTGCTGGGCTACGGACTCGCGGGCGTCGCCGGGAACTTCGCGGGCGGTGCGCTCGCGGCCCGCGATCCGCGCCGTGCGCTGCGGCTGATCTCCGGCGCCCTCGGCGCCGTCGTCCTGTTCCTGGTTCCGGCCGCCGCCTCCACGGCCGCGTCGGGTGCGCTGCTCCTGCTGTGGGGACTGGCCTACGGCGGTGTGTCCGTGTCCGCGCAGCGTGCCCTGTCGGCGGCCGTACCCGAGGCTCCGGAGGCGGTGTCCGCCCTGTTCGCCGGGGTGTTCAACGCCGCCATCGCGTTGGGCGCGTTCGCGGGCGGGCGACTCGCGGACGGGCCGGGGCTGACCGCCGTCCTGGTCACGGGCGCCGTCCTCGCGGGGCTGGCGGCCCTCGCACCGGACGGGCGGACGGCAGGGGCGGCCACGCGTGAGTGACCGCCCCTGCGCCGTGCCGGGTGCCTTACTCGGCGGACAGCTCCGCCGCCACCAGTTCCGCGATCTGGACCGCGTTCAGTGCGGCGCCCTTGCGGAGGTTGTCGTTGGAGATGAACAGCGCGAGGCCGTTGTCCACCGTCTCGTCGCGGCGGATGCGGCCGACGTACGACGGGTCCTGGCCGGCCGCCTGGAGCGGGGTCGGGATGTCGGAGAGGGCGACGCCCGGGGCCGCGGCGAGCAGCTCGGTCGCGCGCTCCGGCGGGAGCGGGCGGGCGAAGCGGGCGTTGACCTGGAGGGAGTGGCCGGAGAAGACCGGGACGCGCACGCAGGTGCCGGAGACCTTCAGCTCGGGGATCTCCAGGATCTTGCGGGACTCGTTGCGCAGCTTCTGCTCCTCGTCGGTCTCGTTCAGACCGTCGTCGACGATCGAGCCCGCCAGCGGAAGCACATTGAAGGCGATCGGCCGCTTGTAGACCTGCGGTTCGGGGAAGTCGACCGCCGCACCGTCGTGGGTGAGCTTGTCGGCGTCGGCGACGACCTTCTGCGCCTGGCCGTGCAGTTCGGCCACGCCCGCGAGGCCCGAGCCGGACACCGCCTGGTAGGTGGCGACGACGAGCGCCTGAAGGCCGGCCGCCTCGTGCAGCGGCTTCAGGACCGGCATCGCGGCCATCGTGGTGCAGTTCGGGTTGGCGATGATGCCCTTGGGGCGGTCGGCGACCGCGTGCGGGTTCACCTCGGAGACGACCAGCGGGACCTCGGGGTCCTTGCGCCAGGCCGAGGAGTTGTCGATCACGACGGCGCCCTGGGAGGCGACCTTCCCGGCGAGCGCCTTGGAGGTCGCGCCGCCGGCCGAGAAGAGCACGATGTCGAGGCCGGCGTAGTCGGCGGTCGCCGCGTCCTCCACCGTGACACCGTCCAGCACGGTCCCCGCCGAGCGGGCCGAGGCGAACAGGCGCAGCTGCGTGACCGGGAAGTTCCGCTCCACGAGGATCCTGCGCATGACCGTGCCGACCTGACCGGTGGCTCCGACGATTCCGACCCTCACGGCGACTCCCTCTAGGTGTTCTCTGCGTGTACGCGGCTTTTCCATCATGCGGCCGACCCCGGTCCGCCTGTCCAATTCTTTGCGTGTCATGCCCGAGTACTGGGACACCGGAGCACGACGGACGGTTGCGGAACTCCCGCCGCACCCCTTCCGAGCTGGAGGAATTCACCCAACGGCACCTCTTCGCCGCAAGCCGTACAGCTCCGTGCGCCGGTGTGACGTACGCCTCGACGCGCATTCCGGAAACCCGGTCGAACGTTTCCGTGCGCAGCCGCGTCGTAGAGGAAACGCGGTGAGGGGGGTGGCCGGTGCTGCGCGGAAAGGCCCGCCGTGTCCACGGGGACGATCAGGGCGATCCTCTGGACGCGGCCCAGGAACGCCGGGTGCGGGCGGTGCTCTCGCTCGGCGGGGTGCCGCAGTCGGATCTGCCGGACGGGGTGCAGCAGGTCCGGTTGCGGCTGCTGGAGCGGACCGCGAGCGGTCGGGAAGCGCCGCGGGACGTGTCGGCGTGGGCGGCGGTCGTCGCCTCCCGGCTCGCCATGGACTGGCACCGGGCCAGGCGGCGCCAGGACCGGCTGGGCGAGCGGCTGGCCGCGCTGCGCGCACCCGCGCATCCCTCCGGCGAGGAGACCAGCCTGCTCTCCCTCGCCGTGGCCCGGGGCCTCGACGAACTGCCCGCCGCCCAGCGGCAGGTGCTCGTGCTGCGCTTCTTCGCCGACCTGCCCGTGCGGGACATCGCCGGGGAACTGGGCATTCCGGAGGGCACGGTCAAGAGCAGGCTGCACACGGCGGTCCGCGCCCTGCGCGACCGGCTGCACGAGGACTACGGGAACCGCGGGGACGGGGTGGTGTGAGATGACCGCCGAGCACGGGGGTACGCCGGGCGCGGCCGGCGGCGGGAGCGGCCGGGATGCCGGGAGCGGCCGGGATGCCGGGAGCGGCCGGGAGTACGACGGCATGGACGCGCTGATGGCCGCCGTCACCGGGGAGCCGCTGCCGGAGGACGCCCGCCGGGATCCCGCCTTCGTCGCCGAGCACCGCGCGGCCGAGGCCGACGTGGCCGTACTGAGGGAGCAACTCGCCTGGCTGGGCGAGGCGTTGGCCGGAGAGGCGGAGGTGGAAGGGGAGAAGGGGAGGGCGGCCGTCGCGCGTCCGGTAGGCCCGGTACGTCTGGTGCGTCCCGTACGGTCGGTGCGGCCGCCGTACCCCGGCCGACGCCTCGCCCGGCCTGCCCGCCCCGGCCGCCGCCGGGCGCGGCGCCTCGTGCTCGGCTCGCTCGCCGGTGCCGCGGCCTTCGCGCTGGTCGCCGGATTCGGCTGGCTGGTGACGCACGGCAGCGGTACGGCCGGCGGCGCCAGTACGGCTTCCGGCGCCAGGACGCCGGCCGACCCGGGGCGCGAACTCGCCTGCTCCCGGCTGGTGGTGGAGGGCACCGTGGCCCGGGTGACGCCGGAGAAGGCATCCTCCCGGAAGCGGGTCGCGCTCACCGGGACCCGCTTCTACAAGCCCGCCCATGGCCCGGCCGAGGTCGCCTTCCTGCTGGACGGCGGCGCGCGGCCGGCCCCGCGCGCGGGGCAGCACGTGCTCGTCACGGTCCTCGCGGGCGAGGGGAGTGCGCACCTGTGGGCCGTCGGAGACGCCCGCGTGGCCGTCGACCGGGCCTGGATCACCGCGTCGCTGCCCGCCTCGCGGCACCTCACCTGCCCGTCGGGCGAGCCCTCCCGGGCGGGACGGTAGCCGTACGGCATCGGGCCGGTAGCGGGACGGTACGGCGCCGACGAGGGTGGGTCAGCTCTCCTTCGAGCGCGCGTAGTGCCGGGACGCCTTCGCGCGGTTGCCGCACGCGGCCATCGAGCACCAGCGGCGGGTGCCGTTCCGGGACGTGTCGAAGAAGTGCAGGATGCAGCTGCCGCCGGCGCACGTGCGGATCCGCTCCGGGGCCCGGGTGAGAAGCTCCAGGTAGTTGCGGGCGGCGAGCCAGGCCGGGCCCCATGCCGGGTCGGCGAACTCGGGCTCCTCGGCGGGGCCCTCGGCGGTCAGCCGGGCCCGGATCCGGCCGTGCGCGAGGACGGCGTCCACGAGCGGCGCCGCCTGCCCCGGCGAGCCGTGCACGGCGGCCGTGAGCGCCTCGCGGGCCTCGCGCAGATGGCGCAGCGCGGCCGCGTCGGCCGGGTGCGCGCCGGCCAGCCCGTTGCTCGCGAGCCACACCGCGAGCCCCTCGGGGGCGTCGAGCAGGTCCTGGGTCTCGCCCTCCCGGTTCCACCGGGTGTTGAGCAGGTCGAGGGCGAGGGGCTCGCCGGTGAGCGGGCGGGGGTCGGGGGCGGCGGGCATCGGACTCTCCTTCTCCTCTAACCGCTCAATCGTACGTGACCGGTTGACGCGCGCGCATCTAACCTTCTAACGTGAATGACGAAGGTTAGCCATCTCGGTGAACCGAACCCGAAGGAGAACAGTCATGGCCCCCCGCCTCGCGCACACCGGCCTGAACGTCACCGACCTCGACCGCTCCCTCGCCCTCTACCGCGACCTCCTCGGCTTCGCCGTGCTCGCAGAGGGCAAGGAGGACGGCCGGCGCTGGGCGCTGCTGGGGGAGAGCGGCGGCCCTCCGCTCGTCACCCTCTGGCAGCAGGCGCAGGGGTCGTACGACAGCGGCCGGCCCGGGCTGCACCACCTGGCCCTCAGTGTGGACACGATCGACCAGGTCCGCGCCTACGAGGCCGCGCTGCGGGCCGCCGGTGCCGACTTCGCGCACGAGGGCGTCGTCGCCCACCGGGAGGGCGGCGCCTCGGGCGGGATCTTCTTCCACGACCCGGACGGCATCCGCGTGGAGATCGCCGCACCGCTCGGGCCCGAGGGCGCCCCCGCCCCGTACGAGGCCGCTCCGACCTGCGGTTTCTTCTAGTCATGGGTGCCTATCACGCGGGCTCGCTGGCCGTGCAGGAGCTGCTGGGCGTCCGCGACCGCGCCGACCACGTCGGCCGCTCCCTCGGCCAGGACATCAAGCCGGTCGCGGCGGCCTTCCTGGAGCTCCAGCCCCTGCTCGTCGTCGGCGCGGCGGACCCGGGGACGGGGCGGGTGTGGACGGCGGCGCTGACGGGGACGCCGGGGTTCGTCCGGGCGACGGGCCCCCGGCAGATGTCGGTCGTCACCGCGCAGGACCCGCCCCCGGCCGGCCGCCCGGACCCGCCACTCGCCTCGGCTCTGCGCACCCCCGGCACCCGCGTCGGCACCATCGCCCTCGACCCCCGCACCCGCCGCCGCATGCGTCTGAACGGCCGGCTGCGGCCCACGGCGCGGGGCTTCGCCGTCGAGGCGGACCAGGTCTTCTCGAACTGCCCCAAGTACATCCAGCGCAGGCAGTCGTACGAGACGGTCACCGCACGCGCGCCCGGCACCCCGCTGCTCCTCGCCGAACTGGCCGGGGAACAGCGTGAGTTCGTCCGGCGGGCCGACACCTTCTTCCTCGCCACCGTGCACGACGGCGGCGCCGACGTCAGTCACCGCGGCGGCAACCCCGGCTTCGTCCGGGTCGCCTCACCGCGCGAACTCACCTGGCCCGACTACCCCGGCAACGCCATGTTCCTCACCCTCGGCAACCTGCGCACCGACCCCCGCGCCGGGCTGCTCTTCCTCGACTGGACCACCGGCGACACCCTCCAGCTCACCGGCGAGGCGCACACCGCGTTCACGGCCGACGGAGGGCGCAGCGTCCGCTTCACCCTCACGGAAGCCCGATGGACCCGGGGCGCGCTGCCGCTGCGCTGGTCCGCCCCCGAGTATTCACCGGCGAATCCGGACATCGCGCGCTAACGTCCGCGTATGCGACGGAACTTGAGGGTGGCGGCCTACGCCGTGTGCGTCCGCGACGGACAGCTCCTGCTCGCCCGCTCGCCGGGCCCCGACGGCAGGCCCGAGTGGGTGCTGCCCGGCGGCGGCATGGAGCACGGCGAGGATCCGTACGACACCGTCCGCCGTGAGGTCACCGAGGAGACCGGCTACCGGATCCGGGTCACCGAACTCCTCGGCGTCGACTCCCTCCGGCTGGTCGGCCGTCCGCGCGTCGGCCGGCGCACGGACCACCACGGACTTCGGATCGTCTACGCCGGCGAGGTCACCGGCGGCGAACTCCGCTACGAGGTCGGAGGATCCACCGACCTCGCCGCCTGGCAGCCCCTGGACGCCGTACCCGGACTCAACCGCGTACCCCTCGTCGACATCGCCCTCGGGCTGTGGCGCGAGCGCCCGCCCCACGGACGCCCCGAGACAGAGCCCCTGCCCCGGCAGATGAACGAAGAGTGACCGGCCCCCGGCCGGGCGCGAACCGCTCCTCGTCCACTCCATGGCCGCGGGCAGGCCCCGTGATCCACGTACGGTGATCGGTGCCGCGCGTTGCCGCCGTGTTCACGCACGGGCCATTCCCGGTGCCAAGCATCCAGTGCGAGCGGGGTGTTCGCGCCTGCGACGGCCCGCGACCACCGCCGACGCGTTCGCACCCGGGGAGATCGCGCCATGTCGCGCACACGCTCTGTCGCCACCTCCACGGCCTCCGGCCCGGGGGCCCATCGCCGTTCCGTCCTCGCCGCCGCCGGAGCGGTCGCGCTCTCCGCGGGCGTCGGCTACGCCCTGCGCCCGACCGACAGCGCGGCCGCCACCGGCGACGACGCGCCCGTCGCCCACTCCCGGCAGGCCACGGCCGGCCCGCTCGCCCCCTACACCAAGGGCACCACCCTCGCCTCCGTCGCCACCCCGCGCAGCGGCGGCACCTACCGCCGCCTCGGCGACGGCCCCGGCTGGCAGCGCGTGGTGCGCGAGGAGCTGGCCGCCCCCAAGTCCGGCCGCGCGGGCAGCCGTACGACGCTCGCCGCGTTCGTGCAGTTCACCGACCTGCACCTGATGGACGTCCAGCACCCCCTGCGCTGGGAGTTCCTGCGCGCGGCGGACGCGCACTCCTGGCGCCCGCAGGAGCTGCTCACCGTGCCCGGCGCCATCTCGCTCGTCGAGCGGGTCAACGCCCTGCGCGGCGCCCCCGTCACCGGCGCCCCGCTGCACTTCGTGATGACCACCGGCGACAACACCGACAACAACGCCCACTCCGAACTGGAGTGGTACATGAAGGTGATGAGCGGCGGCCGCATCACCCCGACCACCGGTGACCCGGGGCACTACGAGGGCGTGCAGAACAGCGGGCTGAAGCTGTACTGGCAGCCCGACTCCCCCCTGCGCGACCGCGACAAGACACTCGGCTTCCCGCATCTGAAGGGCTTCCTGGCCGCCGCGACCCGCGAGGTGCAGAGCCCCGGCCTCAACCTGCCCTGGTACTCCACCGTCGGCAACCACGACACCCTGCCGCTCGGCGCCTACGGCTCCCACGGCGACCGCTACCTCGCCGAGGCGGCCGTCGGCGGCAAGAAGCTCATGGACGTACCGGCCGCCGACGCCAAGAAGCTGCTCGACAGCATCAACCACGCCACCGACCCCAAGGGCACCGGCTACCGCGACTTCCTCAAGGCCCACGCCCGCTCCATGCGCTCGGTCACGCCGGACGAGCGGCGGGCGCCGTACACCCCGGCCGACTACCTCAGGGCCCACCTCGACCCCGCCCACCAGGGGCTCGGCCCGGCCGGTCACGGCTACTCCTCGGCCAACCTCGACGCCGGCACCCAGTACTACGCCTTCCGCATCTCCGCCGACGTCATCGGCATCAGCCTCGACACCACCGACGCCGGCGGCCACTACAACGGCTCCGTCGGCACCGCCCAGCTGAACTGGCTCGCCAGGACGCTGAAGGACAACAAGGACTCCCACGCCGTCGTCTTCAGCCACCACACCAGCAAGACGATGAACAACACCCGCCCCGACCCGGCCCGCCCCGGTGAGCGGAGGCACACCGGCGCCGAGGTGCTCTCGCTGCTCTCCGCCCACACGAACGTCCTGGCCTGGGTGAACGGCCACGTCCACAAGAACGTCATCACCCCGCACCAGGGCTCCGGCGCCCGCTCCTTCTGGGAGATCTCCACCGCCTCCCACATCGACTTCCCCCACCTCGCCCGGATCATCGAACTGGTCGACAACAAGGACGGCACGATCTCGCTCTTCACCACCCTGATCGAGTCCGCCGCCCCGCACCGCACCGACTTCACCGACCTCTCCCAGACCGGCCTCGCCGCCCTCTACCGCGAGCTGGCCCACAACGCCCCCGGCGCCGACACGAGCCTCGGCGGCACCGCGGCGGACCGGAACACCGAGCTGGTGCTCAAGAAGAGCTGAAAATCACCCAACTGGCCCAACGCTGAGCAACCTTCACGCATCCGGCACCGGTTTCATCCCCCGACCGCACCGTTCATCACATGCTGGGGGAAGACATGCGTGTTCGTACGACTCTGCTGGGTGCCACCGCCCTGCTCGTCTCGGCCGCCCTGGCGGCTCCGGCGTCCGCCGCCGAGGGCCTCGCGGGTGACGGCCCTGCGGGTGGCGGGCACAGCGCCACCCGCAAGGCCGTCGAGGCCGCCGTCACGGCCGGGGTGCCCGGCGCGACCGCCACCGCGCGGGACGCCCACGGCACCTGGTCCACCACGGCCGGCGTGGGCGACCTGCGCACGGGCAGGCCGCGCTCGGCGGCCGACCGCTACCGCGTCGCCAGCATCACCAAGACCTTCGTCGCCACCGTGCTGCTCCAACTGGAGGCGGAGGGCCGGCTGTCCCTGGACGACACGGTGGAGACATGGCTGCCGGGCCTCGTCCACGGGAACGGCAACGACGGCGGCCGCATCACCGTCCGACGGCTGCTGAACCACACCAGCGGCCTCCACGACTACCTCGCCGACACCGACTTCCAGCGCGCCTACTTCACCCCGGACGGCTTCTACGCGCACCGCCACGACACCGTCACCGCGCACGACCTGGTGGCGATCGCGATGCGGCACCGGCCGGACTTCGAGCCGGGCACCTCCTGGAAGTACTCCAGCACCAACTACGTTCTCGCCGGAATGGTGATCGAGAAGGTGACCGGCCACGCGTACGCCACCGAGATCGACCGCCGCATCATCCGGCCACTGCGGCTGACCGCGACCTCCGTGCCCGGCACGAGGACCACCCTGCCGCGGCCGAGCAGCCGGGCGTACTCGAAGTTCGCGAACCCGAGCGGCCCCACGTACGACGTCACGGAGCTCAACCCGTCCATCGCCTCCTCCGCCGGCGAGATGATCTCCGACTCCGCCGACCTGGACCGGTTCTACGGCGCCCTGCTCGGCGGAAGGCTCCTCCCGTCCCGGCAGCTGAAGGAGATGAAGACCACCGTCGACAGCCGGATCGCCCCGGGCGTCCGCTACGGCCTCGGCCTCATGGACACCAAACTGGCCTGCGGCGTCCACGTCTGGGGCCACACCGGCGGCATCCACGGCTCGGCGTCCGAGGCGGCCACGAGCGAGGACGGACGGCACTCGGTCGCGGTCAACCTCAACGGTGACTGGACCGGGGACACGGGCGCGGTCGTCGAGGGGGAATTCTGTTAGCCGACGTTTCATTCCCGTCCTTCCGTGTTAACCCGGATGCAATGTCCGTACCGCCTCATATCGGCTAACCCGCTGTTCACGGGGATGGCTCGATCTTCTCGATCGTTGATGCAAGGCGGGTGGTCGTTTGCGCTCCACGCACGGACTGCGGGTGCTGTCGGTCTACGAGGGCTTCTTCTCCGGAGGCGCCCGGATCGTGCACAGCGACGTCGTACTGGGACTGGCCGAGGGCGGCCAGTCCCACCGGGTGCTGAGCATCCATGGCGAGGTGCGCCGCGAGGCCACTCGGCAGCGCATGGAGGACGACGCCTGCTACCGGGCGCTGACAGCCGCCGGGGTCGGCGTCACCTCGCTCGGCCGCAGCGCCGGGCTGGTGGACGGGGCGCTGGCGGCGAACGTTTTCAGCGGCCCGGAGCTGGCCGAAACGGCCCGTGCGATGGCGGGCGCGGACGTCATCCTGTCGCTGAAGGAGCAGCCGCTGGCGCTGCTCAACCAGGCCGGTCTGCCCCGCCGCCCGGTCGTCGTGGCCCTGCACCGCTCCGACCCGGAGAACCAGGGGCCCGCGCTGGACGAGCTGACGGACGCCATCGCGGACGGCACGGTCGTGGCGTGCGTGTGCTGCGCCGAGTCGACCCGGGCGGCGTACGAGGCGGCGGGCATCCCGGCCGCCCTGCTGCACGTGATCCCCAACGGGGTGGACCTGCTGAGGTACCGCCCGGACCCGGCGGCGCGCCTCGCCTTCCGGGCGTCTCTCGGGATCGCCGGCCCGGCCCCGGTGATCGTCTTCGCGGCCCGGTACGCCCCGATGAAGAACGTCCCGCTCCTCCTCGCCGCCGCCCGCACCTGGCTGGCCCGCGAACCCGAGGGCCACGTGCTGATGTGCGGGGCGGGCATGACCGGCGAGAACCCCGCCCTGCGGGCCGACATCGAGGTCGCGTTCGGCGAGGACCGGCACCTGGCGGAGCGGATCGGGCTCCTCGGCGTCCGGCACGACATGGAGGCCGTGTACGCCGGTGCCGACGTCGTCGCCCTGACCTCCGTCTCCGGCGAGGCGGCCCCGCTGTGCCTGATCGAGGGCATGATGTGCGGCGCGGTCCCGGTGACGACCGACGTCGGCGACAGCGCGTCGATCGTCGAGGGCCTCGGCTTCGTCACCCCGCCGGACCCGGCCGCGATCGCCCTGGCCTGGTCCGCCGCGATCACCAGCCGCGCCGACCTCGCGCCGGCCCTGGAACTGAGCCGCGAGCGCTTCAGCCGGACGAGGATGATCGCGGCGTACGCGACCCTGCTCGACGCCGTCACGCCCCTGCCGGTACCGGAGGACGATGCCGCGCGGTACGCCCTCGCGAGTGAACCCGGCCTGCTCCAGGGCCCGTTGCCCGGCGACGGCCTCGGCCTCGATCCGCATCAGGAGCTGCCGGACGAGCTGTAGGAGGGCCCTGCAACGGCTCAGGAGAGCCGGTCGAGGGCCGGGAAGTAGCCGCGTGCCTGGCCCGGTGCCGTCGGGTGGTACGACTCGGTCAGCGCGAACGGGTCGACGCTGTGCAGCCAGGGGCTGCGGGAGCAGATCTCGTGGCCGGCGAAGGCGGCCCTGACGTCGGCGAAGGAGAACCCGTGGCCGGCCGCGCGCCCGGCGATCACGGCGTCCAGCCGGTCCACGGCGCTGTCGATGGCGGCACGCTCGGCGTCCTGGAGGCCGCTTCGGCAGGTGCCCTGGAGGTGGTACAGGTGCGGATAGCCGAGCACCACGACGCGCGCGGCGGGCGCCCGGTCCCGGATGGCCGAGTAGAGCCGGTCCAGGCCGTGCGGGAGGGCGTCCGCCATGACGGCCCGCGCCTGGGAGACGGCCGCGAGACAGGGGACGGGGCCGCCCAGCGCGCAGATCGCCATCGCGGAGCCGAAGCCCACGTCGCTGCCGCCGACGGTGAGGGTGACCAGCCGGGTACCGGGGCCGAGCGCGCCGAGCTGGCCGGTCAGGACGTCGCCCACCTTGGCACCGTTGCACGCGGGGAAGGCGAAGGACGCCGCGTGGTGCGCCGCCGCCCACAGCATCGGGTACGACCGGCTGCTGCGCTTGCACTCCGTGCGGCCGGGGAGGTAGTCACCCGCGCCGACGCCGGAGGAGTAGGAGTCGCCGAGGGCCACGTAGCCCGGGGCCGGCGTCCGGGGCGCGCCCTGCGCCGTGGCGGGGGCGGTGGCGAGGCAGGCCGTGGCGAGCAGGAGGGCGGAGCAGCATGCGGCCATCCGGGTGTGTCGCATACGTCCCGGTGTACCGCGGCCCCGCCGGCACCGCCCGCCCGGCTCGGCCGGCCGGGTGAGAGCGGAGCGTCACGAAACGCCGAGGAGGGGCCACCGGAGTCCGTCCGGTGGCCCCTCCTCTCCCCTCCTGCCTCCCCCGTCGGTGCTCCTCCGGTCCGTCACTACCGGGGGAGCACCAGGACGTACGCGGCCGGGTCGCGGTCGGCGGACGCCATCAGGGCCGTACGGATCACCGTCGCCTGCTGCTCCGGCGACTCGCGGAGCTTTTTCGGCGTGACGTACACGACCGTGATCCCGAGGCGCTCCAGGTGCTCGCGCTTGCGGGTGTACTCCGACCAGAGCGCGTCGTCGTCCTGGCGGGGCGCCCTGGTGTCCAGCTCGACCGCCACCGCCTGGTCGGGCCAGTACGCGTCCAGGCCGCCGAGGTGCGGGCCGCCGGGCAGGCGCAGGTCGACGTTCCAGACCGGGTCGGGCAGGGCGTGGTCGCGGACCATCCGGTACAGGCGGTCCTCGGCGATCGAGCGGCCCTCCGCCAGCAGGGAGTCCACGGCGTCGATCACATGGGGGAGGTTCAGCAGCTTCGCATGGGTCAACTCCCGTACCACCGCCGCCGGTTCGCAGTGGCCGCCGCGCACCGCCTCGGTCAGCAGCCGCCGTACCGTCTGTCCGTCGGTCAGCTCCGCGACCGCGTCCGCCAGCGCCCGGGGCACCGGGGCCACCGGCAGGCCCGTCACCGTGCGGGGCGTGGGCAGGGCGGGGGTGCGCAGGATGCGGACGTAGCCCGCGGAGCGCAGCCGACGCCGGCGCGGGACGAGGACGTGCACGTGGTCCAGGGAGGTCAGCGGCGGAGTGGCCGAGAAGCCGTACAGGGCCAGTGCGGCGAGACCGGTGATCACCACCTCGGGATAGGCCGGGCGGTGGGCGTCCCGCGGCGTCGGCTGGGACGGCACGCCCGGCGTCTTGTCGGGCGCGTGCTCGCGGGCCGCGTACAGCAGGGCCCCGTGCAGCCACTCCTCGCCCGTGGGCGGGCCGGGGTGGAGGAGGACCACGTGCGGGAGCAGTTGCTGCCAGGGGCCGCCGGGGCGGCACTGCTCGTTCAGCTCGGCCGTCGTCACGCCGTGGGCGCGCAGCCGGCCCGCCGTCATGACGCGGCGGTGGGCCTGGGAGAGATGACGGAGGGGGCGGGGGGAGAGCGGGGTGTTGTGCGTCATGGCGTCGGCATTCCCGCGTCTCGTCCCCCCTTTAACCGCTGTTACACGGCCGTCGAAGAATGCGGACAAGCCGGGACTAAAGGTCAGGTGTTCGGGTGCCGAATAGGCAGCGAAAACACCTGGTCCGAATGGGTGCGGACCAGGGGTTACGGCTGCGCTTGACCGAATTTCGTAACGGTCACCTACCGGGCAAGCTCAGGCCAAGGCTCAGCGGGTGCCGGCCGCCGCGTCGCACTCCTGTGCGCGCAGCGCCCGCGCCAGGTCGTCCCGCGCCTCCAGGACGAGCCGGCGCAGCGCCGGGGCCGCGTCCCGGTGCTCCTGAAGCCAGGTGTCCGTCGCCGCCAGCGTCTGAGGCCGGTCCTGGAGCGCCGGGAACAGACCCCGTACGACGTCCATGCCGATCTGGATCGACCGCTCCCGCCACACCCGCTCGATCGCCGCGAAGTACTTCTCGGCGTACGGCGCGGTCAGCTCCCGCTGCGAGGCCTGGTCGAAGCCCGCGATCGTCGCCTCCACCAGCGCGTTCGACAGCGCGTCGGACTCCACGACCTGCGCCCACGCCTGCGCCTTGACCGCCGCCGACGGGCGGGCCGCGAGGCAGCGGACCTGGTGGCGCTTGCCGGACGCCGTGTCGTCGCGGGCCAGTTCGGCCGCCAGCACCGGCTCGTCCGCCACGCCGTGCGCGGCCAGCGGCTCCAGGAACGCCCAGCGCAGCTCCTGGTCCACCTCCAGACCGTCGATCGCCGTCGTGCCGTCCAGCAGCCCGGTCAGCAGCTCGAACGCCTCCGGCACGTCGGCCACGCGCGCGTAGAACCGCGCCCACGCCAGCTGGTGCTCGCTGCCCGGCTCGGCGGCGTACAGCTCGGCCGAGGCGCCCCGGCACAGCTCCCGCCCGGCCTCCGCGCGCCGCCCGGGCGCGGTGTAGTGCACCGCCGCCGACTCCGCCCACGCGTGCAGCATCTG
This sequence comes from Streptomyces sp. NPDC025793, assembly GCF_055558375.1. Taxonomy (NCBI): domain Bacteria; kingdom Bacillati; phylum Actinomycetota; class Actinomycetes; order Kitasatosporales; family Streptomycetaceae; genus Streptomyces; species Streptomyces sp. NPDC025793. Next base: position 87,840 of record NZ_JBVHMR010000008.1, on the reverse strand, counting down.
GAGCACGCCGATGTCGGACTCCCGGCCCGCGAACCTCAGCACCAGCGCGATGAAGTCCCGCGCCGGCAGCAGCGCGTCCCGCGTCATGTTCCACAGCGCCGACCAGCACAGCGCCCGCGCCAGCGGGTCCGTCAGCTCGCCCAGGTGGCCGCGCAGGGTGTCCAGCGAGGCCGTGTCGAAGCGGATCTTGCAGTACGTCAGGTCGTCGTCGTTGACCAGGACCAGGTCCGGGGTGTCGGCGCCCGCCAGCTCCGGGACGACCGTGCGCGGGCCCTCCACGTCGGTCTCCACGCGCGCGTACCGCTCCAGCGCGCCCTCGGCCGTACGCCGGTACAGCCCGACCGCGACCCGGTGCGGACGCAGTTCGGGGTGGGTCGCGGGCGCCTCCTGCACCACCGCGAGCTCACGGACGCGGGAGTCTTCGAGCAGCACCTGCGGGGTCAGCGAGTTCACCCCGGCCGTCTGGAGCCAGGAGCGCGCCCACGCCGACATGTCCCGGCCGCTGGTCTCGCCGAGCGCCGACAGCAGGTCGCCGAGGCGCGTGTTGCCGTACGCGTGCCGCTTGAAGTAGCGGCGGGCGCCCTCCAGGAACGCGTCCTGGCCGACGTACGCCACCAGTTGCTTGAGCACCGAGGCACCCTTGGCGTAGGTGATGCCGTCGAAGTTCAGCTTGGCGTCCTCCAGGTCACGGATGTCCGCCGTGACCGGATGCGTGGAGGGCAGCTGGTCGGCGCGGTACGCCCACGCCTTGCGGCGGTTGGCGAAGGTGATCCAGGCATCGGTGAAGCGGGTCGCGCCGACGTTGGCGAACGTGCCCATGAAGTCCGCGAAGGACTCCTTCAGCCACAGGTCGTCCCACCACTCCATGGTGACCAGGTCGCCGAACCACATGTGCGCCATCTCGTGCAGGACGACGTTGGACCGTGCCTCGTACGACGCCTGCGTCACCTTGCCGCGGAAGATGTACTCCTCGCGGAAGGTCACCAGACCCGGGTTCTCCATCGCGCCCAGGTTGTACTCGGGCACGAAGGCCTGGTCGTACTTCCCGAACGGGTACGGGTAGTCGAAGTGGTCGTGGAAGAAGTCCAGGCCCTGCTTGGTGACCAGGAAGACGTCGTCGGCGTCGAAGTGCGGGGCGAGCCCCCTGCGGCACATCGCGCCGAGCGGGATCTCCAGCTTGGAGCCGTCCTCGAAGGTGCGGGTGTAGGAGTCGGTCACGTAGTGGTACGGCCCCGCCACCACGCACGTGATGTACGTCGAGATCGGCTTGGTCTCCGCGAACTTCCAGACGCCGTCGGCCAGTTCGCCCGCGCCGTTGCTCCACACCGTCCAGCCCTCGGGTGCCTGGACCTCGAAGCGGTACGGCGCCTTCAGGTCCGGCTGCTCGAAGTTCGCGAACACCCGGCGGGAGTCGGCCGGCTCGTACTGCGTGTAGAGGTAGACCTCGCCGTCCTCGGGGTCGACGAAGCGGTGCAGGCCCTCGCCGGTGCGGGAGTAGGCGCACCGGGCGTCCACCACCAGCTCGTTCTCCGCAGCCAGGTCCTCCAGGAGGATCCGCGCGCCGTCGAAGACCTCGCCCGGGTCCAGGTCCCGGCCGTTGAGCGACACCGACGTCACGCTCGGCGCGACCAGATCGGCGAAGCTCGCGGCGCCCGGCTCGCTGCAGCGGAAGCGGATCGTGGTCACCGAGCGGAACGTGCGCGGCGCTCCTGCCCGGCCCTCCGGCCCCTCGTCCCCGTCGCCGACGGCGGACCGCAGGTCCAGGGACACGTCGTACCCGTCGACCGACAGCAGGGCGGCCCGCTCCCGGGCCTCGTCGCGGGACAGATTCTCACCGGGCACGGGCGGCACTCCTTGGCTGGTGTTCGGTATGTGGACAGGGCCGATCCTGCCATGTGCCCCTGACAGGGGGCAGCGGGGAATCCCTACCGCATCGGTGTCGTTGACCTTGTTGAGGCTTCAAAAGACCGTTTCGCTGAATGACCGTTTCGCTGAGGAGAGCCATGTCCGAGACCGCGCCGTCGACCGGCAGGACGCCCGTCGACTTCTGGTTCGACCCGCTGTGCCCCTGGGCCTGGATGACCTCCCGCTGGGTGCTGGAGGTGGAGAAGGTCCGGGACATCGAGGTCCGCTGGCACCTGATGAGCCTCGGCGTACTCAACGAGAACAGGCTCGACGAACTGCCCGAGGAGTACCGGGAGCTGCTGGAGACCAAGGCGTGGGGTCCGGTCCGCGTCGTCATCGCGGCCCAGCAGGAGCACGGCCCGGAGGTGCTCGGCGACCTCTACACCGCGCTCGGCACCCGCATCCACAACCAGGAGGAGGGCCCGGAGAAGTCGACCGTGGCGGCCGCCCTGAAGGACGTCGGGCTGCCCGAATCCCTCATGGACCACTGGGACTCGACCCCCTACGAGGCCGAGCTGCGCGCCTCCCACCAGGAGGGCATCGACAAGGTCGGCCAGGACGTCGGCACCCCGGTCATCGCGGTCCCGGGCCCCGGCGGCGAGCAGATCGCCTTCTTCGGCCCGGTCGTCACCCCCGCCCCGAAGGGCGAGGAGGCGGCCCGACTGTGGGACGGCACGGTCGCCGTGGCGTCGGTGCCGGGCTTCTACGAGATCAAGCGGACCCGCACCAAGGGCCCGGACTTCAGCAACCTGTGAACAGGTAACAGGTAGCGGCAGGGGAGGACCCCCGCGAGTCACGTCCTCGCGGGGGTCCTCTCTCATCCGCCCGCCGTCGTGAAGGGTGAGAAGACGATCACGAGGCAGGACGATCAGGGAGCCCGGGGGCTCAGGGGGCTCAGGGGGCGAGCAGCAGCGCGTTCGCGCGGGACTTCGCTGCCTCGTAACGCCGGGCCACGTCCTGCCAGTTGACGACGGCCCACATCGCTTCGACGAAGTCGACCTTCTGATTCCGGTACTGGAGGTAGAAGGCGTGCTCCCAGGCGTCGAAGACCAGGACCGGGGTCGAACCCTGGCCGACGTTGCCCTGGTGGTCGTAGACCTGCTCGACGATCAGCCGCCCGCTCAGCGGCTCGTACGCCAGCACACCCCAGCCGGAGCCCTGGGTGGTGGCCGCGGCCTTGGACAACTGGGTCCGGAACGCGGCGAAGGATCCGAAGGACTCCTTGATCGCCTCGGCCAGCTCGCCCACCCCGTCGGCCGCGAGCGGCTCCCCGCCGCCCTCCTTCGGGCCGGTCATGTTCTGCCAGTAGACGCTGTGCAGGATGTGCCCGGAGAGGTGGAAGGCCAGGTTCTTCTCCAGCCCGTTGACCGAGCCCCAGCTCTCCTCGTCCCGCGCCTGCGCCAGTTGCTCCAGGGTGTCGTTGGCGCCCTTCACATAGGCCGCGTGGTGCTTGTCGTGGTGCAGCTCGATGATCTCCGGGCTGATCACGGGGGCGAGCGCGGAGTAGTCGTACGGCAGGTCGGGCAGCGTGTAGACGGGCATGGTGATCCCCTCCGGAACCTTATTGCAAGTTACTTGCAAGTACAGGTTAGCAACAAGAGTGTGGGGGCAACAGAAAGGCCCCCGCGTGTCGCACGCGGGGGCCTCGGCGGGCGGGCGGAGGCGTCAGCCGGCCTTGGCCCGCATCTTCTGGCGGGCGTAGCCCACGCCCGCCAGCACCGCCGTCATGCCGCCGGTGAAGTACAGCTGGACGCGGGTGTCCGCCTCGCGGGCCATCAGGACGAAGATCGCGGCCATGCCGGCCAGGGCGACCCAGGTGAGGACGGGGAACGCCCACATGCGGACGACCAGCTTCTCGGGGCTCTCGCGTTCGATGCGGCGGCGCAGCAGCAGCTGGGAGACGGCGATGAAGATCCAGACGACCAGGATGACCGCGCCGATCATGTTCAGCAGCCACTTGAAGATGTCGTTCGGCCGCCAGTAGCTGAGCAGCACGCACACGAAGCCCAGCACGGAGGAGGTCAGCACCGCTACGCGCGGGACGCCGCCGGACAGCTTCGCCAGCACCTTCGGGCCCTGGCCGCGGTCGACCAGGGAGTAGGCGATGCGCGAGGCGCCGTAGATGTTGGCGTTCATCGCGGAGAGCAGGGCGACCAGGACGACCACGTTCATCAGCCGGCCCGCGCCGGGGATGCCCAGGTGGTCGAGCGTGGCGACGTAGGGACCCTCGGAGACGACCGCCCCCGAGTTCCAGGGGACCAGGGTGACCACGACCGCCATCGAGCCGATGTAGAACAGCGCGATGCGCCACATCGCCGTACGGACGGCGGACGCCACTCCCCGCACCGGGTTCTCCGACTCGGCCGCCGCGATGGTGACCGTCTCCAGGCCGCCGTAGGCGAAGACGGACGCGAGCAGGCCGATGATCAGGCCGTTGCTGCCGTGCGGGAAGAAGTCGGACAGGTTCGCGGTGCCCGGCGCGTCCGTGCCGGGCAGGACGCCCGCGATGGCCAGCACGCCGAGGACCAGGAAGAGGGAGATCGCGCCGACCTTCAGCGTGGCGAACCAGAACTCGAACTCGCCGAAGTTCTTCACGGCGGCCAGGTTCGTCCCGCAGAAGACGACCATGAACAGGGCCACCCACAGCCACTCGGGCGTGCCGGGCAGCCAGCCGGAGACGATGTGGGCCGCGCCGATGCCCTCCAGGCCGACGGCCGTGCACAGCAGGATCCAGAAGGACCAGCCGGCGGCGAAGCCCGCCCACGGGCCGATCGCCCGCTCTGCGTGCGCCGAGAAGGAACCCGAGGACGGGTAGGCGGCCGACATCTCGCCCAGCATCCGCATCACCAGCATCACGAGGAGGCCGGAGACCGTGTAGGCGATGACGATGGACGGTCCGGCGGCGGCGATGCCCGCGCCGGAGCCGACGAACAGACCCGCGCCGATCACCCCGCCGAGGGCGATCATCGACAGATGGCGCTGTTTGAGGCCGTGCGAGAGAGAGGCGCCACCCTGTTGCTGGGGCGGCGTCTTCGTCGTCGGTTCCGGTGCGGGCATGGGCGCGGCTCTCCCCCTGTAATGGGCGGGCAAAAACCCCGCCAGTCTGGGCGGCCCGTCCGCTGAGGCGAAGGAGCCGCCCAGTATCCGGACACCCCCCGTACGGAGGGTGTCCGGACGGTCACGCCGCCGCGAGCACCGGTGTGTAGTGCGAGGCGTCGCCCTCGATCGAGTAGCTCTCCTTCCCCTCGACACCGACCGGGACGTCACCGGCGACGGTCACCCGGTGCAGCCGGCGCGGCAGGCCGTCGTAGTTGTCGATGGCGTAGTGCTGGGTGATCCGGTTGTCGAACAGGACCAGTTCGTTCTCCGCCCAGCGGTGGCGCAGCACGTTCTCCGGGCGGGTGACGTACGCCTGGAGCAGGTCGAGCACCTTGCGGGACTCGCCGACGGACAGGCCCACGATCCGCTGCGCGAACCCGCCGACGAACAGGCCGCGCTCGCCGGTCAGCGGGTGCACGCGGACCACCGGGTGCGCGGTGCGGTACGTGATGGACGTGAACCGGGCGCGCTGGGCCGCCTGCTCCGCGTCGATCTCCTCGTCCGGCACCGCGTAGTCGTAGTCGTTGGTGTGCTCGGCCCACAGGGTGTCGGCGAGACGGCGCAGCGGCTCGGGCAGGTCGCGGTAGGCGGCGGCCGCGTTCGCGATCAGGGTCTCGCCGCCGTACGGCGGGATCGTGATCGAGCGCAGGGTGCTGGCCTGCGGCGGGTTGAGGACGAAGGTGACGTCGGTGTGCCAGTGGTTGGCCCGGCCCTGCTCGCTGTCCACGGGCAGCACGTTCGGCGCGCCGTCGACCGCGCCGACCGTCGGGTGGGCGGTGGTCAGGTCCCCGAAGTGCCGGGCGAAGGCCTGCTGGCCGGCGTCGTCGAGGTCGCCCGCGTCGAAGACGAGCGCCTTGTGGGCGTTCAGGGCCTCGCGGATCGCGGTGACCTCCTCCGGGGCGAGGGGCCGGGTGATGTCGACGCCCGAGACACGGGCGCCGACGCGGGCGGTGACCTTGGTGATCTGGAGGGACATGGACGGTTCCTTTCGGATGTCAGGCGAGGGCGGGAGCGGGGGTCAGGTACTGATTGGCGGGGCGGGGCAGGCCGTAGCGCTCACGGAGGGTCTGCCGGGGGCCGTACTCGTCGCGGAACAGACCTCGGGCGCGCAGGATCGGTACGACGTGCTCGACGAACGCGTCCAGGCCGGAGGGCAGCACCGGGGGCATGATGTTGAAGCCGTCGGCGGCGCCCTGCGTGAACCAGGTCTCGATCCGGTCGGCGACCTGCTCGGGCGTGCCGGCGAAGGTGAGGTGCCCGCGCCCGCCGCCGAGCCGTCCGATCAGCTGCCGGACGGTGAGGCGCTCGCGCCGGGCCAGTTCGACCACGAGCGTGTAGCGGCTCCTGGCGCCCTCGATGGCCGACTCGGGCGGCAGATCGGCGGGCAGTCCGGCATCCAGCTCCAGCGCCCCGGCGGGGAGTCTCAGCAGGTTCTCCAGCCGGGCCACCCCGTGGTCGTACACGATGTGGTCCTCCAGCAGCCGCTCGGCCGCCCGCGCCTGCGCCTCCGTCGAGCCGAGGACGGGCACGATCCCGGGCAGCACCTTGATGTGTCCGGGGGCGCGGCCCGCCCGCTCCGTCCGGGACTTGAGGTCGGCGTAGAAGGCCTGCGCGTCGGCGAGGGTCTGCTGCGCGGTGAAGACCGCCTCCGCGTACCGGGCCGCGAACGCCTTGCCGTCCTCGCTCGACCCCGCCTGCACGAGCAGGGGGTAACCCTGGGGCGAGCGCGGGACGTTGAGGGCGCCGGCGACGCTGAAGTACGGGCCCTGGTGCGCGGGCGGATGGATCTTGCTGTCGTCGCCCCAGACGCCGGCCGCCTTGTCGGCGACGATCGCGTCGTCCTCCCAGCTGTCCCACAACTTCAGCGCCACGTCGAGGAACTCGGCGGCGCGGGCGTACCGCTCGGCGTGCGCGGGCTCCGCGTCGAGCCCGAAGTTGCGGGCAGCCTCCGCTCCCGCCGTGGTGACGATGTTCCACCCGGCCCGGCCGCCGCTGATGATGTCCAGCGAGGCGAACTTCCGGGCCAGGTTGTAGGGGGAGTTGTAGGAGGTGGAGGCGGTGGCGATCAGGCCGATGTGTTCGGTCGCCGTCGCCAGCGCGGTCAGCAGGGTCAGCGGTTCCAGGGCGCCGGCCGGGCGCTGGGCGAGGTTGCCCCACAGCTGGGGGCCGTCGGCGAGGAAGAGCGAGTCGAAGGTGCCGCGCTCGGCGATCTGCGCGAGTCGTACGTAGTGCCGGAGGTCGACGTGCGCGTACGGGTCGCTCTCCGGCAGCCGCCACGACGCCTCGTGGTGCCCGGTGTTCATCAGGAACGCGTTCAGGTGGAGCTTTCTGTCCGTCACCGGTGGTCCTCCGTGACACCCAGGGCGGCCAGCAGCCGCTCGCGGTACTCGCCCAGGACCGGCTCGCGGTACGAGCGCGGATGGGGGTGGTCGATGGTCAGGTCGAGGCCGATGCGGCCACGGTCGAGGACGAGGACCCGGTCGGCGAGCACGATCGCCTCGTCCACGTCGTGGGTGACCAGCAGCACGGACGGCCGGTGCCGTTGCCACAGGTCGCGCAGCAGGGCGTGCATCCTGATCCGGGTCAGCGCGTCCAGCGCGCCGAACGGCTCGTCGGCCAGGAGCAGTTCGGGCTCACGGACCAGGGAGCGGGCGAGCGCGGCCCGCTGGGCCTCGCCGCCGGACAGCTCGCCCGGCCAGGCCCGCTCGCGCCCCTTCAGCCCGACCTCCGCGAGGGCGGCCCGGCCCCGCTCGGCGGCGTCCTTGCCGTCGGTGCCCAGCAGCACGTTGTCCAACACCCGGCGCCAGGGCAGCAGCCGGGCGTCCTGGAAGACGACCGACACCCGCTCCGGCGCCGTGAGCCGCCCGCCGCCCGCGACCCCGTGGTCCAGCCCCGCGATCGCCCGCAGCAGCGTGGACTTGCCCGAGCCGCTGTGCCCGAGCAGGGCCGTGAACTGTCCGGCGGGCAGTTCGAGATCGATGCCGTCGAGGACCGTGCGCCCGCCGAACGACCGGGTCAGACCCGCGAGCCGTACGGCGGGACGGGTCAGCTGCTCAGTGTGCGGCGCCATGACAGCACCCTCCGTTCGACGAGTCGGACCGCGCTGTCGGAGACCAGGCCGAAGACGCCGTAGATCAGGAGCCCGACCAGGATCACGTCGGTCTGGCCGTAGTTCTGCGCCTGGAACATCAGGTAGCCGAGGCCGCTGGTGGCGTTGATCTGCTCCAGCACCACCAGGCCCAGCCAGGAGCCGGTCACCCCGAGCCGGAGTCCCACGAAGAATCCGGGCAGCGCGCCGGGGATCACCACCTGGCGGACGAAGGCGAGCCTCGACAGGCCCTGCACCTCGGCGAGTTCGACGTACCGGCTGTCGATGCCGGCCAGCGCGGCATGCGTGTTCAGATAGACCGGGATGTAGACGACGATCGCGATGATCGCGACCTTGAAGGTCTCCCCGATGCCCAGCCAGAGGATGAACAACGGGATCAGGCCGAGGGTCGGGACCGCCCGGTTGAGCTGCACGGTCCCGTCGATCAGTGCCTCCCCGGTCCGGCTGAGCCCGGCGGCGAGCGCGAGCAGTACGCCTGCCGCGAGCCCGATCGCGAAGCCGTACGCGGCGCGCCTCAGGGAGGTCAGGACGTCGGTGGACAGCGTGCCGTCGGTCCACAGGTGACCGGCGGTCCGCAGTACCGTCCAGGGCGCTGGTATGGCGCTCGCGTCGAGGGTTCCGGCGGCGGAGGCGGCGGCCCAGAGCACCAGGACGAGCAGGGGGCCGACCAGCCGGGCGGCGGGCAGCCGGCGACCGGGGGAGAGCCGGCGGCGCCGCCGGACCTGGGGGAGTTCCCGGGCCTGGGCCGCCGGGACGGCGGTCGTCGTGGTCACGGCGGTCATTTCCGGTACTCCTCGGGTACGGCCTTGGCGGCGATCGACTCGAAGCGGTGGTCGAAGAGCGAGGAGACGTCGAACTTCTTCACGAACCCGCCCTCGGCGAGCAGGTCGGCGGTCTCCTGCTCCCACCTGATCGCCTCGTCCCAACGGGGCGGGAACAGCGGCTTGTTGGCCAGCTTGGTGATGCCCTGCGCCTGCGCCAGGGTCAGGTTCTGCGTCTTGACGTAGAACTCCTCGTTCCATTCGTCCGGGTGCTCGTGCGCCCACACCTGGCCCTGCGCCCACTGCGGGATGTACGCGGCGATCGCGGCGGCCTTGGCGGGGTCGTTCAGCACGGACTGCGGCGCCCACAGCAGGTTGAGCAGGTCGACGACGTCCGTGTCGACGGCGCGGGCGCCCTTGGGGCCGTACTGCTTCAGGTAGGCGGGTGCCTGGCTGTTGGCGAGCGGGGCCACGTCCACCTGGCCGGACTGGAGGGCGGTGAAGAACTGGTTGCTGGTCAGCGGGACCAGCTTCACCTCGTCGTACGCCAGACCCGCCTGCTTCAGCGCCCGCAGCAGGACGACCCCCTGCGCCTGGCCCTGGGAGAAGGCGAGCCGCTTGCCCTTGAAGTCGGCGGTCGTACGGATGTCGCTGCCGGGCCTGGTGGCGAAGAGGTAGTTCGGCCTGCGGGTGAGGTCGATCGCCACGATCTTCGCGGCGTAGCCCTGGTAGTGCGCCTGGATGGGCGGGATGCCCGCATTGTTGGCGAGGTCCAGGGACCCGGCGCGGAAGGCGTTGATGACGTCCGGACCGGCCCCGATGTTCAGCCAGTTCGACACGGTGAACGGCAGCTCGGGCAGCTTCGCCAGCCGGAACTGGAGCTGCTGCTGTCCCAGGTAGGAGGCGATCTTCAGGCTGGTCCCGGCCGGGACCTTGTCGGCGAGCGGCCTGGTGGCGGCGCCCTTGGTCTCGGCGGAGGCCTCGCCCTTGGCGCAGCCGCTGAGGCCTGCCACGGCCGCTGACGCGCCCAGCAAGGAGGAGAGAAAGACACGACGGTGCATGGGAGAACTCCCAAGGGAAAAGAGGGGAAACGCAGCAGGAATTCCGGGAAGACAGGCCGGAGGGAGAAAGGCTCGCACAGCGGGCAACACGCGCTTCATGCGCGGCAATGTGTCAGCAACAGAGGGTGCGACAACTCCTGAGCGGGTCCATGACCAGCATGTTCCTGGCCATGGTCGACCCCTGTCAACATTCCGAGTTTCTGAATTAAATAGCCCCAGGTGATGTGCCCAGTGGATCGCGGAAGAGCATGTCGAGGGCCACTGACCCGCCGGCGACCGCCAGCACGGAATCCGGGAAACTCGTGGGCAGTACGGCCGCCGTACGACGTATTCCGGCCGATTCTCTGAGCGCGCTCAGGCAGTCCTCGAAATGGATCACGCCCACCTCGGTGACCACGACGGTCTCCGGGTTGAGCACGTCCAGCAGCAGCCCGGCCGCCCGCCCCGTCATCCGGGCCCGCTCCACCAGCAGCCGCCGGGCCACCGCGTCCCCGGCCGCCGCCGCGGCCACCACGTGCATCGGATTCACCGAGTCGGTCACCCCGGCCGCCCGGGCCCGCCGGCACAGCGTCCGCTCGCTCAGCTCCACCTGGAGGCAGCCCGTGCGGCCGCACGGGCAGGGCTCGCTGCCGCCCGGCAGCGGCAGATGCGCGATCGCCCCGGCCGCCGAACGCGGCCCGTGGTGCACCTCGTCATGGGTGGCGAAGGCCGCGTCGACCACGTTGCCCACGAACAGATGCAGCACGCTCCCGCTGCCCCGGGCCCGCCCGAACAGCCGCTCCCCGTTCACCAACGCCCGCGCGTGCCCGTCCACATGGACCGGGAGCCCGGTGCGCGCGCCGAGCAGCTCCCGCACCGGCACCTCCCGCCAGCCCAGCAGCTCGTGCTCCACCACCGTGCCCGTCGCCCGGTCCACCCAGCCGCCGACGGCCACCCCGACCCCGAGCGCCCGCCGGCCCGGTACCCCGGCCAGCAGCCCCGCGAGCCCCTCGGCGGCCCGCGCCAACACCGGGCCGGGCTCGGTGCGTTCGTGCTTCAGCTCGTGCCGGGCCACCACCCGGCCGCGCAGGTCCAGCAGGGCGACCGTGGTGTACGGCACGGCCACGTGCACCCCGCCGACCAGGAACCCGGTGTCGTCCAGATCGACGGGGACGTGCGGCCGGCCGACCCCGTTCGAGCGGCGCGGCACGGCGGACTCCCGGATCAGGCCGAGGCCGGCGAGCCGGGCGCAGTGCTCGGTCACCGACGCCGGCGACAACCCGGTCAGCCGGGCGACGGTGCTGCGCGCCACCGGTCCGTGCTCCAGCACGGACCGCAGGACGACACTGGCGCTGGTACGCCGCCGGTCGCTGTCGGCGGCCCGCGGGACGGGCGGGTGCGGAACGGGCGAGTCGAGGGTGGACACCGCGGTACGGGGCATGGAGGACCGTCCTCGGGAACGGGGGCCGACACGTCGCGGGAGGGCGGGGCGTGCCGAGCGCGCCCCTAACCCGGGCGGCGACAGGTGGCCGCGCCCTGGCGTCGCAGGTCGACGTAGCGACGCGACGTGAAGTACCGGGCCTGGGCAACCATGTGAGCGAAGCTAGCAAAACGCCCCCGCGCTGCCCAGAGCACGACCGACGGGCGAGACGGGCCCCGCGGGGGTCCGGGGACTCGGCGTATCGGCCGGGGCTTTGGCGGGAGCCCACAGTCCCGGTCCGCCGTGGGGAAGTGAGTCGGGCGTCTCCACCTCAGTGACCGGCATCACGCCGTAGCCGGTGTAACCCGCATCCTTTGTACGGAGCCCACCAACGCCCGGCGGGGGCCTTTGTCGACCGATGACGGTGATCGACGCGAGCGGCGCGGTATAGCGTCACGATGTTCCCGCCTGCCCGCCCACTCACCCGCGGAGTCCCCATGAGCACCGCCACCGCCCTCGCCCGCCCCGGCGCCGTCCTCGCCGACCTGCTTCCGGCGTCCCGTGTCCGCGACGCGGCCCTCGTCGTCGGCGGCGCCGTACTCACCGGCATCGCCGCCCAGGTGGCCGTCCCGGTGCCGCACTCCCCGGTGCCGGTGACCGGCCAGACCTTCGCCGCGCTGCTCGTCGGCACCACGCTCGGCGCCCGCCGCGGCTTCCTGTCCCTCGCTCTGTACGCGCTCGCGGGCGTGGCCGGTGTGCCGTGGTTCGCGCAGGGCGGCTCCGGCGCGGGCGCGGTCTCCTTCGGCTATGTCCTCGGCATGCTGCTCGCCTCGGCCGCCGTCGGTGCCCTGGCCCGGCGCGGCGCCGACCGCTCCCCGCTGCGGATGGCGGGCACGATGGTCCTCGGCGAGGCGATCATCTACGCCGTCGGCGTGCCCTACCTGGCCCTGGCGGCCCACCTCTCCCTCTCCCAGGCCGTCGCCGCCGGCCTCACCCCGTTCCTGATCGGCGACGCCCTCAAGGCCGCCCTGGCGATGGGCGTACTGCCCACCGCCTGGAAGGTCGTCAACAAGCAGCGCTGACGCCGAGTTCCTGCGGAAGAGGTTCGCCGGGTCGTACGTCTCCTTGACCCGGGCGAGCCTCTTTCGCGTATCGGGGTCATACAGGCCCGCGCTCCGGTCGCCCGCCCCGAAGGCGAAGTTGAGCGACCGCCCGAGGGTGTCCTCGGCCAGCAGTGCGAACGCCGGGTCCAGCAGCGACCGCGCCCGCTCGCCGGCCGTCAGCAGCCGCACCAGGAACCGCCCCTCGCGCCACGGCACGGCGTTCGGCGCCGGCCGGGCCAGCGCCCCGCCGAGATGGTTGACCTGCACGACACACGTCGCGGGCGCCCCGGGCCCGGTCGCCCGCAGCAACTCCCCGGCCCGCTCGACGTCAAGGTCCCGCAGCACCGCGCTGTCGCCGTGGTAGGCGTGCGGGAAGTCCGGGTCGCTGTGGATGGTGTGGCTCTCGGCGTACGGCATCGTGCGCAGCGTGTCCGACAGCGCCGGCCCGATCTCCCGCAGCGGGGCGACCAGGGCGTCCCCGTCGGCGCCGGTGTGGGCCACCCGGATCGAGACGACGTACGTCCCGCGCAGGTGCGGGGGCAGTGCGGGCAGATCCGGGTGGGGGACGGCGGCGAAGGACGAGGTCAGCCCGTCCGGCACCGTCCGGGTCCAGGCCTCGTACGCGCGCAGCGCGGCCGCCGGGTCCACCACCCGCCCGTCGAAGGCGAGCGAACCGCCGTACAGGGTGCGCACCGGGACGAGCCCGATCTCCAGCTCGGTGACGACGCCGAGGTTCTGCCCGGCGCCCAGCAGCGCCCAGTACAGCTCGGGGTCCGCCTCCGGGGTGACCCGGCGCGCCTCGCCGTCGGCGGTGACGACCTCCAGCCACCGCACATGGTCGGCCGCGTAACCGAACTCCCGCGCCAGGATGCCGAGCCCGCCGCCGAGGGCGTACGACACCGCGCCCACGCTCGGCGCCGACCCTCCCCCACTGCCTAAAGCGTGGGAGGTGCCCCCAACGGCGCCGGCCCGTACGGTTCGGCCGCCGCGACCGCCTGCCCCCAGCGCACCCCGGCCCGCACCCGGACGGTACGGGCCGCGGGGTCGACGGTCAGCCCGTCCATGTGCCGTGTCGACACGAGCAGCCCGCCCTCGTATCCGCCGGGCAGCCCGTGCCCGGTCGCCTGGACGCCCACGGGCATGCCGCGCGCGGCCGCGTGGCGTACGGCGGCCACGACGTCGGCCGTCGAGCGGGCGGGGGCGATCAGCGCGGGCCGCTGGGCGAAACCGAGCTGGAAACCGGCGAGTTCGTCGTCGTATCCCCGGTCGCCGGGGCGGAGGAAGGCGGAGGCGGTGTTGGTCATGGAACGCAGTGTGGCCGCATAACCTGACAGGTGGCGTCAGGTTATGCGGCCATGTACCGGATCTTCGCGCGGGGCGTCAGCCGGTGGTGACCTTCTCGGCCTCCTCGACGGCGGCGGCCGGGACGCGGCCCGCCTCGACCTTCTGCTTCACCACGGCGATGACGACCACGAGCGCCGCCACGCCCAACGACAGCAGCACGGTGGTACGGCCGCTGCTCTCGCCCTTGGTGTCGGTCAGCATGTAGCCGAGGACGAAGACGATGAAGGCGGCCGTCACCCAGGTCAGGTACGGATACAGCCACATCTTCACGACGAGCTTCTCCGGCGCCTCCCGCTGGATGATCCTGCGCATCCGCAGCTGCGAGAAGCAGATGACCAGCCACACGAACAGGGCCACCGCACCCGAGGAGTTGACGAGGAAGAGGAAGACGGTGTCCGGGTAGGCGTAGTTGAAGAAGACCGCCACGAAGCCGAAGACGACCGACGCCAGGATCGCCGCCATCGGCACACCGCGCGCGGTGGTACGGGCGAACGCCTTCGGCGCGTCACCGCGCTCGCCCAGCGAGAACGCCATGCGGGAGGCGGTGTACAGGCCGGAGTTGAGACAGGACAGCACCGCCGTCAGCACGACGACGTTCATGATCTCGCCGGCGTGCGCGATCCCGAGGGAGTTCAGCGCGGCGACGTACGAGCCCTGCTTCGCGAGGGACGGGTCGTTCCAGGGCAGCAGCGAGACCACGACGAGGATCGAGCCGAGGTAGAAGACGCCGATACGCCAGATGATGCTGTTGGTGGCCTGGGTGACCGCGCGCTGCGGGTTCTCCGACTCGCCGGCCGCCAGGGTGGCGATCTCGCTGCCCATGAACGAGAAGACGACCAGCAGCACACCGGTGAGGATCGTGCCCGGACCGTGCGGCAGGAAGCCGCCGTGGCTGGTGAGGTTCCCGAAGGACGCCTTGTCGGTGTGCGCGCCCGGCAGGACGCCGAACACGGCCAGCAGACCGATGACGATGAACGCGCCGATCGCCACGACCTTGATGCCGGCGAACCAGAACTCGAACTCGCCGTAGGAGCCGACGGAGACCAGGTTGGTCGCGGTCAGCACGGCCATCACGATGAGCGCCCAGCCCCACTGCGGTACGGCCGGCACCCAGCCCGCGAGGATCTTGGCGCCTGCGGTGCCCTCGACGGCCAGCACGACGACCCAGAAGAACCAGTAGAGCCAGCCGATGGAGAAGCCGGCCCAGCGGCCCAGCGCACGGTCGGCGTGCGCGGAGAAGGAGCCGGAGGTGGGGTTCGCGGCGGACATCTCGCCCAGCATCCGCATCACGAGGACGACGAGGGTGCCGACGAGCGCGTACGACAGGAGGATGCCGGGTCCCGCGGTCGCGATACCGGAGCTGGAGCCGACGAAGAGGCCGGCCCCGATGACGCCACCGATCGCGATCATCGTCAGATGGCGGTTCTTGAGTCCTGCTTGGAGTCCCGAACCAGGGGTCATGGACGGTTTCCTTTACGCCAGGTGTGGAGCAAATTCGCACGAGCGGTGTACGAGTCGGACCAGTGAATCGGAGGCGAACGGATTCGGGAACCTCTGAAACGGGATCGTTACTTGAGGTTCCCTTGAGGTTCTATGGTTTTGCTCACACATTTCGGACTGAACGGCGGTCGCGTCCGGGGCCCGGCACCCGGGGCTGCTGCGCCGCATGGGTCATGTCACACTCATGGCATGCGCGTGTACCTCGGCTCCGACCATGCGGGCTACGAACTCAAGAACCACCTCGTCGACTGGCTCAAGGCGGCGGGGCACGAGCCCGTCGACTGCGGGCCGCACATCTACGACGCCCAGGACGACTACCCGCCCTTCTGCCTCCGCGCGGCGGAGCGTACGGCCGCGGACCCCGAGGCCCTCGGCATCGTGATCGGCGGCTCCGGCAACGGCGAGCAGATCGCCGCGAACAAGGTCAAGGGCGTGCGGGCGGCGCTGGCCTGGAGCGAGGAGACCGCGTCGCTGGGCCGCCAGCACAACAACGCCAACGTGGTGGCGGTGGGCGCGCGCATGCACACGCAGGACGAGGCGACGAAGTTCGTCGAGACCTTCCTCGGCACCCCGTTCTCGGGCGACGAGCGCCACATCCGCCGCATCGACATGCTGTCGGCCTACGAGACGACCGGCGACCTGCCCCCGATCCCGGCCCACCACCCCCAGCAGTAGGGCCCCCGGGGGCTCCGCCCCCGGCCCCCCGGCCCCCCGTCCTCCCTGAAAGGACAGCTCAGCCTTGCCGGAAGGGCACACCATTCACCGGCTGGCCCAGGACTACGCCGAGCGTTTCCGGGGCACCGCCCCGCGGGTGACCAGCCCCCAGGGCAAGTTCTCCGACGCCGCCGCCCTGCTGGACAGAGCCACGCTGACGGCCACCGAAGCCCACGGCAAGCACCTCTTCCTCCGCTTCCGGGACACCGACTGGGTCCACATCCACCTCGGCCTCTTCGGCAAGGTCGGCTTCGGCAGCGCCCCCGCACCGCCGCCGACCGACACCGTCCGGCTCCGGCTCGTCAACGACACCGCCTACGTCGACCTGCGCGGGCCGACCACGTGCGCGCTGATCACGGACGCCGAGAAGGACGCCGTACACGACCGCCTCGGCCCCGATCCGCTGCGCGAGGACGCCGACCCGAGCGCGGCCTACCGCCGTGTCTCGCGCAGCCGTACGACGATCGCCGCCCTGCTCATGGACCAGAAGATCGTCGCCGGCGTCGGCAACGTCTACCGCGCCGAGGTCCTCTTCCGGCACCGCATCGACCCCTACCGGGCGGGCCGGGACATCACCCCGGCGCAGTGGGACGCCGTCTGGGGCGATCTCGTCGCGCTGATGCGCGAGGGCGTGCGGAACAACCGCATCGACACCGTCCGGCCCGAGCACACCCCCGAGGCCATGGGCCGCCCGCCGCGCGTGGACGACCACGGTGGTGAGGTGTACGTCTACCGCCGCGCCGCCCAGGCCTGCCACGTCTGCGGCGACGAGATCCGCACCGCCGGCCTCGCCGCCCGCAACCTCTTCTGGTGCCCCACCTGTCAGAAGCCCTGAACCGGGCAGCGGCGTCAGAAGCCGTGCGGCAGCCACGGCGGCACCGGTGAGCCGAACGCCACCGACGCCTCCGTGAGCGCCCCCGGCCGCAGCTCCTGCACCCGCCCGGCGCGCGCGAGCGACAGCAGGCTCACGCCGCCGAGGTAGGCTGCCCCCAACTCCCGTACGGACAGGGCGAGATCGGCGGCGTCCGTGGTCCGCTCGCAGGACGCGCCCTTCGGGTCGCCCGCGAGCCGCAGACGGCCCGCGTTCCAGGGGCAGAAGGCGTCCTCGACCTCGAACACGACGTCCAGCGGGGTCTGGTACGTGCGGGCCGACAGGGCCGCGGCGACATCGACCAGGCGGACGTGACCGGAGTCCCGCAGGCGCGGGCGGCAGCGGCGGATGTCGCTCACCAGGTACTGCCAGGCGTCGTCCACGGGGCGCCCGTGCAGGCTCAGCGTCGACATCAGGTCGATGCCGAACAGGAAGCGCCACAGCGCCGCGTCCGTCGCCGGGTCCAGCGCGGCCAGGTCCTCCAGCTTCACCGTGCCGTCGTGCCCGTCCGGCCCCCAGCCGAGCTTGGTGCGGTAGCGGGCGTACCCGGTGATCCGTCCGTCCCGCTCCGCGACCACGCACCGCAGCGCCGACGCGCCCTCCCGCTCGCTCTCCGGGTCCAGCAGACCCACCCGCTCCCAGCCCGGCTGCCGGGCCAGCATCCCGGGCCGGCCCGGCACCAGGGCCGCGTACACCGACTCGCACGCGTCGAGTACGTCGGCGGGCTCCGCGTACCGCACCCGCACGTCCTCCGTGCCGGCGGGCAGCGTGAGCGAGACCCGGCTCGTGTCGATCTCGGCCGTCAGCTGGAGGGCCGCCGCGCCGTAGCCGAAGCGGCCGTAGATGGCCGGCTCGGACGCGAACAGGACCGCCAGGGGCTCGCCCAGCGCACGGACGTCGTCCAGCTGCCGGCGCATCATGGAGGTCAGCACCCCGCGCCGCCGGTGCGTGGCCGCCACGCTCACCATGGTCACGCCGGCCGCCGGGACCCCGGCACCGCCCGGCACGGTCATCCGGAAGCTGAACGCCCCGGCCGTCCCGACGATCTGGTCCCCGTCCAGGGCGGCCAGCGAGCGGTCGAACTCCGTGAGGGAGCGGTCCAGTTCGCGCTCCTCGGCCGCGGCGACCCCGCCGAAGGCCCGCACCAGCCCGTCCCACCAGCGGTCGAAGTCCTCCGGCCGCAGCACCGTCAACTCGGTCGCGTGATCTGTCCGCTCTGTCCCCATGGCCCATGCCTATCAAGGCGGCCCGGACCGGGCCAGCGAATTTGCCCGGGACGGGAGCGCGGCGGCCGCGCGTGCCGTTCACTGTGAGGACCAACTGTGCCCAGGAGCCCCGGAAAAGCCGTCGGGGGAGCCCCGGAGGGGGGACAAGTGGGACCTCCCGTGCCAAGGAACCGGTCCGATGGATAGGGTCGCGAACTAATGGCAGCAGGACGAGAGCGGCGCGCGAAGGCCGAGACGTTCACGGCCCGGTGGAAGATGCAGTGGCACCGGGTCCGCACCGGCCTGCGCAGAAGCGCCGTGGACTACTTCCGCGGCGACGGCTCCGACTGGATCGCGTTCGCCGGACTGCTGCTGACCATCCCGGTCCTCATGGCCATGACCCTGGTCGACTCGGTGTGGTGCTCCCCGGCCACGCTGGTGCTGCCGATCGTCGCGGGCGGCCTGCTGCTGCGCCCGGCGAGCCTGCTCGGACTGTACGCGGCCGGGGCGACCGCCCTGATCGTGGAGTCGGTCCGGCTGGGCCCGTACACGGAGGGACCGAGCCGCGTCACCCCGGGCGTGGTCCTCGTCGTCGCGGCCTGCGGCTTCTTCGGCCTGCTCACGGCCCAGTTCCGCAGCCGGGTCGGCGTGCCCTGGCGGCGCGGCGGCACCATGCTGTTCGACCTGCGCGAACGGATCCGGGTACAGAGCAAGCTGCCGAAGCTGCCGCAGGGCTGGCACCACGAGATGGCGCTGCGGCCGGCCGGCGGCCAGTCCTTCTCCGGCGACTTCGTCGTCGCGGCCCGTACGAACGGCGGCCGCACCCTGGAGGTCGTGCTCACGGACGTCTCCGGCAAGGGCATGGACGCGGGCTCGCGCGCCCTGCTCCTGTCGGGCGCCTTCGGCGGCCTCCTCGGCTCCCTGCCCCCGCACGCCTTCCTCCCCGCCGCGAACGGCTACCTCCTGCGCCAGGACTGGGACGAGGGCTTCGCCACCTCCATCCATCTCGTCCTGGACCTCGACTCCGGGGACTACGAGCTGTACACCGCCGGCCATCCGCCGGGCCTCCAGCTCAGCGCGGGCAGCGGCCGCTGGGAGGAGAAGGCCGCCGAGGGCCCGCTGCTCGGCGTGTACGACGGCGCACAGTTCGACCCGGTGAAGGGCTCGCTGCGCCCGGGCGACGTCCTGATGCTCTTCACCGACGGCCTGGTGGAGACCTCCGACCGGGACATCGTCGAGGGCATGGACCGCCTCACCGGCGAGGCCGACCGCTACGTCGCCGGCGGCTTCCACGGCGCCGCCTGGCATCTGATCGAGGCCGTGGCCAAGGACGTCAACGACGACCGGGCCCTGCTCCTGATCTGCCGCCAGTCACCGACACCACCGCAGCTCCACTGATCCACCGCGTGCCTTCGCCGGCGGGGGGCCGGGGTTCCGGTGGGCGGGCGGGGCACCGGGCGGACGGAGCGCGCCGGGGACGGGGCACACTGGGGCGATGACACAGCCCACGCCCGCGTCGTCGCCCGTGCCCGAGCCGGTGGCCGCGCCTTCGTCCGCGCCCGCGGCCCTGCTGACGCTCGCCGAGGTGGAGGCCCTGGCGCGGGCCGCCCACGCGGGGCAGACCGACAAGGCGGGACGGCCGTACGCCGGACACCTCGCCGCCGTCGCCGAGGGCGTGCGCGTCCGCGGCGGGGATGCGGAGCAGATCGCGGCGGCCTGGCTGCACGACGCCGTCGAGGACGACGCGCTCAGCCGGGAGTGGCTGGCGGCGGCCGCCCTGACCGAGCGCACCAAGGCCATCGTGGACGCCCTCACCAAACGGGCGGGGGAGGAGCCGGCGGCGTACGCGCGGCGGATCCTCGCCACCCCGGGCGCGCGCCTGGTGAAGGAGGCCGACCTGGCCCACAACGCCGACCCGGAGCGCCTCGCGGTGCTGGCCGAGCCGACCCGCGGACGACTGACCGAGAAGTACGCGGCGATGCGCGCGCTCCTCGGTCTCGGCGACGAGTGAGCCGAACCACCCAGCCGCGTCGTCGCCGCTCGCCGACCCCACCCCCGACCTCCTAGACGGCGACCGACTCCCGGGCCGCCGCCCTCTCCTTCATCTCCCGCTCGCGGGAGAGCTCGGCCGCGTCCTGCCGGAACGCCCACTCCATCCTCGGCTCCATCGCGAAGTGGAAGACCCGCTGGACCGGCCTGGTGCACAGCAGCGTGACGACGGAGCCCGCCAGCAGCGTCACGACGATCTCGCCGAGCGGGCCGTGCAGCCAGGCGTGGTCGAACCAGCCGCCGTAGGTGGCGGTCTTCACCACGAAGCCGTGCAGCAGATAGCCGTACAGCGTGCCCGCGCCGAGAGCGGTGAACCACGTCCTGCGCCGGGGTACCCAGGCGAAGAAGACGGCGGTCAGCAGCAGCGCACAGGCGAACAGCGCCAGCGTCATGAGCGGGCCGGTCCACCACGGCGCGCCCAGCTTCTGCGCGGCGCTCTCCCGGTAGAACCAGTTGTCGTCCAGGCGCGGCGCGGTCCACCAGCCGACAGCCAGCGCCGCCGCGGCCACCGGCACCGACGCGATCCGCACCCACCTGCGGCGCAGCGCGGCGAAGTGCTCGGGTTCCAGCTTCAGGCCCAGCACGAAGAAGGGCAGGAACTGCAGGACGCGTCCCAGGTCCAGGGCGCCCCCGGTGCCCAGGGAGACCGAGCCGACCACGGCGATCCCGAGCGCGACCGGCACCGGCCGGCGCATCAGCTTCCACAGGGGGCTGCTCAGGCGCCAGACGAACAGCGCGCACAGGAACCACGTCAGGTACCAGGGGGAGACGAGGTCGAACGGCTCGGGGGAGTGGCCGACGAAGTGCCGGAACAGCAGGTACGCCGTCTGGAACACGACGTACGGCACGGCGATCCCGGTGACCAGGCGCTTCAGCCGGTCGGGGCGCATGTCGAAGCTGCGCGAGAAGTAGCCGGAGATGATGACGAACGCCGGCATGTGGAAGGTGTACACGACGTTGTACAGGCCTTCGAGGACGCGGCTGTCGCTCTTGAGCGGCGCCCAGGAGTGGCCCGCGGCCACCAGCACGATCGCCAGGTACTTGACGTTGTCGAAGAACGCGTCGCGCGATGCGCCCGGTCTCCCGGCGGGAGGCTGCCGCTCCTGCGCACCGGCCGGGGTACGCGGACCGGGCACCCCGGCCGCCGGCACGCGCGACGGAGGAAGTGCCCTGCGGAAGTGGCCGAGAGGTGAGGCGGCATCGAACATCTGAGGCACCCTAGCCTCGGCTGTGGAATTTCGTAAAACCCGCCCAGGCATTCCTGGTTAATGTCTTCGAATGTCCCCTGATTTACATGCGCTTGGATCGTTGATTCACCCCAGATGTCCCGATTCATACCCACTAAATGGGGCATATTGCGGCTCTGTGCGATCAATTCGAATTACCTGCGCGCGAGATGTGTGGAGGTGGAAACGAAGTCGCGTAATTACCGGGCGAGTCGGGCCGGTCGCGGTGGCCGAATTACCGTGTACCGCATCGCTCGGACCGGTCCGGTATCCGGCACCCAGCCCCTGATGTATCCCCGACGTTCCGTCACAGGCCGCATAGGGTGCCCCTGTTGGTGGCACGATGGTTCTGGCGGGGGTGCGGGCCGTACCCCCGGGCCGGGAGAGCGGACCGACCTAGGGTGTGATCAGTTGTGGCCATTTCACTGTCTGTGGTGCTGCTGTTGGCGGTCATCCTGGTGGTGCTGATCCGCGGGGGCAACATCAAGGCGGGCCCCGCCATCGTTGCCATGCTTTTCGGCTTCTTCCTGGCCTCCACCGGCATGGCCCCCTCCATCACACGGTTCCTGGACTCGATAGCGCAGTCCATCAACTCGATCAAGTTCTGAGCGGCCCCGGGACGACCGAAGGCCCAGACGGAGGAGGACATCCTCTCGACTGGGCCTTCGGCATACAGAGCGGGCGACGGGAATCGAACCCGCGTAGCTAGTTTGGAAGATCGCGTATGCGGATGCGGCCTGAGCTGGCAAGACGCTGACCTGCGCGTTCCGGGGCTCCTAGCCGCTGTTCCCCGGTGTTCCCCGTTGGTCGCCGCCCGATCGGGCACGATGGGGGCACGCTGGCGTCAGTCCGACTGCCCATCGGACGGATCCGAGAGGTTCCAGGGTGCTACGGAGTTGCCCATCTCGAAGAGGGCCGACAGCTCGTCCAGGATCTGGATGGGGGTACGCCCCTTGCCCTCCGCCTCTGCTGCGGCGACTGCCAACTGAGCTGCAACGTTGACCACCTGGAACATGGTCTCTCGGATGACCGCATCCTTGTCGCAGGCGGCCAGACCCAGTTCGTGGGCCTTCATTGGCATGGCGAACTGGTTGCTTGGCGACTCCAACCGGACGCGGGTCAGAGTGAGGGCGTTACGCATCGTTTCTTGCGGTGTGTACGACATGGTGGGCATCGTCCTCGGAGTGTCTGATGCGATGAATCCGCAGATCGTACTAGATGGGAGTCGGCTCGAATCTAGGCTTCGCCCACTCACCTCAACCCACCACTCTCCCCAGCTCCCATCCCGTACGCCGTCGACCCACACACCGTGGAGCAGGCGTGGTTCCTGGCGTCCAGGTGGAGCGCGCCACTGTACGAACGACCTGGACGCCAGGGGCCGCGTCTGCTCGGCTCTGCCTGGGTCGATGGTGTGCGGGATGGGAGCCCTCAGCATCCGCCACGATGGGCCCGCAGTCGGCGACGGCGCCCCCTCCATCCCGGTGCCGGCCGATCCCCCGCCGGAGGCACTGTTCTGACCGTGCGCGGTGATCGACACATGGCCACCGGCCCTATCCACACGTGGGCGCGCGTCGGCGCAGCGCGGGCGGAGCGGGCCGGAGGCAGGAGCGTCGCCCGCGGCGGAGCCGGGAGCGCGCCCGGCGGAGCGGAGCGCAGCCGGGGCTTGATGAGGTAGAGAAACCTGTAACAGGCCGGTCTAGAGAACAGCGCTCCGCTCGGCCAAGTCGCGGAGCGCTTCAGGCACCCGGGGACCGGAGAGCTGGATCAAGTCGCGGATGACTTCGCGGGCAAGGTGATGGTCTTGGATTTGCTCGGGTGCCAAAGCCTCGGCCTCCAGGATCGCGGCTGTGGCCTCGCCGACGTGTCGCCGCTGCGCGTGTGCTCGCGCCACGTCAAGCAAGAAACGCGACTGCCGCTCGGGCGACAGGCCCGATGTGTCAACGTCCTGGGCCACCTCCAAGGCAAGCCCCGCGTCCCCCAGCTCAACCGCTGTACTCACGGCGTGGACTTCCACGTTCGTCGGCCCGAACTCCGTGTCAAAGTCGTTGCGATCCTCGCCCAACCGCGCCGCGATTCCTCGCGCCAGCTGGATGTGTTCATGGGTCCGCCCCCGGTTCCCCTCCCTCGCGTTGATCACCGCTAGGACCAGGTTCATTGCCCCCAACAGCGACAGTTCTTCGGGCGGGCATGCTGGGGCCTCTGCCCTCGGCACCATGACGGCAACTGCGGACTTTGCTGCCTGCTCGGCCTGCTCCATGTGCTGTTGTCGCATGAAGGCGTGCGCCATGCGGAAGAGGCTCGCAACGACCTCCAAGGGCTGTCCTGCGAGTTCGGCTGCTTGCAGTGCCCGGTCTGCCGCGATCCATGCCGCATCCGCCTGGTCCTGTCGCGTGAAGCTGGCTGCGGCCACCTGGTATGCCTTGGCGCGTAGGGAGTGAAGCTCCGTGCGCTCACCTGCGGGTGCGTGACGTACTGCGGTCTCGATGCTGGGCAACAGCTTGGCCAGATGATCGCTCAGAGCCGCGTAACTCGATGCGTGCACGAGAGTCCATGCCTCTTCGACCTGGTCACGGAAGTCGGCAAGCGACGGAGTCGGCTCGGTCGGCGCCTGCTGAAACAGGCTGCCCAACGCAGGGTGGCCCGTGAGGGCTACTCGTAGTCCGTCAAGGTCGTTGCTCCTCGCTGGTGCCTCTGGTTCGGCTTCCTCTGCTGGGGGAGCATCCGGCCGAAGCTCTCGCACGGACACGTTGAGCGCGTCGGCCAGAGCTTGCAGCACCGACAGTCGCTCGACGGGCTGTACGCCTCTTTCGACCTGCGACACCCAGCTCTCTGAGCGCCCCATCGCGGCGGCAAGATCGCTCTGTGACATGCCTGCGGCGCGACGTAGCTCCTTGACCCTCGGGCCCAGGGCCGTGGCGTCGGAAGTTGTCACTTCTCGGCCCCGGTGGGGTACTTGCCAGCGTACGGCTGAAGGCGGTCAACCTCGGTCTTCTCGACGTACTTGTCCCGCTCCGTCAGGAAGTGGCGCGTGTGCGGCTGGCGCTCATGCTCCTCGAAGGCGGCTCGGTCGGCATACAGCTCGAAGAAGATCCGCTCATTGGGAGCTCCTTCGACCTCGTGGCACGCGTACACCAGCGTGCCCGGCTCGTGTGCCTGGATCCCTGCGGCGGTCTCTCGGATCAGCGCGTCAAACGCCGCACCAGCGCCATCGCGGAGCGTGAAGCGGACAAACAACCCGTAATTGCTCATTTCTTCCTCCCTTGTCTCCGTGCTCAGTCTCGCAGACCCGGAGTTCTGCTACTAGTCACAGTTTTTCTGTTGACTCGCAGTTTTTCTGCGAGTAGCTTCGGTGGTGTCGCAAGAACAAGGCGCCCCGGGCTACGTGCCATCCGCCAAGATCACGACGCAGCCCGGGGCTCATCCCAAGAGGGAGACTCCAGAATGCCGTCCTTCAAGATCGACCTTTCGACCGCTGTGGTGTTCGTGGCGACCGCGCCGGAACCCAAGATGGTCAACAAGACGACCGGTGAGCGGGCCGTGGATCGGGAGACCAAGGCTCCGCTGTCGGCGGTGGGCCTGCTGGTCTCGGATGAGGGGGAGGGCAACCTCTACCAGGTGACCGTGCCGGAGACGGGTCTCCCGAAGGGGCTGACTCCGGGTACGCCCGTGGCGGTGACCGGGCTGAAGGCTCGTGACTGGGAGAACACCTTCAACGGCGAGAAGCGTCACGGCATCTCGTTCCGCGCGGTCGCGGTCACCCCGCTGGGGGCCTGATCATGACCGATGTAGCTGCCTGGTTCGAGCTGGGTGGTGCCGCGGCCGGTGTCGGTGGGCTCGGCTATGCCAAGGCCCGGGCCCCGCGGGTGTACTGGTCGCTGGTGGGCCTGCCGGTCACCTGGGGCCGGTTCACCTGGAACTACAACTCCACGATGGAGGTGTGCGGGCTGACGGTGCAGCCGTCTCGCCTGCGGGCGTTCATGACCCGGAACGTGGCCCGCCGTGAGGTGCGGCCGGTGCCGCCGAAGGTCCGCCGGGTCCGGCCGACCATGACCGGTCTGCGGATCACGCTGCGGCTTCCGGCGGGTCTGGAACCGGCGGACCTGGCTGCCGCCTCACAGCGGCTCCGGCACGCTTTCGGGGTGCAGTCGGTGACTGTGGCGGAGACCAAGCCGGGGTACGTCGAACTGCGGATGACCGGGTACGACGTTCTCCGCCGGGTCCGGCTTCCTCGCTCGGCCCGCCCCCGTGATCTGGTCGTCCCTGTCGCGCTGCGGGAGGACGGCACGGTCTTCGAGCGGGACTACCGCAAGGTCCCCATGGCCCTGACGCTGGGCGCCACGCTGTCCGGCAAGTCGGTGTATCAGCGCAACCTGGTCAAGGGTCTGGCGCAACTGCCCGTCGCCTTGGTCGGGATCGACTGCAAGCGCGGGGTGGAACACAGCGCCTACGCGCCGCGGCTGTCGGCTCTGGCCACCGACCCGCAGAGCGCCGGGCACCTGATCGATGCGCTGGTCGGCGAGATGGAAGACCGCTTCGACCTGCTTGCCTTCCACGGCGTCTCCGACATGTGGGCGCTGCCGGACAAGGTCCGCCCGGTGCCGGTCGTGGTCCTGGTCGATGAGGTGGCTGAGCTGTTCTGGGTGACCTCGAAGAAGGACGAGGCGGCCCGGGACCGCACGGTCATGCAACTGGTCCGCCTCGGCCAGATGGCCCGCGCGGTCGGGATCTACCTGGAGGTGTGCGGCCAGCGCTTCGGCTCCGACCTTGGCAAGGGCGCGACCGCCCTGCGTGCTCAGCTCACCGGGCGGGTGGTGCACCGGGTCAACGACAAGCAGACCGCCGAGATGGGCCTGGGCGACATCGCCCCGGACGCGGTCTCGGCCGTGACCGTGATCCAGCCGGACCGCCCCGGTATCGCGGTGGCCGGTGACACCTCCGGAGGCTGGTCCCGCATCCGCACCCCGGAAACCACCCCCGCACAAGCCGCGGCCGTCTGCCGCGAGTTCGCCCACCTGACGCCGGAGCTGCCGTTCCTGGCACCGTTCCGGCCCGTCCTCGGCATCCCGACCCCGAAGGACGCCCCGCCGGTCGAGTCCATCCCGGCCGCTCCCTGATCACCCCTGCTCCACGGTCGGCGTGACCGCCTTCGCGCCAGGTCCCTACCCGAGCCATGCCTGAAACGGGCCACTCCAAGGAGAAGCACATGCCCAAGAACAGCAACAACCGGCACGAGGTAACCGACGAGGACGAGAGGTACGAGGCCAGGCAGGCGCGGCGGGCCCGCAGGGTCGGTGACTACGACAACAACCCTGTGCTTGAGGAACTGGCCGCCCATGAGCGCGCCGCCGACCGCATGGAGCGCCTGCGGCAGAGCTGGCTGGAGGACTGACCCTCATGGCCGCGCCCAAGACCCCCGCGCCGCCGGTCAAGGACTGCCCGGTCTGCAAGGGCACCGGAGAGGTCTCTCGCACCGTCCGGGTCGGCCGCATGCGTCGCGCGGTCGGGGCTCAGACGGGCCTGTGCCTGAACTGCCTCGGCTCCGGCGAAGCCCCCGCCGACTAGCCCCCTGCCGGGACCGGGCGGCCGTACCGCAGACCGCCCGCCCTGGCCCAACCCTCTGAAGGAGGTGAAGACCATGGTCCGCTCGATCCGCCTGGATGCCGTCCTGGTTCAGGCCGTGATTGCCGGGGCCCTGTCCTTCGCCCACCTGCACGACCTTGCCGCCGCGGCCGGACAGTCCGGCTGGAAGGCCTGGGCCTACCCCGTCTCCGTTGACCTGCTCCTGGTCGCCGCCTGGCGTCGGCTGCGGGTGCAGCGGTCCCGTCTGGCCTGGTGCTGGTTCCTGGTCGCCCTGGTCGCCTCGCTCGGCGCCAACGTCGCCACTGCCGGATTCCTCGACCTGGCCAATCCGCCCGCGCTGCTCCGCCTCGGTATCGCCGGATGGCCCGCACTCGCCTTCCTGGGCGGCACCCTGCTCGCCCACTCGCCCTCACCCGATCCGGCCGGCAACCCGGCGCCGGTTCGGCCGGCACCCGCAACCCCGGCACCTGCACCCGACCCGGAACCCGAGCCGGAGCCGGAGCAGATCACCGCCCCGGAGCCCGCTCCGGCTCTGCCGGAAACGGCCCCGGCCGTTCCTCCCGCGCTGGTCGACCACGCCCGCAAGGTCGCCGCCGACCACCGCACCCGCACCGGCACGGACATCGACACCGCCACCCTGCGCGCCCGGCTCGGCGTCCCTGACGACCTCGCCGGGGCCATCGCCGCCCAACTCGCCTGACACCCAAGGAGGTTCAACCGTGCGCCCGAACCGCTTCTACGACGTGATCCGCATCGGGCCCGTCCAGGTCGGCTCGTACAACAACGGCCGTGGTCAGGTCCGGCACGCCGCCGCCTGCACCGCCCCGAAGTGCGGCTTCTCCACCGACCACGCTGACCGCTCGGCCGCCGAACTCGCCGCCCGCACCCACCAGTGCACCGCCTGAACCGGAAGGAGACCCGCTCGTGTTCACCCCGAAGTACCCGACCCCGGACACCGCCCCGCCCCCGACCGTCATCCAGCCGCAGACCACCGCCCCGGCCCCCGCCGTACAGGCGGCCTCCGCCCCGGCCCCGGTCGCTCCCGTGACCCCGGCCTCGAACCGCCCGATGGTGCAGCTCACCCCCGGCACCACGCTCGCCCTCGTCGGCGGCGGCACTGCCGTGGTCCTCGTCGTCGGCGCGGTCCTGGTCTCCATGCTCCTCGCGGTCGCCATCACCGGGATGTCCGTCGCCGTCTGCGCGGTCGTCCTCCGTTCCCTGATCAACAACCAGAAAGGTCACTGACATGGGCATCTTCAGCAAGCGTCCCCACCCCGACCAGGACCGCCACATCGAGGAAGGCAAGCGCCGCGGCGCCCAGCTTGAGCGGGAGATCTACGGCCGCATCAAGGACGGGACCGCCACCAAGGACGACAAGCGCATCTGGAACGCCGGACGCAAGCGCTCCGGCCGCATCAAGTAACGCCCTCCGGGGCGGCTCTCTCGCCAAAGATCCGCCGCCCCGGACGGCTCCACCTCTTCCTGATCCAACGGACCCGAAAGGGAAGCCACATCATGCCTCAGCGCGCCCTGAACACGCCCGTCTGCCGCGACTGCGACGGCTTCGCCACCGCCGCGATCACCACCGGCACCCGCAACACCGACGGCACCCGCGCCACCCTCACCGTGGCCTGCCCGACCTGCAAGGGCACCGGCCACACCGTCCCCGCCCCCGCTCTCGCCCGGGCTGGGAGGTGATCGGCGTGTTCCGCAAGCCCCCCAGCGACCTGTACCCGACCGAGGAAAAGCCCGGCCTGCGCGTGCGTGGCAGCACCCGCTACACCAGCTCGCAGGGCGACTACGTGTGCGGCTGCGGTGCGGAGGACCACGCCAACGGCGACGACAACGTCAAGGCCCTGGTCGAGGACTACACCGCCCACCACGGCCCCGCCCACCGAGGCGGCCGCCCGTGACCGACACCGCCACCATGGCGGGCCTGGACCCGGCCACCCTCGCCGACGTGCTGAGGCTGGCCGGGTCCACCGGCTTCGACCGCCTTCAAGAACAGCTCCGCCGTACCGGCGGCTGCTCCGACCCGATCCGGCTGGTAGGCGCCACCAAGACGATCGACCGGGAGACCAAGACCGTCCTGCACCATTACGCAACCGACGAAGAACCTGGCGGCTTCCTCCGGATCTCCTGCGGCAACCGCCGTGCCTCCCGCTGCCCCGCCTGTGCCTGGACCTACGCGGGCGACACCTACCACCTCATCCGCGCGGGACTCGTCGGCGACCCCGCCAAAGGCACCCCCGAAACGATCCGGGATCACCCCCGCGTCTTCGCCACCCTCACCGCGCCCTCATTCGGCCCCGTCCACAACCGGCCCGGCAACCGGCCCTGCCGCTGCGGCACCCGCCACGGTGAGGACGCGCCCGAACTCGGCACCCCGCTCAACCCCGAGACGTACGACTATGCGGGCGCCGTGCTGTGGAACAACCACGCCTCCGACCTGTGGCGGTACTTCACGATCTACCTCCGCCGCCAGATCGCCCGCCGCGCCGGACTCACCCAGAAGGAAGCCCACGCACAGGCCCGCGTCTCCTTCGGCAAGGTCGCCGAGTACCAAAAGCGCGGAGCCGTCCACTTCCACGCCGTGATCCGCTTCGACGGACCCGACGGACCCGACAGCCCACCCCCGGCCTGGGCCACCCTCGACCTGCTCACCGACGCCATCCACGCCGCCGCGGCCCGCGTCCAGGTCGACGTGCCGCCCTCCGGTGACCAACCCGCCCGCACGCTCCGCTGGGGCACACAGCTCGACGTCCAGCCCATCGGCGCCTTCGGCCACGGAGAGGAGATCACCGAACAGGCCGTGGCCTCCTACGTCGCCAAATACGCCACCAAGGCGGCCGAAACCACGGGCACCGTGGACCGCCGCGTCGGCAACAAGGAAGCCCTGACCCTGCTCGGCATCCCCGACCACCCCCGGCTGCTCATCGAGGCTTGCCTCGACCTCCACGCGCTCTACCCGGAACGCAAGCTCCGGGACTGGGCTCACATGCTCGGCTTCCGCGGCCACTTCTCCACCAAGTCCCGCCGCTACTCCACCACCCTCGGCGCCCTCCGCCAGACCCGCGCCGACTACCGCGCCGCCCAGCAACGCGAAGCCCTCGGCCTGCCCGACCCCGACGACGCGGAGGCAACCACCCTGACCCTCGCCCACTGGACCTATGCCGGACACGGCCACACCCCCGGCGAATCCTGGCTCGCCGCCAACATCCGCCGCGACATCCAACTGAACCGCGAGACAGCACGCGAGGTCCTCGCAGATCTGCGTCAGGAAGGAGAGCACGACCATGAATGAGCGGTACCTCAGCGTTGACCAGGTCGCCGAAGTCCTGGGTACGACGGTGCGCTTCCCCCGGCGCCTGATCGAAGAGCGCCGCATCACGTACGTCAAGGTGGGTCGTCACGTCCGTGTCCCCGAGAGCGCCGTACGAGCGTTCATCGACGCCAACACGGTGCGGCCTCGCCGGTCCGACCTGGGGAGGGCTGCCTGATGGCTGGTAAGCGTCGACAGTTCGGCCGTGTCCGAAAGCTCCCGTCCGGCCGCTATCAGGCTCGCTACGTCGGTCCTGACGGGCAGCTTCGTCCCGCCCCCGAGACGTTCCGCACGAAGAAGGATGCGGATGACTGGCTTGCCGACAAGCAGACCGAGATGCGCCGTGGCGACTGGCACGACCCGGACGCCGGGAAGGTGGCGTTCGGCCCGTACGCCGCTGCCTGGATCAAGGAACGGGAACTGACCACCACGACACGGCAGTTGTACGGCTCGCTTCTGCGTCACCACCTCGAACCCACCTTCGGCGCTGTCAACGTCGCCGAGATCTCGCCCCCGCTCGTCCGGAGGTGGCGGGCAGACAAGCTTTCGGCCGGAACCGGTCCGACGACCGTTGCAAAGGCGTACGCCCTGCTTCGCGCGATCCTCGGCACGGCTGTCGCAGACCAGATGATCAGGCGCAACCCGTGCACGATCAAGGGTGCCAGCATCGTGCACACCCCGGAACGGCCGACCGCGACGGTGCAGGAGGTCTACGACGTGGCCGGTGCGATCCAGCCGCGCTATCGGGCTCTCGTGCTCATGGCCGGGTTCCTCGGTCTTCGCTGGGGCGAACTGATCGGCCTGCACCGCCGGGATGTCGACCTGGACCATGGCGCCGTCCGCGTCCGCCGGGCTGTCGCTGAGCTGAACAATGGGCAGCGCGAGATCAAGGCGCCCAAGAGCGCGGCGGGCAAGCGTACGGTCTCGATCCCGGCTGCGATCGTCCCGGACATCCGTGACCACCTGAAGCGGTACGCCGAGCCGGGTGCGGATGGCCGTGTCTTTGTCGGTGCCAAGGGTGCCACGCCTCGCCGGAACCACTTCAACCGGCTGTGGCGCAAGACCTGCAACGATGCCGGGATCAAGGGCCTGCACTTCCATGATCTTCGGCACACCGGCAACACCCTCGCCGCGTCCACCGGCGCGAGCACGCGGGAGCTGATGACGCGCATGGGCCACAGCACAGCCCGCGCCGCGCTGATCTACCAGCACGCCAGCGCTGGCCGTGACCGACTGATCGCCGACGCCGTGAGCGACCTCGTCAGCAAGGGCCGCAAGAAGAAGCCGAAGTCAAAGAAGAAGCAAGATCGAAAGCCCAAGGGGCACACGGGGGACACGGCGGACTGATCGGAACCCCCGGAAACGATCAGGGCCAGGTGGAGGAATAGTCCTCTGACCTGGCCCTGAGTCGTATGGAGCGGGCGACGGGAATCGAACCCGCGTAGCTAGTTTGGAAGACTAGGGCTCTACCATTGAGCTACGCCCGCAAGCGTGCGCCGCAGGTCGGTGACCTCGGCACTGGAGGCATCGTAGCGGGTCGCCCGGCGCCGAGGCCAACGGCTTTCGCTCCGGCGCTCCGGCGGACCCCCGCGAGCCCCCGTGGGCCCTCTCGTGCGCCGCCCCGAAGAATGCGGCCGACGCGGGCGGCCGGGGCATGTACCCTACGTGTCGCACCAGACGGGGTGTGGCGCAGCTTGGTAGCGCGTCCGCTTTGGGAGCGGAAGGCCGTGGGTTCAAATCCCGCCACCCCGACCACCGGCTCACGACATCGTGACGATCGGTCGCGATGATCGCCTTTTGGGGCGCTGACCGGCTGCGGTTACTATGCAAGCTGCGCGCCCGTGTGTCCCGGCCCCCATGGCCTACGTACTCCTCCGGGCGGCGAATCCGCCGGACCTGTCTGGCTCCGGCAGAAACCAAGAAGTCAGCCACAAGGAGACCGAACCGTGAAGAGCGCCGTGGAGACCCTGAACCCGACCCGGGTTCGGCTCACTGTCGAGGTGCCCTTCGAGGAGCTCAAGGACAGCCTCGACGCGGCGTACAAGAAGATCAACCAGCAGGTCACGGTGAAGGGCTTCCGTAAGGGCAAGATCCCGGCCCGGGTCATCGACCAGCGGTTCGGCCGCGGTGCGGTGCTGGAGGAGGCCGTCAACGACGCGCTCCCGAAGTTCTACACCGAGGCGGTCAACGAGGCCGAGCTGGACCCGCTGGGCCAGCCCGAGGTCGACATCACCGAGCTGAAGGACGGCGAGACGCTGAACTTCACCGCCGAGGTCGACGTCCGCCCCGCCCTGGAGATCCCGGACTACTCCGGCATCGAGGTCGAGGTCGACGCCGTCGAGGTCACCGACGAGGACGTCGAGAAGTCGGTCGAGCAGCTCCGCGAGCGCTTCGCCTCCACCTCCCCGGTCGAGCGCGCCGCCGAGGACGGCGACGTCGTCACCATCGACCTGGAGGCCAAGGTCGACGGCGAGGTGCTGGAGGACGGCATCGCGAGCGGCGTGTCCTA
The DNA here is from genome assembly GCF_055558375.1 of Streptomyces sp. NPDC025793. NCBI lineage: Bacteria > Bacillati > Actinomycetota > Actinomycetes > Kitasatosporales > Streptomycetaceae > Streptomyces > Streptomyces sp. NPDC025793. The sequence goes on along the minus strand of NZ_JBVHMR010000008.1, from coordinate 55,083 downwards.
CACCATCGGCTCCGGCGAGCTGCTCGACGGCATCGACGACGCCGTGAAGGGCCTGGAGGCCGGTGGCGAGGCCACCTTCACCTCCGAGCTGAAGGGCGGCTCCGCGGCCGGCAAGGAGTCCGAGGTCACCGTCAAGGTCACCCAGGTCGCCGCCCGTGAACTCCCCGAGCTGGACGACGACTTCGCGCAGCTCGCCTCCGAGTTCGACACCCTGGACGAGCTGAAGGCCGACAGCCGCAAGCGCCTGGCCAACATGAAGCAGTTCGACCAGGCCACCCAGGCGCAGGAGCGCGTCCTGGAGAAGCTCCTGGAGCTGGTCGAGGTCCCGGTCCCCGAGAAGCTGCTCGAGGACGAGGTCAACACCCGCAAGCACAACCTGGAGCACCACCAGCTCGGCCAGATGGGCCTCGACCTCGCGAAGTACCTGGAGATCCAGGGCAAGACCGCCGAGGAGTTCGAGACCGAGACCCGTGAGGCCGCGGTCAAGGGCATCAAGACCCAGTTCGTCCTCGACGAGCTGGTCAAGAAGGAGCAGCTGAACGTCAACCAGGAGGAGCTCACCGAGCACCTCATGCGGCGCGCCGCCTCCTCCGGCATGTCCCCCGACCAGTTCGCCCAGGCCGTCGTCGAGGGTGGCCAGGTGCCGCTCCTGGTCGGCGAGGTCGCCCGCGGCAAGGCCCTGGCCGTCGTGGTCGAGGCCGCCACGGTGAAGGACACCAACGGCGAGATCGTCGACCTGGACGACGAGGACGAGGAGACCGAGGCCGCCGAGGCGTCGGAGACCTCCGAGGCCGCCGAGGCCTCCGAGGAGAAGACCGAGGGCTGAGCGGCCCTGCGGCGCCTCTGAAGCGCGTACGACGGGCCCCTGGGACACTTCGCCCCGGGGGCCCGTTCGTCGTACCTGGGGACTGACCGACCTCAAGGGGCGCGGGGCTGTATAGATATGCGGCTCCGCCGCGTGGGCGAGACAAGCCGCAACGGACCCGCAGCCGCCGACGCACCGCACATCCAACGGCGAGAAGGCACCGGCACCCGGTGGAGCCGCTACGCCCCCGGCGAACACCGTCATCTGCGGGATTCCCGGAAGGGAGCATCGCGTTAGGGTCCATGAAAGGCAGAACAATGAGACGGCCCGGCGCCGTCGTAAGACGAGCAGGTGGATACGTGACGAATCTGATGCCCTCCGCCGCCGGCGAGCCTTCCATCGGTGGTGGCCTCGGCGACCAGGTCTACAACCGGCTGCTCGGCGAGCGGATCATCTTCCTCGGCCAGCAGGTTGACGACGACATCGCCAACAAGATCACCGCACAGCTGCTGCTCCTTGCCGCCGACCCCGACAAGGACATCTACCTGTACATCAACAGCCCCGGCGGCTCGGTGACGGCCGGCATGGCGATCTACGACACCATGCAGTACATCCCGAACGACGTGGTCACCATCGGCATGGGCATGGCGGCCTCGATGGGCCAGTTCCTGCTCACCGGCGGCACCGCCGGCAAGCGGTTCTCCCTGCCGCACACCGACATCATGATGCACCAGGGCTCCGCCGGCCTGGGCGGTACGGTCTCGGACATCAAGATCCAGGCCCAGTACCTACTGCGCACCAAGAAGACGATGACCGAGCTGACCGCGCAGCACTCCGGCCAGAGCGTCGAGACGATCCTCCGCGACGCCGACCGCGACCGCTGGTTCACCCCGGAAGAGGCCAAGGAGTACGGTCTCATTGACGAGATCATCACGCACGCCTCGGGTGTTCCGGGAGGCGGCGGCACCGGTGCCTGACCGGCCCGGCCACGCCACGCACCGCCGAGACCCCAGCCCCCCGAACGCCACCAGGACGGTGAACCCCATGACCAATTCCTCCGGCTTCCCCGGCGCCGCCAGCGGCATGTACGAAGGGCCCCGCCCCGACGCCCGCTACGTCGTCCCGCGCTTCGTCGAGCGCACCTCCCAGGGCATCCGCGAGTACGACCCGTACGCGAAGCTCTTCGAGGAGCGCGTGATCTTCCTGGGCGTCCAGATCGACGACGCCTCCGCCAACGACGTCATGGCGCAGCTGCTGTGCCTGGAGTCGATGGACCCGGACCGGGACATCTCGATCTACATCAACAGCCCCGGCGGCGACATGACCGCCCTCACGGCGATCTACGACACGATGCAGTTCGTGAAGCCCGACATCCAGACGGTCTGCATGGGTCAGGCCGCCTCCGCCGCGGCCATCCTGCTCGCCGCCGGAACGCCCGGCAAGCGCATGGCCCTGCCGAACTCGCGCGTGCTGATCCACCAGCCGGCGGGTTCGACCGGCCGCGGTCAGCTCTCCGACCTGGAGATCATCGCCAACGAGTTCACCCGGATGCGTGAGCAGCTGGAGAACATGCTGGCCAAGCACTCGAACCAGCCGATCGAGAAGGTTCGCGAGGACATCGAGCGCGACAAGATCCTCACGGCCGAGGAGGCGCTGGAATACGGCCTCGTCGACCAGATCATCTCCACCCGCAAGCTGAACAACGCCGCGGTCCGCTGACGCGGAGCGGCATACTCTGAGCCCCTCTTGGCGCGGTGCACGTCAAAGTGAACCCTGCCAAGGGGGGCCCGAACACGGGGCCCGGCAAGGTACCGTCGACATAAGGCAGCACCAGGAGCCGCTGGACTCGAAAGCGTCCGGTCGTCTCCCAGGCGAAGGGGAAGCACACCGTGGCACGCATCGGTGACGGCGGCGATCTGCTCAAGTGCTCGTTCTGCGGCAAGAGCCAGAAGCAGGTCAAGAAGCTCATCGCAGGGCCCGGTGTGTACATCTGCGACGAGTGCATCGATCTCTGCAACGAGATCATCGAGGAAGAGCTCGCGGAGACCAGCGAGGTGCGCTGGGAGGAACTGCCCAAGCCCCGCGAGATCTACGAGTTCCTCGAAGGCTATGTAGTCGGCCAGGAGGCGGCGAAGAAGGCCCTCTCCGTCGCGGTGTACAACCACTACAAGCGGGTCCAGGCGGGCGAGAACGGCGGCGCGAGCGGCCGTGACGACGCCATCGAGCTGGCGAAGTCCAACATCCTCCTGCTGGGCCCGACGGGCTCCGGCAAGACCCTCCTCGCGCAGACCCTGGCGCGCATGCTCAACGTCCCCTTCGCCATCGCCGACGCCACGGCGCTCACGGAGGCGGGCTACGTGGGCGAGGACGTCGAGAACATCCTCCTGAAGCTGATCCAGGCGGCCGACTACGACGTCAAGAAGGCCGAAACCGGGATCATCTACATCGACGAGATCGACAAGGTGGCCCGCAAGAGCGAGAATCCCTCGATCACGCGCGACGTGTCGGGCGAAGGCGTCCAGCAGGCGTTGCTCAAGATCCTGGAGGGCACCACGGCCTCGGTCCCGCCCCAGGGCGGCCGCAAGCACCCGCACCAGGAGTTCATCCAGATCGACACGACGAACGTCCTGTTCATCGTGGGCGGCGCCTTCGCCGGACTGGAGAAGATCATCGAGGCCCGCGCGGGCGCCAAGGGCATCGGCTTCGGCGCCACGATCCTCTCCAAGCGCGAGCTGGAGTCCAAGGACGTCTTCGAGGACGTCATGCCGGAGGACCTGGTCAAGTTCGGCATGATCCCGGAGTTCATCGGCCGTCTCCCGGTGATCACCTCGGTCCACAACCTCGACCGCGAAGCCCTCCTGAAGATCCTCGTCGAGCCCCGCAACGCGCTGGTCAAGCAGTACCAGCGCCTCTTCGAACTCGACGGCGTGGAGCTGGACTTCGAGCGCGAGGCCCTGGAGGCCATCGCCGACCAGGCCATCCTCCGCCAGACCGGCGCCCGCGGCCTGCGCGCCATCATGGAGGAAGTCCTCCAGGGCGTGATGTACGAGGTCCCGTCCCGCAAGGACGTCGCCCGCGTCGTCATCACCGCCGACGTCGTCCTCTCCAACGTCAACCCGACTCTCATTCCGCGGGATTCGCGGGGGCGGGGGTCGGGGGAGCAGAAGTCGGCGTAAGCAGCTCTGCGAAACAAGGCGCCCGACGCACCTGTGTCGGGCGCCCTCAGGGGCTGGAAAGGTCGTACGCCGCCGCCTGCGTAGCGGAAAAGGGCCCCTGCCGACGGCGAACCGTCCGGGGCCCTTTCGCTATGACGGCCGACGGCGTCAGGCCTTGACGCGGACGTCGTTGCGCAGCTTGGCCGCAAGCGACGCCGTGTCGTCGACCGTGCCGCCGTCGCCCGAGGCGATGGAGGCGACGCTGTAGGCCGTGACCAGGGCGACGGTGCTGTGGTCACCCCAGATGCACACCGGCATCTTCACCGTCTTGGGCACCCCGGACTGCGCGGAGCCGGAGGTGTCGAGCTGGGCCACCTGACACTTCATGACGGCGTTGGAGAGGCCCGAGGGGTTGACGGTCTGGGGGCTGCCGATCAGCTTGCCCTGGAAGCCGGAGTCGTCGCTCCGGTTCTTCTCCGAGCCCGCCTTGGCCTTGGCGAACATGGCATCGACGACCGCCTCCGGATCCTTGATGGTCCCGTACACGCCCTTGAAGTTGAGCCCCTTCTTGGTGAGCCCCGTGCCGCTGTCGTAGACACCGGTCACCTGCTGGGGGTTGCTCACTCCCCACTTCTCGAAGTCCGAGCGGTCCGAGTCGGTCATGGTGTCCGAAGAGCCGGCGTCGGCGTTCTTCGTGTAGGTGCCGTTGATCACCGACTGCGGCGCCACCAGCTTGTGGGCACCGTCGTCCGCGACGGAACCCCCGCCGCCACCCCCGCCGATCACGAGGTACGCCCCGACCGCGATGGCCGCCACGACCGCCACCGCGCCGATGATGACGGCCGCCTTCTTGCCGCCGCCCCCGGCAGCCGGCGGCTGCGGCACCCCGTACGGCTGCTGACCGTAAGGCCCCGGCTGCTGGCCGTACGGGTTCGGCTGCGGCGGCACGCCGCCCTGCTGCGGGTAGCCGTAACCCGGCTGCGGCGGGGCCGCCGGCGGGGCCTGCTGGGGGTAGCCGTAGCCGGGCTGCGGAGCCTGCGGCTGCTGGCCGTACGGGCCCGGCTGGCCCGGCTGGCCGTAGGGCCCCGGCTGACCGTACGGACCCGGCTGCCCCGGCTGGCCGTACGGACCCGGCTGCTGGGGCGGCTGGCCGTACGGGCCCGGCTGGTTGTTGCTCATTTCTGGGTTCCCCCTAGGACGCTTATGTGTTCCACACATCCTGGACCAGCCACGGGAAACTCGCGGCACCGGGGTGCGCACCGTTACAGAACAAACGCGTTTCGGGACCACCCCGTGACACCTCTAAACTGACCCCCGTGACCGAGAACGCTCAGCAGCAGCCACCCGCGCCCGACCCCGAACTGCCGACCCAGTACGCGCCGGCCGATGTAGAGGGGCCGCTGTACGAGCGCTGGGTAGAGCGCGGTTACTTCGAGGCGGACGCGAAGAGCGAGAAGCCGCCGTTCACCGTCGTCATCCCGCCGCCCAACGTCACCGGCAGCCTCCACCTGGGTCATGCCTTCGAGCACACGCTCATCGACGCGCTGACGCGCCGTAAGCGCATGCAGGGCTTCGAGACGCTCTGGCAGCCGGGCATGGACCACGCCGGCATCGCCACGCAGAACGTCGTCGAGCGCGAGCTGGGCAAGGAAGGCAAGTCCCGGCACGACCTGGGACGGGACGCCTTCGTCGAGCGCGTCTGGCAGTGGAAGGGCGAGTCCGGCGGGCAGATCAGCGGGCAGATGCGCCGCCTCGGTGACGGCGTCGCGTGGTCGCGTGAGCGCTTCACGATGGACGAGGGGCTGTCGCAGGCCGTCCAGACCATCTTCAAGCGGCTCTACGACGACGAGCTGATCTACCGCGCCGAGCGCATCATCAACTGGTGCCCGCGCTGTCTGACGGCCATCTCGGACATCGAGGTGGAGTACCAGGACGACGACGGCGAGCTGGTCTCCATGACGTACGGCGAGGGGGACGACACCATCGTCGTCGCCACGACCCGTGCCGAGACGATGCTGGGTGACACGGCCGTCGCCGTCCACCCCGAGGACGAGCGGTACAAGCACCTCGTCGGAAAGCTCATCCGGCTCCCGCTGACCGACCGCTCCATCCCGGTCGTCGCCGACGAGCACGTCGACCCCGAGTTCGGCACCGGCGCCGTCAAGGTCACCCCGGCCCACGACCCGAACGACTTCGAGATCGGCCAGCGGCACGACCTGCCGTCCCTCACGGTGATGGACGAGCACGCCGTCATCACGGTCCACGGCCCCTTCCAGGGCATGGACCGCCTGGAGGCCCGCTCGGCTATCGTCGCCGCGCTGCGCGCCGAGGGCCGGATCGTCGCCGAGAAGCGGCCGTACCTCCACTCCGTCGGCCACTGCTCGCGCTGCAAGACCACCATCGAGCCGCGCCTGTCGATGCAGTGGTGGGTCAAGGTCGGCCCGCTCGCGAAGGCGGCCGGTGACGCCGTCCGCGAGGGCAAGGTCAAGATCCACCCGCAGGAGATGGAGAAGCGGTACTTCGACTGGGTCGACAACCTCCACGACTGGTGCATCTCGCGGCAGTTGTGGTGGGGTCACCGGATTCCGGTCTGGTACGGGCCGAACGGCGAGGTCGTCTGCGTCGGGCCCGACGAGCAGCCGCCCGGCACCGAGGCGGAGGGCTGGCACCAGGACACCGACGTCCTCGACACCTGGTTCTCCTCCGGCCTGTGGCCCTTCTCCACCCTGGGCTGGCCCGAACAGACCGAGTCGCTCGCGAAGTTCTACCCGAACTCCGTCCTGGTCACCGGCTACGACATCCTCTTCTTCTGGGTCGCCCGGATGATGATGTTCGGCCTGTACGCGATGGACGGCACCCCGCCGTTCCACACCATCGCCCTGCACGGCATGGTCCGCGACCAGTTCGGCAAGAAGATGTCGAAGTCCTTCGGCAACGCGGTCAACCCGCTGGACTGGATGGACAAGTACGGCTCCGACGCGCTCCGCTTCACGCTCGCCCGTGGCGCGAACCCCGGTGTCGACGTCCCGATCGGCGAGGACTGGGTCCAGGGCTCCCGCAACTTCGCCAACAAGATCTGGAACGCCACCCGCTTCGCGCTGATGAACGGCGCCACGGTGGAAGGCCCGCTGCCGGACGCCTCCGCGATGTCCGCCACGGACCGCTGGATCCTCTCCCGCCTCAACTCGGTCGTCGCCGAAGTCGACGCGTTCTACGAGGACTTCCAGTTCGCCAAGCTCTCCGACGCCCTCTTCCACTTCGCGTGGGACGAGGTCTTCGACTGGTACGTCGAGCTGTCCAAGACCGTCTTCATGGCGGGCGGCGCTCCGGCCGAGGTCAGCAAGCGCGTCCTCGGCGAGGTCCTGGACGTCACCCTGAAGCTCCTCCACCCGGTCGTCCCGTTCGTCACCGAGACGCTGTGGACGACGCTGACGGGCGGCGAGTCGATCGTGATCGCCGACTGGCCGAAGGACAGTGGCTTCCGCGACCGGACGGCCGAGCAGGAGATCGAGTCGCTCCAGTCGGTCATCACCGAGGTCCGCCGCTTCCGCGCCGACCAGGGCCTCCAGCCCGGCCAGCGCGTCCCGGCCCGCCTGACCCTGGACGGTACGGCGCTGGCGCCGCACGAGGCAGCCATCCGCCAGCTCCTGCGTCTCCAGCCGGAGGGCGACTCGTTCACCGCGACGGCCACCCTCCCGGTCGCCGGCGCCGAGGTCGCCCTCGACCTCTCCGGCACGATCGACGTGGCGGCCGAGCGCAAGCGCCTCGCGAAGGACCTGGCCGCGGCCGAGAAGGAGAAGGCCCAGGCGAACGCCAAGCTCGGCAACGAAGCCTTCCTGGGCAAGGCCCCGGACCACGTGGTGGACAAGATCCGCACCCGCCTGGCCAAGGCGGAGGAGGACATCGCGCGGATCACGGCCCAGTTGGAGAAGCTGCCGGCAGCTTGATCAAGTGACTGGTCTCCGCGGCGCGGAGGAACGCGGGCCCGGTGTCGAGCGGACGCCGGGCCCGCGGCCGTACAAGCCGCCGCACCCTTTGTCACTCCCCCTCCGTAGACTGACCCTGTGAGCGACCACCCGCACGAAGACGACCGGCCCGACCCTCTCGACAGCTTCGACGAACTCGTCGAGGCCGAGACCACGCGCGACCCCGACCTCGCGGTGATCGAGGCCGGCAGCCGTACGCTGCGCACCCAGGGCGGGCAGCCGCAGGCCGAGGTACCCGGGCGGCCCGAGGACCCCGAGGTCGACCGGGCCCTGCGCGAGGTCGAGACGGAGCTGGCCGGCCGCTGGGGCGAGACCAAGCTGGAGCCCTCGGTCAGCCGCATCTCCGCGCTGATGGACCTGCTCGGCGAGCCGCAGCGCTCGTACCCCTCGATCCACATCACGGGCACGAACGGCAAGACCTCCACCGCCCGCATGATCGAGGCCCTCCTCGGCGCCTTCGAGCTGCGCACCGGCCGCTACACCAGCCCCCACGTGCAGTCGATCACCGAGCGGATCAGCCTGGACGGCGCCCCGATCTCCGCCGAGCGGTTCATCGAGACGTACCAGGACATCAAGCCGTACGTCGAGATGGTCGACGCCGCGCAGGATTTCCGGCTGTCCTTCTTCGAGGTGCTCACGGGCATGGCGTACGCCGCCTTCGCGGACGCGCCCGTCGACGTCGCGGTCGTCGAGGTCGGCATGGGCGGCTCCTGGGACGCCACCAACGTCATCGACGGCGACGTCGCCGTGATCACGCCCATCGACCTGGACCACACGGACCGGCTGGGCGAGACGCCCGCCGAGATCGCCGGTGAGAAGAGCGGGATCATCAAGCAGGACGCGACGGTGATCCTGGCCCAGCAGCCGGTCGACGCGGCACAGGTGCTGCTGAAGAAGGCCGTCGAGGTGGACGCCACCGTGGCCCGCGAGGGGCTGGAGTTCGGGGTCGTGGCGCGGCAGGTCGCCGTCGGCGGGCAGATGCTCACGCTGCGCGGCCTGGGCGGCGAGTACCCCGAGGTGTACCTCCCGCTGCACGGCGCCCACCAGGCGCACAACGCGGCCGTCGCGCTCGCCGCCGTCGAGGCGTTCTTCGGCGTCGGCGCCCAGCGCGCGCAGCCGCTCGACACCGACACCGTCCGCAAGGCCTTCGCGGCCGTGTCCTCCCCGGGCCGGCTGGAGGTCGTACGGCGCTCCCCGACCGTCGTGCTGGACGCCGCGCACAACCCGGCGGGCGCCGAGGCCACGGCCGAGGCCGTGCGGGAGGCGTTCGACTTCACCCGGCTGATCGGCGTCGTGGGCGCGAGCGGCGACAAGAACGTGCGCGGCCTGCTGGAGGCCTTCGAGCCGATCTTCGCCGAGGTCGTCGTCACGCAGAACTCCACCCCGCGGGCCATGGACGCGGACGAGCTGGCCGCGATCGCCGTCGAGGTGTTCGGCGAGGAGCGCGTCCAGGTCGAGCCGCGACTGCCGGACGCCCTGGAGGCCGCGATCACGCTGGCCGAGGAGGAGGGCGAGTTCGCGGGCGGTGGCGTGCTGGTCACCGGTTCTGTCATCACGGTCGGCGAGGCCCGGCTGCTGCTGGGGAAGGGCTGAGGCTCAAGAGATGCGTACGCTGTGCTCCTCGACCTTGATCGGCGAGTTCTTCATCATCGGCTTCGCCGGGCTCGTCGCGATGAAGGACCCGAGCCTGTCGGTGTCGACGGTGTGGCTGGTCAGCGGTATCGCCATGGTGCTGTGCGTGCTGATGTGCGCCATGGTGACCCGGCCGGGCGGGGTGGCCCTCGGCTGGGTGCTCCAGATCGCGCTGATCGCCTCCGGCATCTTCGTCCCGACCATGTACTTCATGGGCGCGGTGTTCGCGGCCCTGTGGTGGGCGTCGGTGCACTTCGGCCGAAAGGTGGACGAGGCGAAGGCCGTATTCGCCGCCCGCACGGAGTCCGCCTCCTCTACACCTGACGCTGTGTGACGGGCGTACGGACACGCCCTGTAGCCTCGTTGCACCGCACACGTCAGTCGTAAGGAGCACCTCGTGACCCAGCGCACCCTCGTCCTGCTCAAGCCCGACGCCGTCCGTCGTGGCCTGACCGGCGAGATCATCAGCCGCATCGAGCGCAAGGCCGGCTGGCAGATCACCGCGCTGGAGTTGCGGACCCTGGACCAGGAGACCCTGGAGCAGCACTACGGCGAGCACAAGGGCAAGCCCTTCTACGAGCCGCTGGTCGCGTTCATGTCCTCCGGTCCGGTGGTCGCGCTGATCGTCGAGGGCGAGCGGGTCATCGAGGGCGTGCGTGCGCTCGCCGGCCCGACCGACCCGATCGCCGCCGCGCCGGGCTCCATCCGCGGGGACTACGGAGTGATCGTCCGGGAGAACCTGATCCACGCCTCCGACTCCGAGGAGTCCGCCGAGCGCGAGGTGAAGATCTTCTTCCCGGGCCGGGCGTGACGGGTCGCGCCTGAACAGCGCGAGGAGTTTTCGCTAATTTTTCTGACGGAGTGTCAGATCGATTCGGGCCGGTTCGACGACACCCGGCCAGGGGCGGCCGAACATTTCCGGCCGTCCCTTGGCATATGCCTTGCCGATCGGGGGAACGCGTGCCTCCGATGGACCGTCTCCACAGGCGAGGCGGCCCGCCATCTGGTGACAATGGCGGAGACCCTCGCGCAGTGGCCGTGCAGGCGCGTTTACGATGGAAGCCTTCACGTCACAGCACCCGCCTCGCCGACCTGATATGCCCTCAAAAGCACAGGAAGGCCAGATGAATCCGGATGGGGAACTCAATGTCGTTCATCGGCCGTGACATGGCTGTCGACCTCGGGACCGCCAACACGCTGGTGTACGTCAGGGGTCGCGGGATCGTACTGAACGAGCCGTCCGTCGTCGCGATCAACACCAACACGGGTGGAATCCTCGCGGTCGGTGCCGAAGCGAAGAAGATGATCGGCCGGACGCCGGGCAACATCGTGGCCGTCCGTCCGCTGAAGGACGGCGTGATCGCCGACTTCGAGATCACCGAGCGGATGCTGCGCTACTTCATCCTGAAGATCCACAAGCGGCGGTATCTCGCCAGGCCGCGGGTCGTCGTCTGCGTGCCCTCGGGCATCACGGGCGTCGAGCGCCGCGCCGTGATCGAGGCGTCCACCCAGGCCGGCGCCCGCCAGGTGCACATCATCGAGGAGCCCATGGCCGCCGCCATCGGCTCCGGCCTGCCGGTCCACGAGGCCACGGGCAACATGGTGGTGGACATCGGCGGCGGCACCACGGAGGTCGCGGTCATCTCGCTCGGCGGCATCGTCACCGCCCAGTCCATCCGCGTCGCGGGCGACGAGCTGGACAACGCGATCATCCAGTACATCAAGAAGGAGTACAGCCTTCTGCTGGGTGAGCGCACGGCCGAGCAGATCAAGATCACGATCGGTTCGGCGTACGACCTCGACGCCGACGAGCACACCGAAGTACGCGGCCGGGACCTGGTGTCCGGGCTGCCCAAGACTGTCGTCATCTCGGCCGCCGAGGTCCGCAAGGCGATCGAGGAACCGGTCAACGCGATCGTGGACGCGGTCAAGACGACCCTCGACAAGTGCCCGCCGGAGCTTTCCGGCGACATCATGGACCGAGGAATCGTTCTGACCGGCGGCGGAGCCCTGCTGCGCGGCCTGGACGAGCGGCTGCGCCGGGAGACCGGCATGCCCATCCACATCGCCGAGGACCCGCTGGACAGCGTCGCGCTCGGCTCCGGCAAGTGCGTCGAGGAGTTCGAGGCGCTCCAGCAGGTGCTGGACGCCCAGCCGCGCAGATGACGTAACTCTTCGATTCCGCCGTACGAGACATACTCCTCTCGTGCGGCGGATCGTTGATATAGAGGCATAAGCTCCCCTGAACGGGCCCTTTTGGTCTGCGTTTCGCACGCCGCCGCAAAGGGGCTTCCGAATTCCTATTGAGGAAGGGCACGGCCGCAGCACGTGAGGGACACGAAAGAGAGCCGGCTGCTCCTGGTCCTGCTGGTCGCCATCGCGTTCGCGCTGATCACGGTGGACATCCGAGGGGGTCGGAACTCCCCGGTCGACGGTGCCCGGCAGGCCGCGGCCGCGGTGTTCGGCCCCGTCGAGAACGGCCTGTCCTCGGCGGTCGATCCCGTCGGCAACGCCGTCTCCGCGATCCGTGACTCCGGCACCCGCCACAGCCGCCTGGCCGCCCTGGAGAAGGAGAACGCGGCCCTCAAGGCGAAGCTGGGCAGCGACGACCGCAACCGCAGCCGGCTGAACCAGCTCGACAAGATGCTGAAGATCGCCGGCGAGGGCCAGTACGGCATCAAGGGCGCCCAGGTCATCGCCATAGGGTCGGCGCAGGGCTTCTCCTGGACCGTCACCATCGACGCCGGTGCCAACGACGGCATCAAGCGGGACATGACCGTCCTCAACGGCGACGGGCTGGTCGGCCGGGTCACCACCGTCGGCCCGGACACCGCCACCGTCCTGCTCGCCAACGACCCCGACTTCACCGTGGGCACCCGGATGGAGGGCAGCGACGAACTCGGCTTCGCCTCCGGGCAGGGCGACCGCCCGCTGCGCGTCGAACTGCTCGACGGCAAGGCGGAGGTGCACAAGGGCGACCGCCTCGTCACCTTCGGCTCGCAGAACGACCGCCCGTTCGTGCCGGGCGTGCCGGTCGGCGTGGTCTCCCGGGTCGACCCGTCCAACGGCGGCCTGACCCGCACGATCTACGTCACCCCGTACGTCGGCTTCACCAAGCTCGACATCGTCGGTGTGGTCGTCGAGGCCCCGAAGAAGGACCCGCGGGACACCGTGCTCCCGGTCCAGCCCAAGCCGGTTCCGACGCCGACGGTCACCGTCACGGTGACCCCCTCGGCCAACGCGTCCGACTCGCCCGGCCAGCAGCACTAGGAGCTGACTTCCCCATGCGCTTCAACCGGATCCTGCTCTCCAGCGCGCTGGTCGTCGTGGCCCTGGTGATCCAGGTGAGCGTCCTCGCCCGCCTGCATCTGCCGGGTGCCGTCCCCGACCTGCTGCTGCTCACCGTCCTCGGTCTCGCCATGGTGTACGGCCATGTCGGCGGCGCCCTCGTCGGCTTCGGCGCCGGCCTGCTCGCCGACCTCGCCCCGCCCGCCGACCACGCCGCCGGCCGTTACGCGCTCGTCCTGTGCGTCACCGGCTACTTCGCCGGGCTGATCAGGCCGGAGAACGGCCGGCTGAAGTCGGCGACCGGCCCGATGGCCGTCGTGGTCGCCGCCGCCATCGGTTCCACGCTGCTGTACGCGGGCGTGGGCGCCCTGGTCGGCGACACCGCCGCCCGCCATGTCGGCCTGCCCGGCCTGCTGATCTCGGCCGCCCTGTACGACCTGCTGCTCGCCCCCTTCGTGGTCCCCGCGATCATGTGGCTGGCCCGCCGCGCCGACAACGACCCGCTGGCCGAGACGAGCCCCGCCGCCAAGGCCGGGGACGTCACCGCGGGCTGGCTCTCGTCCGGCACCGGGCTGCGCATCGGCAACCAGCGCGGCGGTCTCGGCGTACTCAAGGCCAAGGCCCGCACCCGCACGACCCGGGTCGGCCGGATCAAGGGGGTCAAGCGGCTGTGAGCGGCGCCGAGTTCACCCGAACGAGTCAGCCGTCGCGGAACGCGCGTTCACAGGCTGGTCGTTCATCATTCGTACGCGTACTCGCATTCATGCTCTGAGAGGGGGAGGCAGCCGCAGTGACCAACATCCCCGAGACCGGTCGGACCCCACGCGTCCAGATCCGGCTCGTCGTGATCCAGATCCTCGTCCTCTCCCTCCTCGGCACGCTCGGCGGCCGCCTGTGGTACCTCCAGATCCGCGAGGGCGCGCAGTACCAGAAGGAGGCGTCCGGCAACCACGTCCAGCAGGTCGTGGACCCCGCCGTGCGCGGCGACATCCTGGACGCCCGGGGCGTGCCCCTCGCCGACAACGAGACCCGCCTGGTCGTCTCCGCCTCCCGCACCGACCTGCTCAAGCAGCCGCACGACGGCAAGGCCGTCCTCACCAAGCTGGCCGGCGTCCTCGGCATGAAGCCCGAGGAGGTCATGCAGAAGGTCCGGCTGTGCGACGCCAAGACCCCCCAGCCGTGCTGGAACGGCTCGCCGTACCAGCCGATCCCGATCACCGACAAGGCCACGCCCAAGCAGGCCCTGCAGATCCGCGAGGCCTCCGAGGACTACCCCGGCATCAGCGCCGAACCCGAGGCCGTGCGCAGCTACCCCGGCCCGGGCAACTCCAACACCGCCCAGGTGCTCGGCTATCTCTCGCCCGTCACCGACGCCGAGATCCAGCAGGCCAAGAACAGTGAATCGCCCTACCTGCGTTCCGACATGGTCGGCCGCTCCGGCCTGGAGCGGGAGTACGACAAGGAACTGCGCGGCAAGGCCGGCGTGACCCGCTACGAGGTGGACAACCTCGGCCGCGTCATCGGCAAGGCCAAGGCGACGCCGCCCGAGTCGGGTTCCAACCTGGTGACCAGCATCGACTCCCGGGTGCAGCGCGTCGCCGAGTACGAGCTGGACAAGGCCATGAAGGCCGCCCGCCAGCAGTTCGACAAGAACACCGGCGAGAACTACAAGGCCGACTCCGGCGCCGTCGTCGTCATGGAGGCCAAGACCGGCCGGATCGTCGCCATGGCCTCGGCGCCGACCTACGACCCGAACGTCTGGGTGGGCGGCATCTCCGCCAAGGACTACAAGGCCCTCACCGGCAAGGACTCCGACTACCCGCTGCTCAACCGGGCCATACAGGGTCAGGCGGCCCCCGGTTCGACGTTCAAGGTGGTCTCCACGGCCGCCGCGGTCCAGGCGGGCTACGCCTGGGACGGCGGCTACCCCTGCACCAGCTCCTACTCGGTCGGCGGCCAGGTCTTCAAGAACTTCGAGGGCGAGAACTTCGGCCCGATCTCCCTCGGCCGCGCCCTGGAGGTCTCCTGCGACACCGTCTTCTACGGCCTCGGCGACAACGAGTGGAAGAAGGACGGCGGCATCAACCCCAAGAAGGGCCAGCCGAAGGACTGGTTCTTCAAGACGGCCCACCAGTTCGGCCTCGGCAAGGAGACCGGCGTCGACCTGCCCAACGAGGTCACCGGCCGCGTCCCCGACCGCCAGTGGAAGCTCGACTACTGGAAGGCCAACAAGGACGTCTGGTGCAAGTACGGCAAGAAGGACGGCAGTTACGTCCAGAAGATCTATTACGAGAACTGCCTCGAAGGCAACAAGATGCGCGAGGGTGACGAGATCAACTACTCCATCGGCCAGGGCGACACGCTCGTCACGCCGATCCAGGAGGCGATGATCTACGGCGCCGTCGCCAACGGCGGCACCGAGTACGTCCCGACCATCGGCAAGGCGGTCATCAGCCCCGACGGCAAGACCTTCCAGGAGATCAAGCCCAAGGTCGCGCGCAAGCTTCCGGTCAGCCAGGCCACGCTCAAGGGCATGAACGACGCCTTCGCGGGCGTCATCACGCGCGGTACGGCGGCGTGGAAGTTCAACGGCTGGCCGCAGAACAAGATCACGCTGCACGGCAAGACCGGCACGGCGGAGGTCTACGGCAAGCAGACCACCGGCTGGCTGGCCACGTACTCCAAGGACTACTCGGTGATCATGACGATCTCCCAGGCCGGTACGGGTTCAGGCGCCGCCGGTGAGGCCGTGCGCAACATCTACAGCGCGCTCTACGGCGTCCAGGGCGACGGCTCCATCGACAACAAGAAGGCGTTGCTGCCCGAGCCGCAGAAGACCCTGCCGAAGGTGCGCCCGGACGGCACGATCGCCGCCCCGAAGGTCACCGGCGATCCGGGCAAGGACGAGGAGGCCTCGCAGCAGAACAACCCGAGCAACGGCACCGACCAGCAGCCCGCCACCTCGCCCTCGCCCACCACGGGCAACCGCAACACCCGCAGGCGGCCGCGACGGACCCCGAAGCGGGGAAGCCGGAGGCTGCCCTCATGACCGGCAACAGCTTCTCCGTCTCCGGGTACGGCCCGGCGCGGGCCGGCTGGACCAGGTTGTTCGCCCGCGACTCGCTGACCCGCCGACTGGACTGGCCGATACTCCTCGCCGCGCTGACGCTGTCCCTGCTGGGCTCGCTGCTGGTGTTCTCGGCGACCCGCAACCGCACGGAGATCAACCAGGGCGACCCGTCCTACTTCCTGGTCCGCCATCTCATGAACCTCGGCATCGGGTTCGCCCTGATGATCGGCACGATCTGGCTGGGCCACCGCGCCCTGCGCAACGCCGTGCCGATCCTCTACGGCCTGTCGGTCCTGCTGGCGCTCGTGGTCCTCACCCCGCTCGGCGCCACCATCAACGGCCAGCGCAACTGGATCGTGATCGGCGGCTTCTCGATCCAGCCCGCCGAGTTCCTCAAGGTCGCGATCATCCTCGGCATGGCGATGATGCTGGCCACGCGGGTGGACGCGGGCGACAAGACGTACCCGGACCACCGGACCGTGGCCCAGTCCCTCGGTCTCGCGGCCGTGCCGTGCATGATCCTGCTGCTGATGCCGGACCTCGGCTCGGTGCTGGCCATGGTGGCCATCATCCTGGGCATCCTGCTGGCCTCCGGCGCCTCCAACCGCTGGGTGTTCGGCCTGCTCGCCGTCGGCGTGATGGGCTGCGTCGCCATCTGGCAGCTGCACATCCTGGACCAGTACCAGATCAACCGCTTCGCGGCCTTCGCCAACCCGAACCTGGACCCGGCGGGCGTGGGCTACAACACCAACCAGGCCCGGATCGCCATCGGTTCGGGCGGTCTGACCGGGCAGGGCCTCTTCCACGGCTCGCAGACCACCGGCCAGTTCGTGCCCGAGCAGCAGACGGACTTCGTCTTCACGGTCGCGGGGGAGGAACTGGGCTTCCTCGGCGCGGGCCTGATCATCGCCCTGGTCGGGGTGATCCTGTGGCGGGCCTGCCGCATCGCCCGCGACTCGACGGAGCTGTACGGCACGGTGGTGGCCGCCGGGATCGTCGCCTGGTTCGCCTTCCAGTCCTTCGAGAACATCGGCATGACCCTCGGCATCATGCCGGTCACCGGCCTGCCGCTGCCGTTCGTGTCGTACGGCGGCTCGTCGATGTTCGCGGTCTGGGTGGCCGTCGGGCTGCTCCAGTCGATCAAGGTGCAGAGACCCATGTCGGCGTGAGGTCGGTTTCCGGGTGGATGACGGGAGTTTTCCTGCCATTCACCCGGAGTGGACCCTGCCGCTTCGACCCGCGCCGCACTAGATTCAGTCCATGGCGGATGCGAAACGCGAGATCGAGCGCAAGTACGAATCCGACGACAGCGGGCTGCCCGACCTGACCGGCGTCGGCGGGGTGGCGGCCGTGCTCGACAAGGGCGTGGTCGACCTCGACGCCACCTACTACGACACCGCCGACGAACGCCTGGCCGCCGCCTCCCTCACCCTGCGCCGCCGCACCGGCGGCTCGGACGCCGGCTGGCATCTGAAGCTCCCGGTCGCCCCCGGGGTCCGCGACGAGATCCGCGCCCCGCTCTCCGACACCGTCCCCGAGGAACTGGCCGCCCTCGTCCGCTCCCGGGTCAGGGACGCCGAACTGATCCCCCTGGTCCGCCTCCGCTCCGCACGCGACGTCCGCCATCTGCTCGACGCCGACGGCGTACTGCTGGCCGAAGCGAGCGTCGACTCCGTGACCGCGCAACGCCTCACCCGCAAGGGCGGAGCCGCCCAGTGGACCGAGATCGAGGTGGAACTGGCCGACGACGGCGACCCCGCCTTCCTGGACCTGGTGGACAAGCGGCTGCGCAAGGCCGGCGTACGCCCCTCGACGTCGCCGTCGAAGCTCGCCCGGGCCCTGGAGCAGACCTCGGGCCGGGGACACCACGGGAAGAGCAGGGCCGGACAGCGGAACAAGGGCGCCCGGCCGCCGGTGACGGCCGGCGACCACGTCCTCGCCTACCTCCGCGCCCAGCGGGACGTACTGGTCGAGCTGGACCCCGCCGTCCGCCGTGACGTGCCCGACTCGGTGCACCGGATGCGGGTCGCCACCCGCCGCGCCCGCAGCACCCTGCGCAGCTTCCGCTCGGTCCTCGACCGGAGCGTCACCGACCCCATCGGCGCGGAGCTGAAGTGGCTCGCGGGCGAGCTGGGCGTCGACCGCGACCAGGAGGTGCTGGCCGACCGCCTGACAACCGCCCTCGACGCCCTCCCGCCCGACCTGGTCACCGGCCCGGTCCGCGCCCGCCTCGCCTCCTGGGCCGAGGCCCGCCACGGCAGCGCGCACGGCCGTCTCACCGGCGTCCTGGACTCCCGCCGCTATCTGACCCTGCTGGACACCGTGGACACCCTCCTCACCACTCCGCCCCTGCGCCCCGCGGCCGGCAAGCCGCCGCAGAAGGTGCTCGACAAGGCCGTACACAAGGACCTCGCGACCCTGTCGGACCTGATCGGGCAGGCGCTCGACGCCCCGCCCGGCGAGGAGCGCGACATCGCCGTGCACGAGGCCCGCAAGAAGGCCAAGCGCACCCGGTACGCGGCCGAGGCGGCCACCGAGGCCCTCGGCAAGCCGGCCCGCGCCCTCACCAAGGACATGAAGTCCCTCACGACCCTCCTCGGCGAGCACCAGGACAGCGTCATGGCCCGCCGGACCCTGCGCGAGCTGTCCGCGGGGGCGCACGCGGCGGGCGAGAGCGGGTTCACGTACGGGCTGCTGTACGGCAGGGAAGAGGCGCGGGCCGCGGCCGCGGAGGCGGAGCTGCCCGGCCTGTGGCGGGAGATCACGCACCGGACCCCCGGCTGAGCGTTCGGGACGACCGCCCGGCCGGGTTAGGCTTGATGGTCACCCCTGTCAGCTCACAAAGGTTCCCCCGATGTCTGTCGAGTCGGTGTTCCCGCAGCTCGAAGCCCTGCTCCCGCATGTGCAGAAGCCGATCCAGTACGTGGGCGGCGAGCTGAACTCCACCGTCAAGGAGTGGGACAGCTGCGACGTCCGCTGGGCGCTCATGTACCCGGACGCGTACGAGGTCGGTCTGCCCAACCAGGGCGTCATGATCCTCTACGAGGTGCTCAACGAGCAGGAAGGCGTCCTCGCCGAGCGCACGTACAGCGTGTGGCCGGACCTGGAGGCGCTGATGCGCGAGCACCGCGTCCCTCAGTTCACGGTCGACAGCCACCGCCCGGTGAAGGCCTTCGACGTGTTCGGCCTGTCCTTCTCCACCGAGCTGGGCTACACCAACATGCTGACGGCGCTGGACCTGGCGGGTATCCCGCTGGAGTCCAAGGACCGCACGACCGACGACCCGATCGTCCTCGCGGGCGGCCACGCGGCCTTCAACCCCGAGCCGATCGCCGACTTCATCGACGCGGCGATCATCGGCGACGGCGAACAGGCCGTCCTCGACATGACGAAGATCATCCGCCAGTGGAAGGCGGAGGGCAGCCCGGGCGGCCGCGAGGAGGTGCTCTTCCGCCTCGCGAAGACCGGAGCGGTCTACATCCCGGCGTTCTACGACGTCGAGTACCTCCCGGACGGCCGTATCGCCCGCGTCGTCCCGAACAGGAGCGGTGTCCCCTGGCGCGTGTCGAAGCACACCGTCATGGACCTCGACGAGTGGCCGTACCCCAAGCAGCCCCTCGTGCCCCTGGCCGAGACGGTCCACGAGCGCATGTCGGTCGAGATCTTCCGCGGCTGCACGCGCGGCTGCCGCTTCTGCCAGGCGGGCATGATCACCCGCCCGGTGCGCGAGCGCTCGATCACGGGCATCGGTGAGATGGTCGACAAGGGCCTGAAGGCGACGGGCTTCGAGGAGGTGGGCCTCCTCTCCCTCTCCTCCGCGGACCATTCGGAGATCGGCGACATCGCCAAGGGCCTGGCCGACCGCTACACGGAGGACAAGATCGGCCTCTCGCTCCCCTCCACCCGGGTCGACGCCTTCAACGTCGACCTGGCGAACGAGCTGACCCGCAACGGCCGCCGCTCCGGTCTGACCTTCGCCCCCGAGGGCGGCTCGGAGCGCATGCGCAAGGTCATCAACAAGATGGTCTCGGAAGAGGACCTCATCCGTACCGTCGCGACGGCCTACGGCAACGGCTGGCGCCAGGTGAAGCTCTACTTCATGTGCGGCCTGCCGACGGAGACCGACGACGACGTCCTCCAGATCGCCGACATGGCGACGCACGTCATCCAGAAGGGCCGCGAGGTCTCGGGCTCGAACGACATCCGCTGCACCGTCTCGATCGGCGGCTTCGTCCCCAAGCCCCACACGCCCTTCCAGTGGGCCCCGCAGCTCTCCGCGGAGGAGACGGACGCCCGCCTGGCCAAGCTTCGCGACAAGATCCGCGGCGACAAGAAGTACGGCCGCTCGATCGGCTTCCGCTACCACGACGGCAAGCCGGGCATCGTCGAAGGCCTCCTGTCCCGTGGCGACCGCCGTATCGGCGCCGTGATCCGCGCGGTCTACGACGACGGCGGCCGCTTCGACGGCTGGCGCGAGCACTTCTCCTACGACCGCTGGATGGCCTGCGCCGACAAGGCCCTGGCCCCCTTCGGCGTGGACGTCGACTGGTACACGACGCGCGAGCGCTCCTACGAGGAAGTCCTCCCCTGGGACCACCTCGACTCCGGCCTGGACAAGGACTGGCTCTGGGAGGACTGGCAGGACGCCCTCGACGAGACGGAGGTCGAGGACTGCCGCTGGACCCCGTGCTTCGACTGCGGCGTCTGCCCGGCCATGGACACGCAGATCCAGGTGGGGCCGACGGGGAAGAAGTTGCTGCCCTTGACGGTGAAGAACGCAGGTCCGACGCCCGCGTCGAGTGGTCACGCGCACTGACGTGGGCGAGGCACTCGATCGGGTGATTGAGGCGCTGGCGGGGGTGAGCGAGGAGGAGGTGGCTGCGGCGTTGGCTGTGGCTGGTGCTTCGCGCTCTCGCCCGTCGGCGCCGACAGTGTTCTCCCGGACGCCGCTGCCGGGCCCTGGTCGTACTCCGCACATCGTCTCCGAGGTGGAGTGGGTCTGAGGCCCATTCCAGGTCCGTGCGTGACTGCCCGGCCCTGCGAGCCCCCTTTCCCGATGGGGA
Source organism: Streptomyces sp. NPDC025793 (assembly GCF_055558375.1). Taxonomy (NCBI): domain Bacteria; kingdom Bacillati; phylum Actinomycetota; class Actinomycetes; order Kitasatosporales; family Streptomycetaceae; genus Streptomyces; species Streptomyces sp. NPDC025793. The sequence continues at coordinate 34,084 of NZ_JBVHMR010000008.1, read as the reverse complement.
GGAGGGCTCGTTGGTCTGTTGCATGTCTGTGCGCGACCACATCCTCATGCCTTGGTGCGCCCGTCAGGAGACGAGGATGGAGATGCCGTCTCCGAGCAGCTTCAGCCCGAGGACGAAGAACAGGACGGCCATCACGGCGACATTGTGCTGAGCCGCCCAGTTTTTCCAGTCGGCAAGCGTGGTCTTGGCTCGCTCTCCGCCGAGCAGGAAAACTCCCAGTGGGGCCAGCAGCCCGAGGGTGGCGATCAGGACGAAGATCGCCAGTGATGCGATCTGCTGCCCGAGCGGCAGGTCGGCTGAGCCGATCGCGGCGCCCGCTGCGATGGTCAGCGGGGCGTTCTTGGCGTTGAGCGCGGCCAGGGCCAGTCCGAGTGCGAAGACCTTGACCGGGGTGAGGCGGTCGATCGCGCCCATCCACTTCGGCAGCTGGGCTTGCGAGGGATCCTTCGGGCGCCGGTGCCATTGCCGGGCGCCGAAGAGGACGAGGAACAGACCCAGTGCGAGCTTGAGGGCTCCGACCCAGGTGGCCGGGTGACTGTGGGAGGAGGCACCTGCGGGAGAGGCGATCGCCAGCATCACCGTGCCGAGAGCCGAGAGTCCCAGGATCCAGCCGACGGTGAAGAGGACTCCGTTGAGGCGTCCCCGGGGCGTGGCGAGTATGAGGATGATGGCGATGATCGGGAGCGGGCTGACGGCGACTGCGGCCGCGAAACCCAGCACGTCACCGAGGACGTGGCCCATGGTTGCCTCCGGAGGGCGATCCAGTGGAGCAGGGGGCGGCGGAAGCGGGTGACCCGGCCGCCTGGGCGGCGCAACGGGCTGGTGCGCGATGGGCTGCGACGCTGTCTTCGCGACCGCGGGGAAGTGGGCGGCTGCCCGGCAACGGTGATGACGACGTACTCGGCACGTCTCACCGAACTCCATCTTCCTGCGCCTGGCAGGATCTGTCCTCGGGAGCTTCTCGGGACGCGAGGACGCCAGCATCGGCCTGCTGCACCGGGCAGGCGACCCCCGCAACTGCCGGAGCTTCGAGGCACCACCCAATGCGACCACAACGGCCCTGACCCGAGATGCGTGGCCGCCCAGCCGCAGGGAGGATCGAAGACGTGAGGGCGATCGCGCCCCATGTCCGAGCGCTTGGCGCCCCTCGCACCGATGCGTGGCAGGAGGACCTCGCGAGGGCTGCGACGACAGGCGGAACCCCATCGGCTCACCATGAGCACCCGGGCAGGATGGACGGGGTCTGTAACGAGTTCACCGATTTCACCAAGATCAAGCCGGGTGAGGCGGATGCGTTGCGTGCGGATCTCGCTGCGATGGCCGACGCGGCGAATGACAAGGATGTCCATGCGGCGGTGCGCCAGATCGGCACGCTGCATGACGCGCGGCACGTCATCTTCGACAACGACACCAGGTTCATGTTCGCCGGCGTCTTCGACGGTTCCTGGGACACCTACATCGACGACTTCGCCAAGACGGTGGTCGGGGAGCGCTTCGACAAGGTCTTCTCGCACAGCGAAGGGTTCCCCGGCATCAAAGATCCAGGGGTCAAGGACTGGTTCCTCGCCCACCAGGAGCCCGCAGGGGTCTTCGTCAGCGCCTACCCCGAGCTGACCGTTCAGCAGATCTACAAGGACCAGCGCGTGGACGAAGCGTTCCAGGAGGTGCTGGACACCCTGAGTTCCGGACGGCGCTGGAGAACCCGGCCAACGCGGAACTGGTGGCCACGCCCGCCTTCCAGAAGCTGCTGGAGGAAGCCTCGGCATAGGAGCCAGACATAACCGACCCGCCGGCCCAATCCCATGCTGGACCGCGTCGGCCGGTCCAGGTCGGCCGCCGCAGGGCTGCCCAGGCAGAGACCGATGTGGAGGCGCAAACGATCATGAACACTGCGGACAGCCAAGGCGCGGCCGGCGTGCGCATCGACATCGACGACGTCCAGAGCGGGGCCCTACGTCCGCGGCCCGTGCCCTACGAGGGAAAGTACATCTTCCTGCGCGTCGATGACCGCCACGCCGGGCGCGCCCTGCTGCGGCGGCTGCTTCCGGTGACCTCGGGTGGTCTGCCCAGCGCGGACCGGAGCCAGGATGCCTGGGTGGCGGTGGCGTTCACCCATCAGGGGCTGCGGGCCCTGGGGGTGCCCCAGGAGTCGCTGGACGGCTTTCCGCAGGCGTTTCGTGAGGGTATGGCCGCCCGGGCGGAGCTGATCGGCGACGTGGGCGAGAGTGCGCCGGCTCACTGGGAGGCACCGTTCGGAACGGGTGACGTCCATATCGCTTTGAGCGCCCTCGCCTCCGATGGGGCGCAGCTGGGCAAGAAGCTGGAACAGGCCCGTGTTGCCTTCGAGGACACGCCCGGTGTCCAGGTGATCTGGCAGCAGGAGGTCCGCCAGCTCCCGAGCGGGCGCACCGCCTTCGGCTTCCGGGACGGCATCAGCCACCCGAACATCGAGGGCGTCGGGCTGCCCGGCTCTAACCCGCAGGAGGCCCCCATCAAGGCCGGCGAGTTCCTCCTCGGCTACCCCGACGAAACCAAACCGGCAGCCTGCCACCCATGCCCACCCTCGAAGTGCTCGGCCGCAACGGGACTTACGCAGCCGTGCGCAAGGCCCACACCAATGTGGCGGCCTGGCGCCGGTTTCTGCGCGCGAACAGCTCCGACGCCGAGGAGGAGGCACTCCTGGCGGCCAAAATGGTGGGGCGCTGGCCGAGCGGAGCACCGCTGGCACTGGCGCCGGAGCACGATGACCCGGAGCTGGCCGCCGACCCGCACCGCGTCAACAACTTCCTGTACCGGGAGAACGACGATCGCGGCTATCGATGTCCCGCCGGTGCCCACATCCGACGCACCAACCCCCGCGACTCCACCATCATCGGCGACGCACGGATGCACCGCCTCATCCGCCGCGGCACCACCTACGGCCCACCGCTGCCGGAGGGCGTGTTGGAAGACGACGGCGCCGACCGTGGTCTGGTCGGAGTGTTCCTCGGCGCCCATCTGGAACGACAGTTCGAGTTCATCAAGACCCAGTGGATCAACGACGGCAACTTCATCGGCTACCCCGGTGAGAAGGACGCGGTAGCCGGCCATCACGGCGGAACCGGCACCCTGACCATCCCAGAGAAGCCGGTCCGGCGTCGTCTGCACAACCTGCCCAGCTTCGTGGTCACCCGGGGCGGCGAGTACTGCTTCGTACCGGGGCTCCGTGCCTTGCGCTGGCTGGCTGAGCTGGAGGACTGAGAACAGTTCCCACCACGGTCCGCGAGGAAGGTTCGACACCATGGCAGCACAGTTCGTCCGCTACACGCCTGACGTTGAAACCGACGATCCGGACTTCGACCGCAACCTGCAGACAGTGATCAGCAAGACTGAGAACTACATCGCCGACTCCGTCGAAGCCGGTGGCACCGGCCGGGCCCTGCGCGACGCCCATGCCAAGGGCTACGGGCTGGTCCGAGGGGAGGTGGAGATCCTGGACGGGCTACCCCCCGAGTACGCCCAAGGCATCTACGCGACTCCGGGAACCCACGACGCGCTCATCCGCTTCTCCAACGGCTCGCCTCACGCCGGAGCCGATGCACGACTGGGTGCCGCCACGGGACTGGCGCTGAAGATGTTCGACATCCCCGGCCCGACCCTGCTGGAAGACGAACCGGACACGGGCACCTTCGACTACGCCAACATCAACGGACCGATCTTCTTCTGCAACACGGTCGAGCACTACCTGTTCATCCAGGAACTGTTCCTGAATGCGCCGGCCTACTTCTCCCAGGGCCGACCCGGAGCACATCGCTTCTTCACCGAGTTCGTGACCGGAAAGGGGACCCTGGACCAGGACAACTGGGCATGGGACGAGTTCCTGGCCTTCCTGCGCCTGTCGAAGACCCCTCCGGCAAACGTACTGCTGTCGAGCTACTGGACGATGGGCGCTGTCCGGCACGGGGACTACATCGCCAAGGTACGCATCACCCCCGACCCGGACTGCGCCGCCGCGGTGATCCGGCGCGCCATCGATCCGACCTCGGCGGCGGAGGTCTTCCGACCGGCCCTGGAAGCCGAGCTGCAGGAGCGGCCCTACGCCTTCGACATCCAGGTCCAGCTCTGCACCGACCTGGCGCGCATGCCGGTGGAGGATACGACCGTGGAGTGGCCCGAACAGCTTTCGCCGGCCGTCACCGTGGCGAAGCTTCGGCTGCCGCAGCAGGACATCTCCGGCCCCGAGAACCTGGAGAAGATGGACTCACTGTCCTTCACGCCCTGGCGGGTCACTGCCGAACACGCGCCCCTGGGCAACATCATGCGGGCCCGCAAGGAGGTCTACCGGCACTCCTCCATCGCACGCCACAAACTCAACCAGCAGCCGCGCACAGAACCCCGCAGCGCCGACGAGGTGCTTGGTCCGCCCCAGTGAAGCCGACGTCGCCCTCAGCTCGGAGTGACATCAGATTGCGACGAGGAGGTCTGGACATGCGTCTTCGACAGTAGGTGCGTCGATCGGCGCGGCGCCTTGGCGCGGTGGTTGCACGTAGTTAGCCGCCCGGCCATGGACACGCAGATCCAGGTGGGGCCGACGGGGAAGAAGTTGCTGCCTTTGACGGTGGTCAACAAGTAGTTGATCGGGCCCTGTACGCCTCGGCAGGTACAGGGCCCCTGACGACGGAGAACCGGATCCTGCCGGTGATCTTCCGCGGAGGCCCTTGCGCAACAGCAAGGGAATGGTCAAGCTCCGCTACGTTGTGGAGCTGCCCTCCTCGCTCTCGCTCCCGCACCATTCCAAGCGCCTGGCCGTCCGATGGGAACGACGCCTCGACCTGCACAACGCCCTCATCTCACTCGCGTGCAGTCTCATGTGCTGGAGACGCCTCACGATGGCCCAATCGCGATCGTTTTCGAAATTTGAGGCGCTCGTACCAGCCGTGCTCAGAAGTGTTGGACCGTCTGACCGTCCGGGACCTTGTAGCAGCCGGACACGACGGTCAGGCTCAGCATCGGCGGGTTGTCCTTCAACATCTGAACGACGTTTACGCCGGCCTTCTTCTCGTCATTGTCGGCGGTCAGATTGATGTTCTTGTTCTTGCTGGTGTCCGGACCGTATTCGACGATCTTCCAGCCATGCTTCGGGAGTTCCGCCCTGAGATTCTTCATTGCCTTTTCGACGTCACTCGCCGAGGCTGGCCGCAAACTCCACGGGTGAAAGATCTGGAAGTATTTTTCCGGGTCCTTTCCTGGGCATTCCTGGACCCCTGTGGAACCGTCGGATGCTTTTCCCTTGACGCCGATCAAGTCGTATATGCCGCTGGATACCTTCAGTAGCGCATCAGAGGCATCCTTTGTGGTGCTCGTTCCGGCGGACTTGGTTTCATCGGAGTTCTGGTCAGACATACTGCATCCCGTGAGAGTGATGATTGCAAGGGGTGCGGCGAGCACAAGAGTGCTCAGCTTTTCCTTCATGGCAGGGAGCCTTATTCCGTCGGACTGGGATGTGGGTCGGTCATCGTCTCATTGCCTGCGTGCCAGCACCTCTATGTGGGCGTTCTTATTTTTCCCATACCGTGTGCGGTGTATACGGTCTGGTCGGCTCCGGCGCCATCTTCACGTCGTCGTATTTACCGACTACTACCAGGGCCTGGTTTTTCAGGCTCTCGGAGCCCGCATTCCAGTAACCGCTGTGCCCCTGGGTGTCCGTGGCCATCTGGTTGGCGCCGAACCCTGAATCGGCGGGAATTTCGCGCCCGAAACCTCCGCCATGGATCATGCGGCCGAGCTCTGGAACCGGGTCCCCGTCGGCGTACTCGTTCCACACATGCCCCTTCGGAACGTCCAGCTGATCGGCGCTGGAAACCTCCACACCGGGACTGCCCGCGAAGACGATGTCGTTGGCGTGGAGATCCCCGGTCTGGGCCGCGGCGCCCACGAGGCTCGATCCGTACGAGTGGCCGATCACGGTACGGTGCGCTGCCGCATCACCGGAATGTGATGCATCGAGTCCATCGAGGAATTTATCGAAAGCCGGTGCACCATCGTATGCGTAGTGGGTGAAAGTCGCGTCTTTTACGACGTCGTTAGGTGCGTCGTAGCCGAGCCAGGTGATTGTGGAGACGGATTTTCCATCAGATACAGTCTGGGCTGTCTGCCAGAGATTGGTCATCCGGTTGATGTTCCCCCCGATGCTGTCCAAATCTGATGTCGTACCCGGCACATAGACCGCCTGGTGATCCGCGGTGTCCGGGTTCCCGTTGGCGATGATCGCGCGACCGTCTCCCGCCGCGCTGAAGCCCAGCAGGTATGCCTCGGGTAGTTTGTTGGCACCCGTCGCGTCGAGACGGTCCTGTATCGCGTTCATGCCGTCAATCCCTTTGTGCATCTTCTCCCGTTCGGCTTCCCATTCCTCCCACGCCGGGAGTTCCTCCTTGCCCTGTTTCACCCCGGTGTGCATGTTGATATGGTCCTGGTACCGCGGGGGCTCAGGGTGATCCTTCAACCAGGCGTCGTATGTGACCTGTGCGACACCGTGCGCCTCGGAGAGCACTGTCCGGTTGGCCTCATCCCGAACCGTGGCGGGGAGTCCGTCGAGCGCGCCGACCGAGTCGGGACGCATGGAGATCCATGCGGCCTGCTGCTCCGGGCTGAGCCCCTTCCACCACTTCGCGTTGTCCGTCGGTTTGCCGTCCTTGGGCGGCTGGGGCAGCGAGTCGAGGTACTCCTTGCCCGCGTCGCGCACGCCGCTCGTGTCCGAGGACGCGTCGGCAAGGTCCTTGTCGGAGACGGTGAGATCGTCGTCCGCCGTCAGCGCCCGCAGCTTCGGCGCCCACTTCTCGTCGGACTCCGCCGCCTCCCTCAGGGCGCCGGCGATCTCATCCGCGTAGTCCAGTGCGAGGCGGTGGTTCGGGTTGGGGTCGAGCTCGGCGGACTGGCGGCTCACTGCCGTGATGACGCCCTCGAACAGGCCGCCCGCCGTACCACTGACCGTGCCGCCCCCGGGAACCTTTCCGTCCGTATCCTTCTCTCCGCCCGCCGGATAGGTGATCGAGCCGTCGGCGTTCACGGTGAGCTTCGCCGCCTGCGCGCCGTCGATGGCCGCTTGGAGCTTCTTCTTGGCCGCTTCGATCTCGTACGAGAACGCCTCGAGAGCCGTACTGACCAGTCCGCATTCGATCTGGGTGTAGTGGAAGTTCTTGCCCAGCTCCGACAATTGGCCGATCGCCGCGGTCGCGGCCTCGCTGTTGAGGGCCTTCCTCATGGCCGCGATGATCTCGTTGTCGATGCGGTCCTTCGCCGCGCCGGCCATGTCACTGGTGCTGCGGTATCCGTCGGCCGCGTCCCGAAACTCTTTGGGGTCTATCGCCTTCAGGGTTGCGAGGTCCATGACTTCTGGTTACCGCCCCTTGTCCTGGCCGCCGACCGCAGGCGTATCCGCGTAGTCCACCTTGAGGTTGCCGATCTCGGCCATGACGGACTCATCGGTCTTCAACAGGTCGTTGCCGACTTTTTCCAGCAGGTCCGAGAGCCTTGTGCAGCGTCCGCTCACAGCCTTGACGTAGCGGTCCCACGAGTCGTGGACTTCCTTCTGAGCCGCAGACGTCTGGCAGCCGGTCTCCACGACGAAGCCCTTCTGCCCGTCCGTCAGCTTTCCGAGCGCCGTGGTGATGGAGCCGCTGAGTGAGCCGACGGCTTGGCCTGCCTTGGACCAGGCCGGCTTGTTCGACACCAGAGTGCCGGATCCTCCCGGCTCCGACGGCACATGGTTCAACTGCATGTGAGCGCCGTGCCTGTTGGCCGCAGCTGTTTTGAGCTGCTCCCACTCGTCCCACGCCATGCGTGCTTCCTCCCCCGTGTCCGCAGTATCACAGTGCGGTGATCGACTCATACCGTAGCCGGAACGTGGCTTTACCGTATCGGCGTCAGACAGCACAGCGATTGAGTATTCGTACCCATGTTTGCGACGAGCGTGGCTGCATTGCGTGTCGGGCTCTCAGAGCTCGTAACACGATCTTGTGGGTGTGTACTGGTCGGCCGTGGCCAGTGCGGATGATCTCGACGTTCGCAGGGTGTGGGCAACCGGCCGTGGTCCGTGGATGACGACCTGGGGGTGCTGATCGAGCTGCTGCTGACGCCTTGGCCGCAGAAGGCGCCTGGCCCAAGCCGGTGGGCGAACGGCTGTGCCTGCAGGGCATCTTGTGCGCCCTCTACAACGACGTGAGCCGGTAGCTGCAGCGGCTGGAACAGGGGTCGGCTCCGATCAGACCTGTTGGCGTCGGCTGGGCCGGTGGCACGAGGCCGGTGTCTTCGACCAGTTGCACCGCCTCCTGCTAGCTGAACTGCACGCGGTCGACGAGTTGGGCTGGTTGCGGGCCTGCGTGAACGCCTCCAACATCCGAGCAAAAGGAAGGGGGGGGCGAGGCCACCGGTTCGTCGCCGGTCGACCGCGGTAAGAGGGGCAGCAAGCACCACCTGTCGGCTGGATTCTCGCCACGACGGTTGCCGCAGGGATCACACGCACCCTCAACGCAGGTCCGACGCCGGCTTCGAGCGGTCACGCGCACTGAGATGGGCGAGGCACTCGATCAGGTGGTTGAGGCGCTGGCGGGGGTGAGCGAGGAGGAGGTGGCTGCGGCGTTGGCTGCGGCCGGGGCTTCGAGCTCTCGTCCGTCGGCGCCGCCCGTGTCCTCCCGGACGCCGCTGCCGGGCCCTGGACGAGCTCCGCACATCGTCTCCGAGGTGGAGTGGGTCCGAGGTCCAATGGGAGGGGGCCCGTTGGTGTTCGGTGACTGGGGAGTCCGCGGCGGCGCTGTGGAGTGCCCATCGCAACCGGGTTGCAACTTGCTCTACGTCGTCAAGTGGGAGCCGAGCAGCGACGCGGTGAATCCTCACAGTCGTTCGTACAGTGGCGCAGCTCCACCTGGACGCCATGAACCACGCCTGCTCCACGGTGTGTGGGTCGACGGCGGACGGGATGGGAGCTGGGGAGCGTGGTGGGTTGCTGTGGGGCGCTGTGCTGCGGCGGAGGATGAAGTTCTGGGTTCACCGGCCGCCCCTGGTCTCGATATGGACCCTCGTCAGCGCAAACAGGATCAGGAGGTCAAGTGTCATCGCAGGGATGGCCCACAACGGGTAGTACGGAACGAACATGAACTGGGTGATCAGGCTGATCCCTGCCACGGCTACACCGGCCCCGCGCCCCCAGCTCTGGTCTGTCAGGACTCCCAGGCCGGTGATGACAAGTGCCACTCCGATCACAAGGTGAATCCAGCCCCAGGCGGTCAGGTCGAACCGGTAGGCGTACCGGGACGCGGAGAACAGGGTGTCCTGTGCGATGCCGGACGCGCCCATGAGAATGCTGAGGGGCCCGCTGAGCAGCATCATGGTCCCGGCGAACGAGGAAGCATCGTCGATCGTTTCGCCGCTGCCGGGCTTTCCGGGTCCTCTCCGTGTCCTGTCCGGCACCGTTGTCATGGCAGCACCCTTCCTGTACAGCGCGGTCACCGACGCACACTGCCCGTGCGAGGCCAGCCACGCTCCCCCTGACAGCATCACTGCAATCCTTCGACACCGCGACTGCAACCCTCGTCGTCATCACGGCATTGCCGGGGGTGCCGCGAAGGGTGCCCCCGTACCCCTGTTGAGGCGCGTGAGCGCCGATGGAGTCGCTGGTGGCTTGCGGCGTCGCCGGCGGCCCTATGGGGTGAGCCGTCCCCGGGCCGTGGGAGCTGGGGTAGATGTGGGTTGAGGTGGTTGGTTGCGTGATCGACAAATACGTCCGAATCGCGACCTACTGGAACCCGTTCAGATTCGCCCACACTCGAACGCATGGGGGCGATTCGGGATGGCGACCAGTCCGCATGCCTTCGCTGCGGGGAAGCCGGCGGCACCGTACGCGAGCGCGGCCGGATCAGCCTCATGGCGAGGTACTGCGAGAGGTGCTGGAACGTCCTCGCCAACGAGATGGCCGAAGCCGACGGAGCGACAGCCGCCCCCAGACCTGAACCCGACCCCGATGACGTGACCTGGATCGGGCCACCGGTTTGCGCGGAATGTGGCGGTTCGATTCGCCTGTACCCCACGACCTACGACCGATGGGTCAGTCTCGCCATGGTGGAGCTGCCCGCCAAAGACGTCCCAGAGGCCTACAGGTGGCGCTTGATGAGACTTCCGACCCGACCCCTCACCCCCGCCGATATCGTGGCCGTACGGGTCCGTGGAATCGATCCACTGCCGAGCGAACCCGTCGTGCCGGCTCACAGGATGATGTGCGTCCCCGAGTGGGGTGAGCCGTAGATCACCCCCAGCGGGCGGGAGGTCCGGCCCGTGCCCCTCGCGTGTCCGGTCGGGTAGCAAGCGGCGGGGAGCAGCGGGGAAACCGCAGGTCAGCGAAGTGTCAGCTCAGGCCCGGTCCGCATACGCGATCTTCCAAACCAGGGACTTCGGGTGATGGGCTGCCGCAGGTGACTGGCCCCAGGCGTCATGCAGCACCATGTGGTCGACCAGCGCGGACGGGCGGAAACCCCGTGGCCTGCGGCGAGGCGCCAGGGCTACATTCAGCGGCCACCCGGCCTTGAGGAGGAGAAGCCGGTCCGGCGCCGTCTGTGGAACCTGCCCGGCTTCGTGGTCACCCGCGGCGGTGAGTACTGCCTCGTGCCGGGACCGCGGGGCCTGCACCGGCTCGCCGAACCGGAGGGCTGAGAGCGATTCCTCCCCCTGGGACCCCTGACCGGCTCTCGAAGGACGCGAAAGCCACATCACCGACTCGGGCAAGGACGGCGGCACTGGCCAGGCCCTCCGCGATGCCCACGCCAAGGGCTATGGGCTGGTTCGAGGGCAGGTGGAGATCCTGGACGGGATTCCCCCGAGTGCACCCAAGGCATCTACGCCACCTTGGGAACCCACGACGCGCTCATCCGCTTCTCCAACGGCTCGCCCACGCCGGAGCCGACGCACGACTGGGCAGCGCCACCGGACCGGCGCTGAAGATGTTCGACATCCCCGGCCCTGTCGAGCTACTGGACGATGGGCGCTGTCGGACACGGGGACTGCATCGCCAAGGTGCGCATCACGCCGGACCCGCAGTCCGCCGCCGCGGTGGTCCGACGCGTCATCGACCCGACCTCCGCGCCGGAGCTCTTCCGTCCAGCCCTCAAAGCCGGGCTGCGGGAGCGGCCCCACACCCGCAAGGAAGGTCTACCGGCACTCGTCCGTCCTGCGGCACAAGCTCGGCCAGCAGCCGCGCACCGAGCCGCGCAGCGCCGCCGAGGCGCTGGGGCCGACGGGGGCGTGAGGCACCGACGTGGCGTGGGGATGCCGGGGCGCCGTGGTCAGTCGTCGGAGCGGCGCCGGCGGTGCCAGGCGGTGGCGAGCATTCCGAGGAGCATGAGCAGGCCGCCCGCCGCGATCAGGACGTGTTGTGTGCTGAGCAGGCCGGTGCTCCAGCCGGCGGCCGTTCCGTCCCGCGGTGCGGGGGCGTCCTTGCAGGGCGGGGTGGAGGAGTTGCCGCCGTGCGGGCGGTCGCGGTCTTCGCCGTCGTGGTCGTCGTGGTCGTTGCAGCGGGCTTCGGGGAAGGGGAAGGCGCGTTTGTGGTTGTCGTAGGTGTTCACGACGAAGAGCGGGTGCACTCTGAAGAATTCCTTGATGGCGAACGCGTACTGGCCGGTGGTGGTGGCGGAGTAGTTCACGTCCAGGAACTTTGCGACGGTGAAGCTGCTCCAGGGCTGCTCCGGTGACCAGGTCTTGGATTTCGGGGTTCCCTTGAGCACGAGGGCTTCCGGTCCGCGCCGGCCGTTGGTCAGGAACGCTCTGAGGGTCGGGGTGATGAGGACGACGCGGCGGCGGCTGTGGCAGTCGCGCCAGGGGTTGCGGTGGTCGTCGTCGCGGCCTCCTTCACGCACCCGCAGGGAGGCGGGCGGGTGCCGTAGGGGCGCGTGCGCGGCGGCGCCGACCGGTGGGGACGCGAGGGCGATGGCCACGCCCGCCAGTGGTGCTGTAACCCAGGGGCGATGGTTCATCCCGTGACCTCCGTGAGGGGCGGACGCAGGGGGTCACCTGCTGGCCTGAATGTCCGAATCCTGGAAGAACGTATAGAAATCGTCTCGCCCTATCGCGAACGTCTTCGGGAGCCGTACTGCTTGTCACTCAACCGGGTGCGGCGGCGAACCACGGTGGAAGCGGCCGGGGGTTCGCGACCTGGACGCCGGGCGCCGGTCAGCGGCGACGGGTTACCCGTTTGGGGCCAAGCCGTCACACCGGTGATTTATCTGAAATGCCGGTTGTCGGGGCTGTCGGTACGTTCGTCGCAGATCGGTCGCCCGGCCGACGTCCGCGCGACAGAGAGAAGTGACATGTCTCCGCGTACCTTTGCTGTGCTCGGCACCGGAGTGGGCGTGACCGTCCTCGTGGCCGCCGGCATCCCCTACGCCTCGGCCGACGGATCCGCCCCGACGCCCTCCGCCGTCCACCAGGCGGCCCGGCCCGCGCACCGAGCCGCTCCTGCCGTGGCTCCCGCTGCCCCCGCTGCCCCGGTGGGCGGCAGGAGCGCGGGCGGAGAGAAGGGGGAGGGCCGCGACGGCGGTGGACGCGACCACGGCCGTGACGAAGGCGGTCGCGGCCGTGAGCGAGGCGGAAGGATCTACTTCAACGAACGTACGTACTCCGCCTCCGCCGAGGGCTGCATCACCGCGACCGGCTCCAGCAGCTTCAGCGTCTTCAACGACAGCCGCAGGACCGTCGAGGTCTTCCGGGGCTTCACCTGCGACGGCGGTGCTCCGGTCACCACCGTGGGTCCCCACGGCGAGACCTTCGGCGAGGTGACCCGTACCGACCACGGGGGCGTCTTCGGTGCCGAGGGCGTGTTCGGCCGCGGGGGAGTCTTCGGCGACGGGGGCGTGTTCGGTGAGGACGGTGTCGTGGGCAGCTTCCGGGTGGTCGGTCATCACGGTGAGTGGTGACAGCCCGCCCGCATCGGACCCGTAGGACCCCCGTTGCGCCGTCCCTGAGCCCGGCGTCCGGCGGCACGGGTAGCTGTTGCGGAGGGGAGCCGCCCGGCGGTGCAATCAAGTGTGAGGCACTTCGGCGCCCCCGTGCCGGTCGACCGCCCCGCTCCCGGTACGGGGGCCGGCCGGAAGGGGCTCAAGAACGACGCCCTTGGCATGTTCTCTTCGGTGGCCATGGGTCTTGCCTCCACCGGCCCGGCGTACAGCCTGGCCGCCACGCTCGGCGTGATCGTGGCCGGGGTCGGACTGCAGGCTCCGATCGTCACGATGCTGGCGTTCATACCGATGCTGCTGGTCGCGTACGCCTTCCGGGAGCTCAACGCGAGCAACGCCGACTGCGGCACCACCTTCACCTGGGCCACCCGCGCCTTCGGACCGCGCCTCGGCTGGATGGGCGGCTGGGGCATCATCGTCGCCGACGTGATCGTCATGTCGAGCCTCGCCAAGATCGCCGCAGCCTACGGCTTCCGGCTGGTGGGCCTGGACGGACTGGCGGACAACCGGCTGTGGACCACCGTGGCGGGGGTCGTCTGGATCGCCGTACTGACCGCGATCTGCTACGTCGGCATCGAGTTCTCGGCGGCCGTCCAGCGCTGGCTGCTGTGCCTGGAAGTCGTGGTGCTGGCCGTCTTCGCCGTCGCCGCGCTGGTCAGGGTCTACGCCGCGCCGCCCGCGACGGCGATCCACGTCTCGGCCACCTGGTTCAACCCCTTCGAGGTGCCCTCGGCAAAGGCCCTGACCTCGGGCATCCTCGCGGGGGTCTTCATCTACTGGGGCTGGGACACCGCGTTCTCGGTCAACGAGGAGACCGTCGACAGCGCGCACATCCCCGGACGCGCCGCGGTCATGACCACCGTGCTGCTCCTGGTCATGTACGGGCTGGTGTCCACGTCGGCGCAGGCGTTCGCGGGAGTCGGCACCTCGGGCATCGGACTCGGCAACAGCCGCAACTCGGACGACGTGCTGTCCGGGCTGGGCGCGGCCGTGTTCGGACGTCACGGCACGGGACTGCTCCTGTCGAGGCTGCTGATCCTCATGGTGCTGACCTCCGCCCTCGCCTCCGCCGAGACCACCATCCTGCCCCTGGCCAGGACCGTCTTCTCCATGGCGGTCCACAAGGCGGTCCCCTCCCGGTTCGCCCGGATCCACCGCAGGTTCTTCACCCCGACCTGGGGCACCCTCGGCATGGGCGCGGTCTCGATCGCCCTGTTCGTGCTTTTGTCGTCGTTCAGCCGGAACGTCCTGGCCGACTCGATCGACTCGGTCGGTCTCGCGATCGCGTTCCAGTACGCGGTGACCGGCTTCGCCTGCCTCTGGCACCACCGCAAGGTCCTCGGCCGCAGCACCCGTGACCTGGTCTTCAAGGGCGTACTGCCGGGGCTCGGCGGGCTGATGATGGCCTTGCTGTTCCTGTACGCCGCGTTCGTCGTCTACGCGGACCCCGCGTACGGCACGACCGCCGTCGACCTGCCGCTGATCGGCAGGACGGGCGGGGTCACGGTCCTCGGCCTGGGGGCCCTGCTGGTCGGTGTCCTGCTGATGCCGGCGGTCACCCGTGGCTACGGCGTGGCCCTCAAACTCCAGCGGGGCCTGCTCCCGCGCCGTCTGCCGCGGCACGCCGCCGTCGGATCGGCGAGCCGCTACGTGCCCGCCGACAACAGGTCCGGGGTGGGTGGCGACTGGTACGACGTCATTCCCCTGTCGGGCACCCGGGTCGGCCTGGTCGTCGGGGACGTGCTCGGTCACGGCCTGGGCGCCGCGGCCACCATGGGCCGCCTGCGGACGGGGGTGCGCGTGCTGGCCCGGCTGGACCTGAGTCCGGACGAACTGCTGTCCCGCCTGACCGACCTGGTCGAGCAGACCGCGCACGACGCCGGGGCGGGCCGCCGGAGCCCGGGGCGCCGGATGCCGCACGTCGACGCGGCCCTGGGCGTGAGCTGCCTGTACGCGGTGTACGACCCCGTCTCGGGGAAGTGCGCCGTCGCGCGGGCCGGGGAACAGGTGGGGCTGGCGATCGTCCCACCGCGCACCGGCGTCGCCGGCTGTCCGGAACTGCCGCTCGGGCCGCCGCTGGGCATCGGCGGCCTGCCCTACCAGAGCACTGAACTGGACCTTGAACCAGGCAGCCTCCTCGTCCTCTTCACAGAGGGTCTCCTCCAGGCGGCCGACGGCCGTGACGCCGGGCTCGCCCAGCTGCGCCGCGTCCTGGCCGACGGCCGGGGATCCCTGGAGGAGCGGTGCGACAGGGTGGTGACCAGCCTGCTGCCCGGGCCCGTGGACGTGGACGCGACGCTCCTCATGGTCCGTACGCGCCTGCTCGACCGGAACCAGCACGCCGAATGGGCGGTGCTCCCGGAACCGGCGGCGGTGGCCACCATCCGCACCGCCGTCAGCAAGCAGCTCGGCGACTGGGGGCTGGGCGACCTGGCGTTCACCACGGAGCTCATCGTCAGTGAGCTGGTCACCAACGCCATCCGCTACGTCGGCGGTCCGATCCAGGTACGCGTGATCCGCGACCGGACCCTGATCTGCGAGGTCTCCGACACCGGCCACACCTCGCCCAATCTGCGGCACGCCGCGAGTGATGACGAGGGGGGCCGCGGCCTGTTCATCATCGCCCAGATGACCCACCACTGGGGCACGCGCTACACCTCCACCGGCAAGACGATCTGGACCGAGCAGGACCTGCAGCCGGGCGCCGCCCCCTGAACTCGTCCGCCGACTGTCGTGAGAAAAAGCAATTCTGAATGCCAATCGGAGAAGCGTGCTGCCCGCACTGCTCCGTCACCGGTCCGGCCGCACGGCGGTGACCTGGAGGATCGCCCGGCAGTTACCGCTTCGGCCGACGAACCGGACTGCCGCAGGGCCGACCACTGCCGCTCGGGGCCGGTGCACGAGGAGGGCGAGCATGGCGTACACCCGTAAGAACGTCAACAGGCTGACCCGGTCCGAGCGACGGCGGCTCGTGAGCGCTCTGCTGGAAATCAAACGCCGCGGTGAATACGACGAGTTCGTGCACATCCACATCACGCACAACTCGCCCGACGGCGAACACCATCTGCGTACCGCCCACATGACGCCCTCCTTCCTGCCCTGGCACCGCAAGCTCCTGCTGGAACTGGAGCGGGCGCTGCGCCGGGTGGACGAGTCGGTGACCGTGCCGTACTGGGACTGGACCCGTGACCGCACGGCGAACTCCCTCCCGTGGACCGACGACCTCCTCGGCGGCAACGGACGGCGTTCGGACCGGCAGGTGATGACCGGCCCGTTCGCCTACCGGGCGGGTCACTGGAGGCTCACCGAGCGCGTGACCGACGTGCAGTACCTCACCCGCGACCTCGGTCGCGCCCGCAGCCCGATCCAGCTGCCGACCGGCGACGAGCTCGAATTCGCGCTGGCCGACCCGGTCTACGACGTCCGGCCCTGGAACTCCACGGTCACCCGCGGCTTCCGCAACAAGCTGGAGGGATGGGGGAGAGGCCGGGGCAGCGTCTCCTGGCACAACCACAACCGGGTGCACCACTGGGTCGGCGGCGTGATGCTCGGCGCCGCCTCCCCCAACGACCCCGTCTTCTGGCTGCATCACGCCTTCATCGACCTGCAGTGGACCCGCTGGCAGCAACGGCACTCCGGCAGCGGGTACCTCCCCGTCGAGCCCCCGGGCGCGCGCGACATCGAGCGCGGCCGGGTCGTGGCCCGGGACCAGAGGCTGCCACCGTGGGACGTCACACCGGCCGCGCTGGAGGACATGAGCGGGATCTACCAGTACGAGTGAGGGGCGTTCCGGTGTCACGGGAACCGCCACGCGGGCAGAGTCCTTGGTGGCAAAGGCCGTTGAGGGGTCGCTTCTCCGTTCGAGACATCACACATCCCGCTGAAAAGCCGACGACACAGCGACCACCGCTCGCGTACGGCTCCCCCTTGATCAAGCTGGTGTCTTCTGCGAAGGAGACGCCACTGTGCGAGTTTCTGACATTCAGCGCTGTGAGGTCCGGCCCGGGCGGCTCGTCGAGTGGACGCTCGGCCCGGCGACCATCGCGGCCGCGGCGGCCCTGCCGCCGGATCCGCGACCGCCGGCGTACATCCAGGAGTCGCACATCAGAACGGCCCGTTCGGTGCGGGAGGACGGGCTGTTCGTGCCGACCTGGATCGGCGCGGCGTTCGACCTGCCGGGCCGGGCCGACCTCGACGCGCTGGAACGGGCGTTGCGCGGCTGGACATTGCGCCACGAGACGCTGCGCAGCGGCTTCAGATGGGCCGGGGAGGACATGCACCGGTTCACGCTCGACGAGAACGACGTGACCCTGCGCCGCGAGGTGGTCGGCGACTTCACCGACGCGGGCGCGCTGATCCGGTACCTGCAGGACCGGTTCGACACCGCGGCGGACGCGCTGAGCTGGCCGAACTTCATCTACGCGGCCGTCGTGCGCGAGGACTCCACCAGCGTGTACCTGGCCTTCGACCACACCAACGTCGACGCCTACTCCCTCCAGCGCATCCCGGACGAGGTCCACGCGCTGTACACGGCCGGCGTCACGGGCCGGTCCGTCACCGGTACGCCCGTGGGGAGTTACGTCGACTTCTGCGAGCTGGAGCGGGCGAACGCGGACGGCATCGACGACACGCACGCGATCGTCGCGCGCTGGCGGGAGTTCATCGGCCGGTGCGACGGAAGGCTCCCGGAGTTCCCCGTCGACCTCGGACTGCGGCCCGGTGGTGTGCTGCCCGCCCAGAAGCTGGTGTGCGAGCCGCTCGTCGACGCGGAAGCGGCCGCCGCGTTCGAGGCGCACTGCCGGCCCTACGGCGGCAGCCTCGTGGGCATCCTGGCGGCGACCAGCCTGATCGTCCACGAACTCGGCGGGCAGCCGGTCTACCGCACGGTCGTGCCGTTCCACACGCGGGTGAAGTCCGCCTGGTCGGACTCCGTGGGCTGGTACGTCGGCGGCGCACCGATCGAGGTGCCCGCGGCACCGGACTTCGCGAGCGCGCTCGGCACGGTCCGCGCCGAACTGCGGGCCAACCGGTCGCTGGCCCGCATTCCGCTGGCCCGGGTACTGCGGCTGCTGGGCGCGGACTTCAAGCCCACCTCGCCGGACATGTACTCGATCATCTCGTACGTGGACGCGCGCCTCATCCCCGGCTCGGCCCGCTGGACCGAGCAGAAGGCGTACGGGCTGCTCCGGGTGTCGTACGGCGACCAGGTGTGCGCCTGGATCAACCGGCTGGACGAGGGGCTGTGGTTCGCCTGCCGCTACCCGGACACCGACCTCGCGTACAAGAACGTGCGGCGGTACGCCGAGGCGTTGCGGGACCTGATCGTCTCGGTACCCGCGGGCGATCGTCCACGGGTCGCGGAGCCCGCGTTCTCCTGACGCAACTCTCCTCGGCTTCACCCGTGTTGGTGTCGGTGCCGTACGGCACCTGACGCGGGTCCGCGTGCCGTGACGGCCTGCGTCGCCCGGCAATCCAGGCCTTTTATCGGTCAGTTGGCACCCATCCGGGGATTCTGCGCGGCTATATCCCCCTCGGGATGGATGTCCGTTGTGGAATGCTCCACGTTGCTACTGCTAGTGTTTAACTCGTCACTCTAGGCAATCAGCTTCGCTGTACCAGCACAGAACCGAGGGCTCCATGCGCAAGCTTCAGCAGGTCGTGATCGCGGCACTGGCGGCCGGTGGCCTGTCCGCCATCGGCGCCGGCACTGCCATCGCCGACTCCTACGGCGGTGACCAGCCGCAGCAGGTCGACCTCTTCCGTCCGTACCAGGAGTGCAGCCCGCAGGAGGCGGGCGTGGCCAACGTCCCGGTCGGCGTGCTCGGCCTCGCCGACAACCTGGAGAGCAACTGCGGCCAGTTCAACCAGGCCTTCACCGGCTGAACGGCACCTCTGTAAAGGAAGGCGCGTCTCATGTTCAGCAGGAAGAAGATCGCGGCCGTCTCGGGGCTCCTCGGCGGCATCGCCGTGTCCTGCATCGGCATCGCCCAGGCGCACGCCGCAGGTGGTCCGGGAGGCTGCACCAGCGACCTCCTGGGCAATCTCACCTGCACCCAGCGGATCCAGGGTGTGGTGCCCGAGGGCGAGTCCCCCCCGCACCAGGAGACCTGCAAGCCGGTGCAGCCCGTGACGGTGCCCGGATTCCTGGGCAACGGGATCGAGCGGCTCGGGCCCGAGGTGACGTGTTCACCCCAGACGGTCGGAGTGCCCGCAAATGCACCTAAGACGGTGGGAGTTCCCGCCGGCGCCAACGGCAGGCGGATGCCGCTCGACATGCCCCGTTGAACCGCGTGACGCGACATGTGGCGTAGATCCTCAATAACTACGGAGCGTCTGTATATGCTCACATTAAGTAGTCAAGCCAGGCGCTCCGCCTGGGTAACGAAGGGTCTATCCATGCGTAAGTTTCAGCGCGTTGCAGTTGTAGCGGCGGCGGTTGCGGGGCTGTGCGCCCTCGGCGCCGGGGTCAGCTCCGCAGCCGGCGGCGAGGACGCGCCCCCGCAGATCACCGCCGTGGCCAACTCGACGGCCAACGCCGTTGCCACCGGCGGTAACTTCTACGCTCCGCCGCAGGGCCACGGGCCGCAGGAGCAGGGCCCCGAGCAGGGCTACGGCCCGCAGGGCGGCCCTGAGGGCGGCGAGTAAGACCGCACCGAGGGCTCATCCCCTCGTCGCCGCCACGGGCGCATCGACCCTCTTCGGAAACCTGATGCGTATCGCACGAGCTCGGCATCCCGGACCCGCACCGATTCGGTCAGTTCACCGGCCTGCTGAGTGATACCCGTGGCAGAGGCAGCCCGGACGCACGACGGCCCCGCCGGGGCACGCGTCCGGGCTGTGGCACTCCCGCAACTGGCGCGCACCGTACGTGTCCAGGCGCGGGATCCTCTGTTTCGACCCTCTCGGGCCCGGGCGCACGCCAGTCATTGGCGCAGGCGCCCGGGCCTTCGTCGTAAAAGGAAGAAAGGAAGACAAGACATGTTCAGTCCGCGGAAGATCGCTACCGTCTCGGGACTCGTCGGAAGTCTCGCCGTGTTCTGCGTCGGCGCCGGACACGCGTACGCAGAGGGCCCCCGGGGCGACTGCAGGACCACCGAGCAGGGCAGCACGGTCTGTGTGCGCAAGACCGAGAACCGCTCGGACAAGGACGGCAAGCACGTCCTCCAGCAGGCGCAGGACTGCTCGACGGAGGGCCGTCCGCGCGTGGTGTTTCCGGACGGTCCGCTGATGGACGGCGGCTCCGCCAGTGTCGGGCCGGTCGTGGACTGCTCCAACACGGCAAAGCTGCCCAAGGGGTTCAGGAAGCCGCACATCGAGATCTGAGAGCTGCCGGAGCAACGAAAATCCCCGGTTTCCCAACCAGTGGTCGGGATACCGGGGATTGTCGTTCGGCGCTACTCGTCGGCCTTACCTGCCGGCCTACTTGAACGAGTTGCTGCACCCCATGTTCGAGCCCAGGGAGGACTGCTGGGCTCCGGCGTTGCCCTCGCCGTTCAGCAGGTTGCCGCCCAGGCCGTTGAGGATGCCGACCTCGCCGAGGACGTCGAGGTTGAGGTCGTGCGACTTACAGGTGCTGCTCTGCGTGACGTTGAATTCGTCGCCCTTGCCCCCGCCCTGACCGGCGTGGGCGGTGCCGGCACCCAGGAGGCCGAGGCTCCCGAACGCGGCGAGGAGAACGGCAGCGGTGCGGACCTTGTGCATGAGATCTCCGTGGAATGAGGTGGATGTGATGCGCGAGAAATCGCCATCTATGCCGTGATGAATGGTGATACGAAATACCCGAAAGAATCGAGCGACGCGCCGAACCGAATGCTTTTCGCTTGCTTTTCTCTGCAGCGGGGATTTGTCGGCGCACATGAATGGTCCCGACACCCGGCCCGCGGCCCGGTGTCGGGACCAGTTACCCGACCGGCGGCTCAGCGCCGTGGGTGCGGCCTCAGAAGGCGCTGTTGTTGCAGCCCATGGTCGAGCCGATGCTCGTGGCCTGGGCGCCCGGGTTGCCCTCGCCGTTCAGGGCGTTGCCCAGCAGGCCGTTGAGGATGCCGACCTCGCCGAGGACGTCGAGGTTCAGGTCGTGCGACCTGCACTGAGAGCTCTGCGTGATGTTGAACTTGTCCCCGTGCTCGCCGTGGCCGCCGCCCTCGCCGGCGTAGGCCGTGCCGCTCACGAGGCCGATGCTGCCGAGTGCGGCGACCAGAACGGCAACGTTGCGAAGCTTGCGCATGTCATCTCCGTGGAGTGAGTGGATGCGATCTGTGCCAGATCGACTTTCTACAGTTACGGGAGATTAGTTGCAAATACGCTAAAACCGGCAACGACGCGCCGCTTTCGTGATCAAACAGCAGAAACACGTAAAAGTCATATAAGCCTGCAAAAAGGCCCCTTGATCGTGATGGTCAAGGGGCCCATTCATAGGCGGAGTTGACGGATTCTGTCAGCCGTGCAGCGCGTTGGCGAGGGCGTTCGACTGGGTGTTGGCCTGGGTGCAGTCGATGCCGCGGGTCTGGGCGGCGCCGAGCAGGCCGACCGGGACGTTCGCGCCGAGCAGGGTCTGCGGGCTGCACTCCTGGGACGGATGGAACAGGTTGGCCTGGCCGACCGGGCCGCCCTGCACCGACTGCGGCGTCTGGGGCGAAATCTGGGGGTTGATCTGCGGGTTCAGCTGGGGGTTGAGCTGCGGGGCGACGTCGGTGCCCCGCGACGGGGCCTGTTGCGGCGTGCCGTAGCTCTGCGCGGTCGCAGCGGCGGAGGTGGCCGAGGTGGCCTGGGCGTCCGGCTGTGAAGCGGGCGGCGGCACAGCTCCGTTGTAGGCCGGGGTGGCGGCGGAGCTGGGGCCGGCACCGACGGCGGTCAGACCCCCGGCTGCTGCGATGACGAGCGCGACTTGCTGGAGCTTGCGCATGGAATCCTCGGCCCTTCATTGACCTGTTCACGGAACCTGGTGAAATGCGGGATGGGGCAGCGCAGTTGTGGCTGGGACAACTGCCTTGAACGGCTGCGGTGGACCATCGTTCTCGCTCCGTGGGGAACGAGGTGCGCGCGAACCCGGATACGGGTTCCGGATCGTGGTCACCCATTTGTCGTAAGGGCGCCGGGGCTGCGACGCGTGTTCCGGTGGCTGGCAAATGGGTGACGGGACTTCGGATGCCGTGACCACGGTGCGGGAATCGTCGTTCCGACCACGAGAGGGCAGCGACCGTGGACTTCGAAGTGGGGTGAGGGAATTCGCTCCCGGCTCCGATGCGACGTCCGCGTGCTACTCAGGAGTACCGCTGCTGACGGTGCCGTGCGAGTACCGCACCGACTGCACGCGTGACCGCATTGAATGCAATGGATTTCCCCTTTTCAGGTATCGAAGGGCCGAGGGTTTCATGCGCAAGCTTCACAGGGCCGCGCTCGTTCTAGCAGCGGCAGGTGGTCTGTCCGCCATCGGTGCGGGCGTCAGCCATGCCGACTCCCCTGTCGGATATGGATATGGATACGGCGGTCCCGCTCCGGCACCGGCTCCCGAGCAGCCGGCGCCGCAGTACGCCCCTCCGGCACCTGCTCCACAGCCGGCACCGCAGTACGCCGCTCCGCCGCCCCAACAGGCCGGCTACGCCGCCGCCTCGGGCACGTCGCGGGGCATGGCGCAGGTCACTCCCCCGCCGTACCCGCAGCAGTACGCGCCTCCACCGCAGTACGTGCCGCAGCCGGCGCCGCAGTACGCCCCTCCGGCGCCCCAGCAGACCGGCTACGCCGTCGCCTCGGCATCGTCGCAGGGGGCGGCGCAGGCCAACACCTCGCCGTACCCGCAGCCGCAGTACGCCCCGCAGCCGCAGTACGCGCCTCCGCAGCCGCAGCCGCAGCCGCAGTACGCCCCGCCCCAGCAGTACGCGCCTCCGCAGCAGTACGCGCCCGCACAGCCTGCTCCTCAGGTCGTGCCGCAGGTCATGCCGCAGGTGATGCCGCAGGTCACCCCGAAGCTGGGCATGCCCGAGGGGGGCCCGACGGACGGCCCGACGCGTGTCACCCCGCAGGTGAACCCCCAGGTGAACCCCCAGGTGAACCCGCTCGTCAACCCGCTGGTCGGGGCGCCGAGCGTGCCGGAGCTGTCCCCGGTCGGCCTCGGCCAGGTCGCGGCACCTCCCGTCGGCCAGCTGGGGCTGCCGCAACTCGGCTGACCGCCGCCCCGTGATCGTCCGCAATCCCGACTCTCGACCCTGTTGCAGATCCATCTGCCCGACCAACGGAGAACCAATGCGCAAGTTCCAGAGGGCCGTCCTCGTGGGTGCCGTCCTCGGCAGCGTCGCCTCGTTCGGCGGCGCCTCCGCCTACGCACACGGCGAGTCCGACCGTGACTTCGACGTCACGCAGAACACCGAGTGCCGCTCGCACGACATGAACGTCGAACTGCTCGGCAACGTCAGCGCCCTCACCGGTGTGCTGGCCAACGCGCTGAACGGCGAAGGCAACCCGGGTGCGCAGCAGAGCCACCTCGGTTCGGACATGGGCTGCAACAACCAGGCCTTCTGACAGCCCGTACCCCGGCCACCGCGCAGAGCCCCTTCCCCGCCCGGGAAGGGGCTCGCCGCTGTCCGCGTCCGCGACCGGGCACACGACCCCCTGCTGTCACTCGTTCGGCGGTAATGCCGCAGCCGGCGCGGCCAACCGGGCATACGGCACCCAGGGTCGTGTCACGATCACGTGACGATCAGTCAGAGAGGTGTGACGGTGGCAGAGCAGCTGTACGCGACGTTGAAGACCAATCAGGGCGACATCGAGATCCGGCTCTTTCCGGATCACGCGCCGGAGACGGTGAAGAACTTCGTCGAGCTGGCGCGGGGCGAGCGGGAGTGGGTCCATCCCGAGACGGGCGCGAAGACCACGGACCGGCTCTACGACGGCACGATCTTCCACCGGGTCATCGAAGGCTTCATGATCCAGGGCGGTGACCCGCTGGGCAACGGCACGGGCGGGCCGGGGTACAAGTTCGCCGACGAGTGCCATCCCGACCTCGCCTTCACCAAGCCCTACCTGATGGCCATGGCCAACGCCGGGCCGGGGACGAACGGTTCCCAGTTCTTCATCACCGTGGGCCCGACCACGTGGCTCACCGGCAAGCACACCATCTTCGGCGAAGTGGCCAACGAGGCCGGCAAGAAGGTGGTCGACGCCATCGCGGGGGCGCAGACCAACCCGCGCACCGACCGGCCCGTGAACGACGTCGTCATCGAGTCCGTCGTCGTCGAGACCCGCTGACCGGTCCGGACGGCCGTCGCGGTCGTGACGGCATCGCAATCCGGGAGGAGGATCCGGGCCGGCGGGCCGGGGCGTCGTGACGGGTATGGAACCGCGGAAGCCGTCGCCCGGGCCCCGGCAGGGTGCGGGTGGTGTGGGACGCGCTCGTCGTCGTCGGGCGGTTTGCGCTGGACACGCTGCTGCGGCCGCCCGGGCACGTGCTGGCGTGGGTGGGGCGGCTGCTGTTCGTCCTGCCGGTCGTCGGGCTGTGGCGGTATGTCCTGGTGCCGGTGGGCGGCGCGCTCGGGTGGCTCGGGCGCGTGCTCGTCGTCGTACCGGCCGTGTGGCTCCACCGGTCGGTGCTCACGCCCCTCGGGCACGGGCTGGCCCTGCCGGGGCGGTATCTGCTCGCCGTGCCCGCACGGTGGCTGTACACCCGAATCCTCGCCCCCGTCGCCGGTGCCGTCGGCCGCGTCCTCGCCGTCGTGGCGCGGGAGGCGGGGGAGGCCCTCACGCACGCGTGGCGGGTCGCGGGGCGGATGTCGCGGGCCGTGGGGCGGGCGCTCGGGGCGGTCCTGCGGTGGATCCTCGTCGAACCCGTGCGCCGGGTGTACCGGAGTCTCCTCGCGCCCGTCGGGCACCTCGTCCGCGACGCCGTCCTGCGGCCCGCCGCCCAGGGCGCGCGTGCGGCGGGGCGGGCCGTCCACGGGGCGCTGGCCGGCGCGCGGGACACGGTGCGGCAGGTCCGCGCCGACGTACGGCGGGCACTGCTCGGCGAGCCCCGGCAGCCGGTCGCGGTGGACCGGCGGGAACCTCGGGGGCCCGCTGCACGTACTCTTGGTGGCAGTACGACCGCTCTCACGAAGGACTAGGACACTGGGCAAGCGACAGCCCGAAGGCCCGCCGCCCGCACCCGCGGTGCAGCGCATTCGACTGCGCTACACCAAGCGCGGCCGCCTGAGGTTCACCAGCCACCGAGACTTCCAGCGCGCCTTCGAGCGTGCGCTGCGCCGCGCCGAGGTGCCCATGGCGTACTCGGCGGGGTTCACGCCGCACCCCAAGGTGTCGTACGCCAATGCCGCACCCACCGGCACGGGCAGCGAGGCGGAGTACCTGGAGATCGCGCTCACACAGGCGCGTGACCCGCAGACGCTGCGCGTCCTCCTCGACGAGTCGCTGCCCGCCGGGCTCGACGTCGTCGACGCGGTCGAGGCGCGGACCTCGGGCCTCGCCGACCGGCTGACAGCCTCCGTCTGGGAGCTGCGGCTGGACGGCGTGGACCCCGTCGACGCCGAGCGCGCGGTCGAGGCCTTCACCAAGGCCGAGACCGTCGAGGTGCAGCGCACGACCAAGAACGGCGTCCGCACCTTCGACGCCCGCCCGGCCGTGGTGAGTCTGGAAACGCACAGTTCACCGGCTGATAGGCCGACCGACCAGCCCTGTGCGATACTGCGGCTGGTTGTTCGGCACGTGACGCCTGCCGTACGACCCGACGACGTCCTGTCCGGTCTCCGCGCCGTGGCCGACCTGGCGCCGCCGGTCCCCGCAGCGGTGACCAGGCTGGCGCAGGGGCTGTTCGATGAAGAGACCGGCACGGTGACCGACCCGCTCGCGCCCGACCGCGAGGCAGCCGAGGCCCTGACGGCCAGACCGGCTGCCGCCGCGACGGCGCCGACGCCGGAAGGTTCCGCGTAGGGACGGACGTCGTAGCGCCGCCCTCGTACTCGGGAGCCACCTGGGTCGGGCAGCGCACCGACCAGAAGACTTTCGCCAGGCCGTACCGACAAGGCGTACGGAACCGGCGAGACAGGACACAGAGTGCTCCCGTGCGGCGCCCGCGCCCCGGACGGCGGCCATCGCGCATCGCGCGGGCCGCGGACGTCAACGGCGGACGGCCCTTCGAGGCCGGCGCCGGACCAGGTGCGGCGCCCGGGAGCCTGACGGGAGAAACGCCCGCATGCTCGAACCGACTGAGCCCGTTGAGGGCTCCGAACCGAACACTCCGAGCGACACCCTGCCGCCGCGCAGGCGTCGCCGTGCCGCCTCCCGCCCGGCGGGCCCGCCCGCCGCGGCCCGGGCGGCCACCGAGGTGACCCTGCCGGCCATACCGGCCGATGAGGACACCGAGGACATCGAGGACACCGAGGAAGCCGCGGCACTGATCGTCGCCGAAGGCGACGACGCGGCCGCCGAGGCCGAGGAGACCGCCGAGGCGCCGGCCGCCGCCCGTCCGCGTCGTCGGGCCACGCGCCGCGCGTCCGCTCCCGCCGGGGCACCGGCGGCCGCCGAGGCCGTCGCACCGGCCGCGCCCGCCGCCGCGGAGACCGAGCGGCCCGCCGCCGTGGCCGAGGCCGGCGAGGTCGTCGTCGGCGAGGACGCCGCACCGCGCCGCACCCGCCGCCGGGCCACCCGCACCGTTTCCGCACCGCCCGCCGCCGAGACCGCCGAGCCCGCTGCCGCCGAGGCGGTCGCCGAGCCCGCCGTCGAGGAGGCTCCGGCCGGTGCGCGTCCGCGCCGTCGCGCCGCACGCCGCGCCTCCGCGCCCGCCGGTGCTCCGAAGGCCGCCGAGGAGACGTCGGCCGTCGTCGAGGCCGAGCCCGCCCCGCAGGAGAAGCTGCCGGAGAGCGCCGCGGTCGAGGCCCCCGCCGCCGTCGAGGAGGCTACGGCCGCCGCGCGTCCGCGTCGTCGCGCCACGCGCCGCGCCTCGGCGCCCGCCGGTGCCCCCGCGCAGGAGGAGACCGCCGAGGCCCCGGTGAGCGAGGAGGCTCCGGCCGCCGCTCCCGCCGAGGAGGCCGCTGCCGAGGAGGCCGCCCCGCGCCGCACCCGTGGGCGTGCCACCCGTCGGGTGTCCGCGCCCGCCGGTGCCCCCGCTCACGAGGAGGCCGCCGTGGCCGAGGAAGCCCCCGCCCCCGCTGCCGAGGGAGCCGCGCAGGCTCCGGCCGAGGAAGCCGCTCCGCGTCGTGCCCGGCGTCGGGCCGTACGCGCCGCGTCCGGGTTCTCCGCGTCCGCGCGGTCCGCGAAGGCCGAGGTCACCGAGGCGGCCGAGCCCGCGGAGTCCACCGAGTCCGCCGAGTCGTCTGCGCCTCGCTCTTCGCGCAGGCCCGCCCGCCCCGCCGTCGCCGTGTTCCAGGCGCCGGTGTTCGCCGAGCCGAGGTTCCAGACCCCGCAGCGCGCCGCCGCCGAAGCCGCTGCCGAGGCCGCCGGGGCGGAGGAGCCCGAGGAGGCCGACGAGTACACCGAGGAGCGCCCCGAGGCCGGTGCGCGCCGCCGCCGGCGCCGTCGGGGTGCCGCCGAGGAGCCGCAGGCCGTCGAGGCCGCTGCCACCGTCGAGGAGACGGAGGAGACGGCCGCCGAGGCTGCCGGGCCCGCCGAGGATCTCGGTGAGATCGAGGGCGAGGAGGCCGACGAGACCGAGGGCGCCGAGGGCTTCGAGGAGTCCGGCTCCCGTCGCCGCCGCCGTCGGGGCGGCCGCCGCCGCCGTCGCGGTGAGGCCGCCGACGGCGAGGGCGCCGAGGCCGACGAACTGGCCGCCGAGCAGGCCGAGCAGGACGCCGAGGACACCGCCGAGCAGGAGGAGGAGGACGCCGAGGAGGCTCGTGGCGACGAGTCCGGCGGTTCCAGCTCCAGCCGCCGTCGCCGTCGCCGCCGTCGCCGCGCCGGTGACACCGGTACCGACACCGAGCCCGGCGAGGGCGACCCGGAGCGTACGGTCGTCAAGGTCCGCGAGCCGCGCAAGCCGAGCGAGCCGTCCGACGAGGTGCAGTCCATCAAGGGCTCGACGCGTCTGGAGGCCAAGAAGCAGCGCCGCCGCGAAGGCCGTGAGCAGGGCCGCCGGCGCGTTCCGATCATCACCGAGGCCGAGTTCCTGGCCCGCCGCGAGGCCGTCGAGCGCGTGATGGTCGTGCGCCAGTACGGCGAGCGCACCCAGATCGGCGTGCTCGAGGACGGCGTGCTCGTCGAGCACTACGTCAACAAGGAGCAGTCGACCTCGTACGTCGGCAACGTGTACCTGGGCAAGGTGCAGAACGTGCTGCCGTCGATGGAGGCCGCCTTCATCGACATCGGCAAGGGCCGCAACGCCGTGCTCTACGCCGGTGAGGTCAACTTCGAGGCGCTGGGCATGGCGGGCGGCCCCCGCCGCATCGAGTCCGCCCTCAAGTCCGGCCAGTCCGTCCTCGTGCAGGTCACCAAGGACCCGATCGGGCACAAGGGCGCGCGTCTGACCAGCCAGGTCTCGCTCCCCGGCCGCTACCTCGTGTACGTCCCCGAGGGCTCGATGACCGGCATCAGCCGCAAGCTGCCCGACACCGAGCGGGCCCGGCTGAAGACCATCCTCAAGAAGATCGTCCCCGAGGACGCGGGCGTCATCGTGCGCACCGCCGCCGAGGGCGCGAGCGAGGACGAGCTGCGCCGCGACGTCGAGCGGCTCCAGGCGCAGTGGGAGGACATCCAGAAGAAGGCGAAGAACGGCAACGCCCCGACGCTGCTGTACGGCGAGCCGGACATGACCGTCCGGGTCGTGCGCGACATCTTCAACGAGGACTTCTCCAAGGTCATCGTCAGCGGTGCCGACGCCTGGGAGACGATCCACGGATACGTCTCGCACGTCGCGCCGGATCTGGCGGGCCGGCTCTCGAAGTGGACCTCCGAGGTCGACGTCTTCGCCACCTACCGGATCGACGAGCAGCTCGCCAAGGCGCTGGACCGCAAGGTCTGGCTGCCGAGCGGTGGTTCGCTGGTGATCGACAAGACCGAGGCGATGGTCGTGGTCGACGTCAACACCGGCAAGTTCACCGGCCAGGGCGGCAACCTCGAAGAGACCGTGACCAGGAACAACCTGGAGGCGGCCGAGGAGATCGTGCGTCAGCTGCGGCTGCGCGACCTGGGCGGCATCGTCGTCATCGACTTCATCGACATGGTGCTGGAGTCCAACCGGGACCTGGTGCTGCGGCGCCTGCTGGAGTGCCTGGGCCGGGACCGTACGAAGCACCAGGTCGCCGAGGTGACCTCGCTGGGCCTGGTCCAGATGACCCGCAAGCGCGTCGGCCAGGGCCTGCTGGAGTCCTTCTCCGAGACCTGCGTCCACTGCAACGGCCGCGGTGTCATCGTGCACATGGAGCAGCCGAGCGTGTCCGCCGGCGGCGGTGGCGGCAAGCGCAAGAAGCGCGGCAAGGGCGGTGAGGTGCACGAGCACGCGGCCGCTGAGCACGTGCACGAGATCGCGGCCGTGGCCGTGGAGACCGGCGAGGCCGTCGAGCCCGAGGTGGCGGAGAGCGCCGCCGAGGTCGCTGCCGAGGCCGCCGAGCCGGTCGCCCTGCCCGCGCCCGAGTTCGCGCCGGACGAGGAGCTGTACAGCAGCGTCGCCGAGGCGGAGGCGGCGGCCACCCGTGGCCGTTCGCGGCGCCGGGCGAGCCGTCGTGCGTCGGCTCCGGCGGGCGCGCCCCGGGCGGAGAGGGCCGAGAAGGCCCAGCGGTCCGAGAAGGCCGAGCCGGTCGAGGAGGCCCCCGCGGCCGCCGCGGTGCCGGTCGCCGAGGTGCCCGCTGCCGAGCCGGTCGTTGAGGAGCTCGCCGTCCCGGAGCCGCAGGCCGAGGCCGTCGAGGAGGCCGCGCCCAAGGGCCGTACGCGCCGTCGTGCGACCCGCAAGGTGTCCGCGCCGGCCGGTTCCCCGGCCGGGGCCGAGGAGACCGTGGTGACGGTGTCCGAGACCGTGGCCGTGGCAGAGGCGCCGGTGGCCCGGCCCGAGCCCGAGGCCGTTGCGTCGGCCCCGGTCGAGGAGGCGCCCGCCGAGAGCGCCGCCCCCGCCCGCCCGCGCCGGCGTGCCGTGCGCAAGGCCACCGCGCCGACCGCGTCCGAGGAGGCGGCCGTCGTGGTCGTCCCGTCGGCGACGGAGGCCGCGGAGGCGCCCGAGGCCGAGGCCGAGGCCCCGGTCGAGGAGGCGGCTCCGGCCAAGAAGGCGGCCCGCAAGACCGCTAAGAAGGCCCCGGCGAAGAAGGCGGCGGCCAAGAAGACCGCGGCGAAGAAGACGGCCGCGAAGAAGACGGCGGCCAAGAAGACCACGGCCAAGAAGGCGGTCAAGACGGCCGCCGCGAAGTCGACGGCGAAGAAGACCACCACGGTCGCCACCGCCGACGACTGATCAGTCGCCGTACCAGGTGTGGCCCTGTCCGTTCGCAGACAGGGCCACACCTGTGTTTCCGCCTGTTCCGCGGCGGGTCCCGCGAGACGAACGTGAGACGAAGGAGAGAACCCCGATGATCGGCAACCACGACGACCTGGCCAGGGGGCGGGGGATCGCGTGCCAGTACTGACCCGGCTGACGCCCTCGCCGGTCGTCGTGGACATCCGACCGGGTGCCCTGGACGACCTGGGAGCCGTGCTCGCCGACGAGCGCATCGCGCAGTCCGGCCGGCTCGCCGTCGCCGTCAGCGGCGGCTCCGGCGTCAGGCTGCGCGAGCGCATCGCCCCCTCGCTGCCCGGCGCCGCCTGGTTCGAGGTGGGCGGCGGCACCCTGGACGACGCGATCCGGCTGGCCGCCGAGATGAAGTCCGGCGCGTACGAGGCGGTCGTGGGCATCGGCGGTGGCAAGGTCATCGACTGCGCGAAGTACTCCGCGGCGCGCATCGGGCTGCCCATGGTCGCCGTCGCCACCAACCTCTCGCACGACGGCATCTGCTCGCCCGTCTCCAACCTGGACAACGACGCGGGCCGCGGCTCGTACGGCGTGCCCGCACCGATCGCCCTTCTCATCGACCTCGCGGTGATACGGGAGGCTCCGATCCGGTTCGTGCGCTCGGGCATCGGCGAGGCCCTGTCCAACATCTCCGCGGTCGCGGACTGGGAGCTGGCCCACCGGGTCACCGGAGAGAAGCTCGACGGTCTGGCCGTGGCCATGGCCCGCCAGGCCGGTGAGGCCGTGCTGCGCCACCCGGGCGGATGCGCTGCCGACGGCTTCCTGACGGTGCTGGCCGAAGGGCTGGCGCTGTCGGGCATCGCCATGTCGATCGCCGGGCACACCCGCCCCTGCTCCGGCGCCTGCCACGAGATCAGCCACGCGCTCGACCATCTGTATCCGCACCGGGCGGCGAACCACGGCGAGCAGGTGGGCGTCGGCGCCGCCTTCGCGACGCACCTGCGGGGCGAGCACGGCATGGCCCGGCTGATGGCCGAGGTGCTGCGCCGGCACGGTCTGCCGGTCGTGGCGGAGGAGCTCGGCTTCAGCGACGAGGAGTTCGTCCGGGCCGTCGGGTTCGCCCCGGAGACCCGGCCCGGCCGGTACACGGTCCTGGAGCATCTCGCGCTGTCGCCGAGCGACATCAGGACGGCGTACGCCGAGTACGTCAGCGCGGTCACGGGCTGATCGAGCCGTCCAGTTTGACCCCCACAGCCCGGCCCCGTAACCTTGACCGTCGGCGTGTCACTGAGCGCGCCACATCCCCGTAAACCTCATCCTCCCGGGCGCAGTGCGGGCCGGGAGAGGTCGCCCGTGTGTTGTCGGGCGGCTGGCCTGCGGGGGTTCCGGTTCTGAACGAGCGAAAGAGAGATCCGCGTGTACGCCATCGTGCGCAGCGGTGGTCGCCAGCACAAGGTTGCTGTCGGCGACATCGTTGAGGTTGACAAGATTTCCACCGCCAAGGTTGGCGACACGGTCGAGCTCTCGACCCTGCTCGTTGT
Organism: Streptomyces sp. NPDC025793; assembly: GCF_055558375.1. Taxonomy (NCBI): domain Bacteria; kingdom Bacillati; phylum Actinomycetota; class Actinomycetes; order Kitasatosporales; family Streptomycetaceae; genus Streptomyces; species Streptomyces sp. NPDC025793. The sequence continues at coordinate 2,219 of NZ_JBVHMR010000008.1, read as the reverse complement.
CGACGGCGACGCCGTGACCAGCGACCCGTGGGTGCTGGCCGGCATCAAGGTCCAGGCCGAGGTCGTGGACCACCACAAGGGCCAGAAGATCGACATTCTGCGCTACAAGAACAAGACCGGCTACCGCCGTCGGCAGGGCCACCGCCAGCAGTACACGGCGATCAAGGTCACGTCGATCCCCACGGCTGCGAAGTAAGGGACTGAGGAGACATGGCACACAAGAAGGGCGCATCGTCCACCCGGAACGGTCGCGACTCCAATGCCCAGCGGCTCGGCGTGAAGCGCTTCGGCGGTCAGGTCGTGAACGCTGGTGAGATCCTGGTCCGCCAGCGCGGCACCCACTTCCACCCCGGCGCCGGTGTCGGCCGTGGCGGCGACGACACGCTGTTCGCCCTCGAGGCCGGTGCGGTGGAGTTCGGTACCCACCGCGGCCGCAAGGTCGTGAACATCGTTCCGGTCGCCTGAATCGCCTGATTCAGCGCCGAACGCTTCACTTCGCGAGGCGGACCTCACTTCCCGGTCGGGAAGGCGGGTCCGCCTTTCGCGTGTTGACATAGGTAATACCCGTGAGTTTCTGGAGGCACTGAACCATGACCACCTTCGTGGACCGCGTCGAACTGCACGTCGCCGCGGGTAACGGGGGCCACGGCTGTGCCTCCGTCCACCGTGAGAAGTTCAAGCCGCTCGGCGGCCCGGACGGCGGCAACGGCGGACGTGGCGGGGACGTCATCCTCACCGTCGACCAGTCCGTGACCACGCTGCTCGACTACCACCACTCCCCGCACCGCAAGGCCACCAACGGCAAGCCCGGCGAGGGCGGCAACCGGTCCGGCAAGGACGGCCAGGACCTGGTACTGCCCGTGCCCGACGGGACCGTCGTCCTCGACAAGGCCGGCAATGTCCTCGCCGACCTGATCGGGCACGGGACGTCGTACATCGCCGCGCAGGGCGGCCGCGGCGGGCTCGGGAACGCGGCGCTGGCCTCCGCCCGCCGCAAGGCCCCCGGCTTCGCGCTGCTCGGCGAGCCCGGTGACCTGCGGGACGTCGTCCTGGAGCTGAAGACCGTCGCCGACGTGGCCCTCGTGGGCTACCCGAGCGCAGGCAAGTCCTCGCTGATCTCCGTGCTCAGCGCGGCCAAGCCGAAGATCGCCGACTACCCCTTCACGACCCTCGTGCCCAACCTCGGTGTGGTGACGGCCGGTTCGACCGTCTACACCATCGCCGACGTGCCCGGTCTGATCCCGGGCGCCAGCCAGGGCAAGGGCCTCGGCCTGGAGTTCCTGCGGCACGTGGAGCGGTGCAGCGTGCTGGTGCACGTGCTGGACACCGCGACCCTGGAGTCCGACCGTGACCCGGTCTCCGACCTCGACATCATCGAGGAGGAGCTGCGCCAGTACGGTGGCCTCGACAACCGGCCCCGGATCGTCGTCCTGAACAAGGTCGACGTGCCCGACGGCAAGGACCTCGCCGAGATGGTCCGCCCCGACCTGGAGGCCCGCGGCTACCGCGTCTTCGAGGTGTCGGCCGTCGCCCACATCGGGCTGCGCGAGCTGTCCTTCGGGCTCGGTGAGCTGGTCGCCCAGGCGCGTGCCGCGAAGCCGAAGGAGGAGGCGACGCGGATCGTCATCCGGCCCCAGGCCGTGGACGACGCGGGCTTCACCGTCACGCGCGAGGAGGTCGGCGGCGAGCTGCTGTTCCGGGTGCGCGGCGACAAGCCCGAGCGCTGGGTCCGCCAGACCGACTTCAACAACGACGAGGCCGTCGGCTATCTCGCCGACCGCCTCAACCGCCTCGGTGTGGAGGAGGAGTTGATGAAGGCGGGCGCCCGGAACGGCGACGGCGTCGCCATCGGCCCCGAGGAGAACGCGGTCGTCTTCGACTGGGAGCCGACGGTCATGGCCGGCGCGGAGATGCTGGGCCGCCGCGGTGAGGACCACCGCTTCGACGCGCAGCGGCCCGCGGCGCAGCGCCGTAGGGACAAGCAGGCGGAGCGGGACGAGGCCGGCCGGGAGTTCGACGACTTCGAGCCGTTCTAGGCGGCAGTCGGACAAGAGGGCGGGCCCGGAGGTTTCCTCCGGGCCCGCCCTCTTGTGTTTCAGACGTCAGCTGTCCGCGTCCGTCATGTCCTCGGCTACGTAACTGCGAAGCCAGGCCCGGAAGTCCGGGCCCAGGTCTTCACGTTCGCACGCGAGTCTGACAATGGCACGCAGATAGTCGCT
>NZ_JBVHMR010000007.1:215452-323579 GCF_055558375.1 Streptomyces sp. NPDC025793 | reverse complement strand
TGCGCATCCGTGAGCTCATGTCGCCGCACCATGAAGCGCACCTGCCCAGCCGAAGAGCTGATCCACCAAACCAGCAAGAGCCATCAGAAACGGCCTAAGGCGTCGCCGTGGCCTGTTCGGTGGTCAGGCGGGCCCGCCAGTCACGGACGTAGTCATGGGAGATGGAGGCCAGGCGGGCTATCTCCGCGTCGTCGCGGCCGTCGGCCCACGCCAGTATCCGGGTCACGGTGCGGTTCCGCGCGGCGCGGAAGTCCCTGAGCATGCTTTCGAGACGTTCGACCTCCTCGCCTTCGTAGACAAGTTGCCGGTCGACGGAGGCCCGTTCGTCGGCGCGCAACCGCTGCAGATAGGCGGACAGGCCCGTCAGGACCAACCCCTCCTCGTGCGCGGCGCTCTGGAAGCGTTCGGCCAAGGCCGCCAGCACACAGTCCGGCACATCGGCGAGCGTGGCGCCGGGGGGCTTGGCCGCCTCCCAGGTGCCCCTGCCGGCCTCTGTTGTCTCCAGCCAGGTGCGGGCCTCCGTCGGGGAACGGTCGCCGCACGCCCGGGCGCGATAGGCGTACAGGGCGGCGCGGTGGCCGTAGAAGGTGAAACCGTCCTCGATCTGCCGGTCGGCGGGGCGGCACATCCGCCCCGGGACACCGCCGTAGCCCGAGTCGGGCCGGTAGTCGGCGTAAGCCTCCAGTTCCGCGTCGGTGGCCACTCCCCAGGACGGGTCGCACAGGTCGGGGTTGCTCGCGAGGAACGCGCCGACCTCGACCCGCCACGCTGGGACCGGGCTCATCCGGAGCCTGGGCCAGACGACCGCTCCGGAGGGAGCGAAGGTGTAGGTGGCGGCCTGCTCGATGTCGTCCCAGGCGGTGGCGGCCTCGGCGGACCACTCCAGTTCGCCGGCCGGTCCCGTACGGTGTATCGAGTCCACGAGCCGCTGTACGGCGGGGAGTATGCGCAACGCGAGCGCATGCAACTCCTCGGCGGTGAAGAAGCGCCAGGAGTAGCCGCGCTGCCCGTCGTGCGCAAGGTGGGTCAGCAGGTACACGAGAACGCCGGGGGCCGGCAGCGTCCCGTCGCCGAGTGCGCTGCGCGGGACACCGGGGAGCTGGCGCTTCAGGTCCTCGCGCGAGGCCCGCCAGTCGACGTCCCCGAACCAGACCGCACCGCTCTGCGCGTCGATGGCCAACCATTGGTGGTATCCCACGCCCGGGCCGTACCGCTCCTCTTGCTGCTCGGCGTCTTCGTCGTGCCAGACGTATTCGGCGGGGGGCGGGTTCAGCTCCACGGCCACGAAGCCGTCCTCCGGGCGGTAGCCGGTGAGGATGCGGGCCGTGATCGGTGCGCTGTCGGCGGCGGTCATGAGGGGTTTTCCTCTCGGTGGAACAGCAACCGCCGCAAACCGTAGTGCGCCCGTCGACCATTAGTTCAATTTCCAGTCATTTACGCCTGGCCCGACACGGCGGGCGGGCACCGCCGGGGCCTCGGTGTCACGCGAGGTTTACGCGCATGCAAGTGGCCACCAGGTTGGCCATATTTCACATGACCTCCACGTTTTGCTCACTTCACGGGATGCTTCCGCAGCCCGCCCTCGATCGATTCGAAGGCATGTCAGGCGCATACGGCCACATTGAACACCGGGCGCCAGGTCGGACCCGCTAGTTTAATATTCTACTACTTGCCAGGGGTGCGGCACGCTCCCCACGAACGCGACGTGCTCGACGCCAGCCGCCGCCGACCCGGCGCGACCTTTCACCACCGGCATCGCCCGAAAGGCTCTGACCCTGAACACCGCACTCGCAGAAGCCTTCTCTGTCGCCCTGCTCCTGGTGGTGCCGGCCTGCGCGGTGATCCGGCCGTGGGGGTGGCCGGAGGCGATCGTGGCCGTCCCTGCCGCCGGAGTGGTCATCGCCACGGGTGCGATCTCCCTCGACCATGCGGCGGCCGAGGTCATCCGACTGGGCCCGGTGATCGGCTTCCTCGCGGCCGTCCTGGTCCTGGCCCAGCTCTGCGACGACGAGGGCCTCTTCCACGCCTGCGGTGCCTGGATGGCCCGCAGAGCGGCCGGCCGCCCCCGTCGCCTGCTGGTGCTGGTGTTCGTGGTCGCCTCGTTGATCACCGCGGTGCTCAGCCTGGACGCCACGGTGGTGCTGCTGACCCCGGTCGTGTTCGCCACCGCCGCGCGACTGGGCGCCCGCGCCAAACCGCACGTGTACGCCTGCACCCACCTGTCCAACACCGCCTCGCTGCTGCTGCCCGTCTCCAACCTCACCAACCTCCTGGCGTTCGCCGCCAGCGGCTTGAGCCTCACCCGCTTCGCCGCTCTGATGGCACTGCCCTGGCTGGTCGCCATCGGTGCCGAGTACATGGTCATCCGCCGCTTCTTCGCCACCGACCTGGACGTCGGCGCCCAGCCCCCGCCCACCGACGAAGCCCGCGAACTGCCGCTGTTCGCCCTGGTGACGGTGGCGGGCACCCTTGCAGGCTTCGTCCTGACCTCGGCGGTCGGCATCAACCCGGCCTGGGCGGCAGCTGCGGGCGCGGCCGTTCTGGCGGCCCGCGCGCTGGCCCGGCGCCGCACCACGCCCACCGCGATCGTCCGGTCCGCTGCCCTGCCGTTCTGCGCCTTCGTCCTGGCCCTGGGCATCGTGGTCCGGGCCGTGGTCGACAACGGACTCGCCGACGCACTGGGCCACCTGGTACCCGGCGGCACAAGCCTTCCGGCCCTCCTCGCCATCGCGGCGCTGGCAGCCGTACTGGCCAACATCATCAACAACCTGCCCGCCGTCCTGGTCCTGCTCCCTCTGACCGCCCCCGCCGGCCCGGGCGCCGTCCTGGCCGTCCTCCTCGGCGTCAACATCGGCCCGAACCTCACCTACGCCGGCTCGCTGGCCACCCTGCTGTGGCGAAGGATCGTGCGCGAACACGACACCGACGTGGCCCTGGGCGAGTTCACCCGACTCGGCCTGCTCGCCGCACCGGCCACCTTGCTGCTCGCGGTGGTGGCACTGTGGACCTCACTCCAAGCGATCGGAGGCTGAACACCGTCCCCGGCGACGTCGAGCGCCTCGCGCAGCCGGCCGAGCGCGCCGGCGCCCGCCGTGGCCTCGGCGTAGATCGCGGTCGGTCGGCCTCGTGCCGGGCGCGACAGGCGGCCGGGCGGCAGTGCAGGGCGCGTGGTGGCTGCCGCTCCGCCATGCCAGGGGCCCCTTCGGGCGGACGGCGGGCACGCGGCGCTCGGCCTCGGCGAGGGCGCAGACCTTGCGGGCCCCACTTTCCTCGTCCCGCATGCCAAGGGCCCGGCCGTTCCCGCGGCCGGGCCCCTCGGACGTACGCACCGACTCAGTGGAACTGCGGCACGATCAGATAGATCCCGTACGCCACCACCGCCGCGCAGGCGAGGAAGCACAGGCCTGCCTGGGCGCGGCCGTCCGCGCCGCCGGTGCCGTCGTCCGCGGCGTCGCGCGCGGCGTCGGCGCGGGACAGGCCGAGGACACCGAAGGTGAAGACGACGACCACGGCGACCGTGACGCCGAGGCTGACCGCGGCCACGCGGCCGAGGGCGGACCAGTCGACATGCATGAGGGACTCCCGGGGGTTCAGGCGGCCGTGCCGACCTTGGTCGGGGCCGAGGTGCGAAGGGTGACCTCGTGGTGGTCGTTGACGTTGTCGGCGCGCACCGGGTTGCGGCGGGACGCGGCGACGATGACCCCGGCGAGGGCCAGGGCGACCAGCGCGATCACGGCCGTACCGACGTTGCCGCCGTGCTTGACGACGCTCGCCGCGAGGCCGCCGACCAGCGCCGCCGCGGGCAGCGTGATCAGCCAGGCCAGCACCATGCGGCCGGCCACGCCCCAGCGGACCTCCGCGAGCCTGCGGCCCAGGCCCGCGCCGAGGATGCTGCCGGAGGCGACCTGCGTGGTGGACAGCGCGAAGCCGAGGTGGGCGGAGGTGAGGATCACCGCCGTGGACGCGGTCTCGGCGGCGAAGCCCTGCGGGGACTGGATCTCCGCGAGGCCCTTGCCCATGGTGCGGATGATCCGCCAGCCGCCCAGGTAGGTGCCGAGGCCGATGGCCACGCCGGCCGAGCCGATCACCCACACCGGCGGGCCCGCCTCATGGCCGAGCGCGCCCGCCGAGATCAGGGTCAGCGTGATCACGCCCATGGTCTTCTGCGCGTCGTTCGTGCCGTGGGCGAGCGAGACCAGGGAGGCGGAGGCGATCTGGCCGAGCCGGAAGCCCTTCGTCACCGAGTCCTGGCGGGCGCGGGCGCTGAGCCTGTAGGCGAGGTAGGTGGCGACCAGCGCCGCCACACCGGCCACGACCGGGGAGACCACCGCGGGGAGGAGCACCTTCTCGACAACCTTGTCGAGGTGCACGCCGTGGGAGCCCGCGCCGACCCAGACCGCGCCGATCAGTCCGCCGAAGAGGGCGTGGGAGGAACTGGAGGGGAGTCCGGCGAGCCAGGTCACCAGGTTCCACAGGATCGCCCCGACCAGCCCCGCGAAGATCATCGCCGGGCTGACCAGTGTGTCGTCCACGATCCCGCCGGAGATCGTCTTCGCGACCTCGGTGGACAGGAAGGCCCCGACGATGTTGAGGACCCCGCTGACCAGGACCGCTGTACGCGGTTTGAGCGCACCGGTGGCGATGGAGGTGGCCATCGCGTTCGCGGTGTCGTGGAATCCGTTCGTGAAGTCGAACGCCAGAGCCGTGACGATGACGACCGCCACGAGGAACGTGATGTGGTCCATTCCGCAAGGCTGGCAAGGGCAGGCCAATGCACGGAGAACTGAAGGCGAACGGCGTGTCGAAGACGGGGGACTCTGTTGTGTGCTCGTGTGCGGAAACGTCGGATCTCCCGGTGTCGGTGCCCTGTGCCACGCTGTGAACGCGACCGAGGAGGCACGGATGACCGTCCTGGAGGACCTCAGACGGCTGCGCCGCGTGCGCGACCGGATGGACCGTGAGTACGCCGAGCCGCTCGACATGACCGAGCTGGCCCGGGGCGCCCACATGTCCCCGGGCCACTTCCAGCGCAGCTTCCGCAAGGCCTTCGGCGAGACGCCGTACAGCTATCTGATGACCCGCAGGATCGAGCGGGCCAAGGCACTGCTGCGCCGGGGCGACCTCACGGTGACCGAGGTGTGCCTCGCCGTGGGCTGTACGTCGCTCGGCTCCTTCAGCTCCCGCTTCACCGAGCTGGTCGGGGAGACACCGAGCGCCTACCGCGCCCGGGACCACGAGGAGAGCGCGGTGATCCCGTCCTGCGTGGCCCGTACGTTCACCCGCCCGCGCCGCAGACCCTACTGACCCCGGCTCCCTGCGCCCCGTACCAAACTCGCGCGCCCGCACCCGGGCGGGCCTAGCGTGAGGTCATGGACGTGAAACTCAAGCAGTGCTTCATCTCGGTGGACGACCACGACAAGGCGCTCGCCTTCTACCGCGACGTGCTCGGCCTGGAGGTCCGTAACGACGTGGGCTTCGAGGGCATGCGCTGGGTGACGCTGGGCTCGCCGCTCCAGCCGGACGTCGAGATCGTGCTGGAGCCGCCGGGCGCGAACCCGGACGCCTCCCCCGCCGACCGGCAGGCGATGGCCGAACTGCTCGCCAAGGGCATGCTCCGGGGCGTCATCTTCACGACCGAGGACTGCGACGCCCTGTACGAGCGGGTGCGCGAGTCCGGCGCCGACGTGCTGCAGGAGCCGACGGACCAGCCGTACGGCGTACGCGACTGCGCCTTCCGTGACCCGGCGGGCAACCAGCTGCGCTTCCTCCAGCGGCCCGCGGAGTAGCGGCCGGCGGCGGGCACGGCAGCGGGTGTGGCAGCAGGTGTGGCGAAAGCCCGGCGACGGCGCGGGAGTTCGCCCCTACACTCCGGAGCGTGATCATTCGCTGGTCGTACGCCTTCGCCGACCGCCCCGCCGGCCGACTGCCCGAGGCCCTTGCCTTCTGGACCTCGGTCACCGGCACCCGGCCGTCCGAACCCCGGGGCGAGCGGGGCGAGGTCCTGGCCCTGCTGCCCGACCCGGCCACCGGGGCGGACGCGTGCGTGAAGCTCCAGGGGGTGACCGAGGGGGACGGCGGCGCCCATCTCGGCCTGTGCGTGGAGGACGTGCGGGAGTCGGCCGGGGCAGCCCGCGCCCTCGGTGCCGACCCGGTCGCGGACCACGGCGACCGGGTCGTACTGCGCTCCCCCGCCGGGCAGTTGTTCTGCCTGGTGCCCTGGCACGGCGAGGCGGTACGGCCACCCGTGGTGGCGGGCAGCCGGCTGGATCAGGTCTGCCTCGACATCCCGCCGTCCGCGTACGCCGCCGAGTCGGACTTCTGGGCCGCGCTCACGGGCTGGGAGCGGCTGACGGGTTCCCGGCCGGAGTTCGAGGCGCTGCGGCCGCCGGCGGGACTGCCCGTGCGGATCCTGCTCCAGCGGCTCGACTCCGAGCGACCGGCCGCCGCCCATCTCGACCTCGCCTGTACGGACATCCCCGCGGTCCGTGCCCGGCACGAGGAGCTGGGAGCCGTCCCGGTGGCACACGGCCCGCACTGGTCGGTGATGCGCGATCCGGCCGGCGGCGTCTACTGCCTGACCGGCCGCGACCCCGAGACGGGCGGCCTGCCGGCCGCTCGGCGGGACGACGTCGCGTAGAGGCGGATGACCGCGGCGTGCCCGGACGCGGCGGCCCGGTCGGGCGGCGGACCCGGCGGGCACACGGCCTCGCCGTCCGCCGGGCCCGCGTGCTCGCCGGGCCCGGCGCGGGCGAGGCACCGGGTTCTGCCGGCTGCACGGCCCACGGGGCCGGGCGTCCTCCTGGAGTGCGAGCGCGAGGCCTCCGCCCACGGCGACGGCGGCCGCCCAGACCGCCACCGCCCGGCGCCACCGCCGGCGCGCGCCCCCGCACCGCTCACCCCCAGGGCTCCACCTCCACCACCGCGCCGACGGGCAGCGGCCCGTACACGTGCGGGAACTCCTCGCCGTTCGGCTCCATCGCCTCGTACTTCACCGGCACGCCGACCAGGGCCGGGTCCACGACGAGCACGACCAGCTCGTCCGGGCCGTCGTAGTCGCCGTAGAGGAAGGCGGCGATGCGCGGGAGCTGTTCGCGCGTGGAGAAGTGGATGAAGCCCTCTTCCTGGAGGGTACGGCCGCGCGTGGACACCTCGTAGCTGCCGCGCTCGCGGGCCGCCTCCCACAGGGAGCGTTCGGTGATGTGGAGGATGGGGGGCAGTTTCGGCATGCGTTCACGGTACGTCGCCGGCGCTCCGGAGCCATGACGTTTTCCGTCGCCCCGCGCACAGCGGCGGGCCCCGCACACTGTGGGGATGTGCGGGGACCGCCTCAACCGGAGCCCCGGCCGCCGTACGGGGTCAGGAGCCGCACGGCGACCGGGGTCCGGGGTCCTTCCGACCGCCGCCGCAGGGGCGAGACCGGCCACGACGGCGCCGCAGACGCCCGCCGGCGCATCGCGGATCCCCCGGCCGGGCGCTACGCGCTGCGCCGGGTCACGAACTCGGCGAGCGCCAGCAGACCTTCCGCCTCCGGGGCGGGGACCGCGCGGGCCAGCTCCTGCACGGCGCGGGCCATCCGGTCGGCCGCCTCGGCCTGCGCCCAGTCCCGGCCGCCGGCCCGCTCCACGGCCAGCGCCGTCCGCGCGACGCCGTCGGCGTCCCCGGTGACATACGGCGTGGCGTACAGCCCGGCCAGCTCGGCCGCCGCCTCCGTACCGGACGCGAGCGCCGCCACCACCGGCAGCGACTTCTTGCGGGCGGCGAGGTCCGCCCCGGCCGGCTTCCCGGTGCGCCGCGGGTCACCCCATATGCCGATGACGTCGTCGATCAGCTGGAAGGCGAGCCCGGCCTGGCGGCCGAAGCCGTCCAGCGCGGCCACCTCCTGGGGTCCGGCGCCCGCGTACAGCGCGCCGAGGGCGCAGGCGCAGCCCAGCAGCGCCCCGGTCTTCGACTCGGCCATGGCCAGCACCTCGTCGAGGGTGACCTCGTCCGGGGCGCGGTGTTCCAGGTCCGTGTCGGTGTGCTCCCCGGCGCACAGCTCCACCACGCAGTTCGCGAGCCGGGCCGCGGCCGCGGCGCCGGCCGGGTGCGGGTCCTCGGCGAGCAGCCGCAGGGCCAGGGCCAGCAGGGCGTCCCCGGCGAGGATCGCGTCGGTGTCGCCGAACACCGTCCAGGCCGTGGGGCGGTGCCGGCGGGAGGTGTCGCGGTCCATCACGTCGTCGTGCAACAGCGTGAAGTTGTGGACCAGTTCGACCGCCACCGCCGCCGGGACGGACGCCGTACGGGCCGCCGGGCCGCCGAGGGCGGCGGCCGCTGCCAGGACGAGCGCGGGCCTTATGGCCTTGCCGCCGCCCGCCGCCGCCGGGCTGCCGTCGGCGTGCTGCCAGCCGAAGTGGTAGAGGGCGATGCGGCGCAGGGAGCCGGGCAGCGACTCAAGCGCCGCACGCAGCCCCGGGTCGACCACGGCCCTGGTGCGCTCCAGCAGCGCCGCCGCCTCGTGGCCCTCCGCACCGTCGGCCGGACCGCGGTCGCCGTTCTCCGTCCTGCCCTGCCCGCTCTGGCCGCGCTGTGCGTTCTGCGTGTCCTGCGTGTTCCCCCGGGTATCCCCCGCCGTGCCCGGGTGGGGCACGGCGGGGGAGCGCTCTTCGGTCTCCGTCATGAACTCGGCCATGTCTTCCCCTCGCCAGGTCCCCGGACGCCGGCCTCTCCGGACCGGCCGGACACGTGTGCCGAGGGTCTACCCGCCCGGGCGGCCGAGAACACGGCTCCGAAGTGCGGAAACGTCACCCCCACCGGCCGATCTCGACGTTCTCCAGCACACCGAGCGCGTCCGGCACCAGCACGGCGGCCGAGTAGTAGGCCGTCACCAGGTAGTTGATGACGGCCTGTTCGTTGATGCCCATGAACCGCACCGACAGGCTCGGCTCGATCTCGTCCGGGATGCCCGACTGCCGCAGGCCGATGACGCCCTGCTCGTCCTCGCCGGTACGCATCGCGATGATCGACGTGGTGCGCTGCTCGGTGACCGGGATCTTGTTGCACGGGTAGATCGGCACACCGCGCCAGGTCGGGATGCGGTTGCCGTTGACCTCGACGCTCTCGGGAACCAGGCCCCGCTTGTTCAGCTCGCGCCCGAACGCGGCGATCGCGCGCGGGTGGGCGAGGAACAGCTTGGTGCTGCGGCGGCGGCTGAGCAACTCGTCCATGTCGTCCGGGCTGGGCACGCCGTCGTGCGGCTGGATCCGCTGGTCGTACTCGCAGTTGTTGAGCAGGCCGAAGTCGCGGTTGTTGATCAGCTCGTGCTCCTGGCGCTCCTTGAGCGCCTCGACCGTGAGCCGCAACTGCTGCTCGGTCTGGTTCATCGGCTGGTTGTACAGATCGGCCACGCGCGTGTGGATGCGCAGCACGGTCTGGGCGATGCTCAGCTCGTACTCGCGCGGGCGCGGCTCGTAGTCGACGAAGGTGTGCGGGATGTCGGGCTCGCCGGTGTGGCCGGCCGCCAGCTCGACCTCCTTCTCGCCGTACTTGTTGGTCCGCTGCTCGGGCACCGCGCGCAGCTGCTCCAGGTGCCCGCGCAGGCTGTCCGAGCGCTCCGCGACCTGCTCGAAGTCCTGGCGGCTGAGGATCAGCACCGTGGTGGGAGTGGCCGCGCGGACGGTGAACTCCCAGATGGCGTCCGGGTCCAGCAGCGCCGCCTCGCCGAAGTAGGCGCCGTCGGCGAGGACTCCGAGGACGGCGTCGTCGCCGTAGGGGCCGGTGCCGACCTTCTCGACCCTGCCGTGCGCCAGCAGGTACACCTCGTTGGTCGGGTTGCCGAAGTCGGCGATGACCTCGCCGGGGGCGAAGTCGCGCTGGCGGCAGCGCCGGGCCAGCTCCGACAGCACCCCCTCGTCGTCGTACGCGCGCAGGGCCGGCAGCTCGCCCAGTTCGGCCGGGATGACCTCGACCTGGTCACCCGTCTTCACGAAGGTGATGCGGCCGTCGCCGACGGTGTACGCCAGGCGCCGGTTGACGCGGTACGTGCCGCCCTTCAGGTCCACCCACGGGAGCGTGCGCAGCAGCCAGCGGGAGCTGATCTCCTGCATCTGCGGAACGGACTTGGTGGTGGTGGCCAGGTTCCGCGCGGCCGCCGTCCCGAGGGACTGCTGCGGCTTGCCCTCTTCCGTGCGGACCTCTTCGCCTACCGACATAAGGAAATGTCCTCCCATGTATGGCTGGTGCCGGATCGCACGGGCACCGGTCTCGGGACCGAGCCTTCCATCACGGAACGTGCCGTCGCCATTACCCGAAAGAGCGGGATTGGATCATCGGACGGCTGGGCATGAAAGGGGACCTTGTACAGCACACGGGCCCTTTCTGCACGACGGAGCGAAGAGGAGGCGGCATGGCCCCACCCATGTCCGCGAGCACGTTTCTGGACGTTCTGCGCGCCGAGGGCGTCACGGTCGTCGAGGTCGGCGACTGGCGGCACCACCATCGCAACCACAAGGGTCCCTGGGGGCCGGTGCACGGCGTGATGATCCACCACACGGTGACCCGGGGCAGCGCGGCCACGGTGCGGCTCTGCCGGGACGGCTACCGGTCGCTGCCGGGCCCGCTGTGCCACGGCGTGATCACCAAGGACGGCACGGTGCACCTGGTCGGCCACGGCCGCGCCGACCACGCCGGGCTCGGCGACGACGGCGTACTGCGCGCGGTGATCGCCGAGCAGGCGCTGCCGCCGGACAGCCAGGCGGACACCGACGGCAACCGGCACTTCTACGGCTTCGAGTGCGAGAACCTCGGCGACGGCGCGGACCCGTGGCCGGACGTCCAGCTGGAGGCGATCACGCGCGTGGCCGCGGCGGTGTGCCGGCGGCACGGCTGGACGGAGCGTTCGGTCATCGGGCACCTGGAGTGGCAGCCGGGGAAGGTGGACCCGCGGGGCTTCACGATGGAGTGGCTGCGGGGGCGGGTCGGGGGGCGGCTGAAGGGGTAGCGCCGTGGCGGCCGGGCGCCCGCGCCGGGCGACAATGAAGTGTGACCGGCCCCGACTCCCTCGCGCCCCGCCTTCCCTCCCCTCTCCACGAGGTGCGGGACGAGCGGTTCGAGCGGCACGGCCTGCGCCTGCTGCTCAAACGGGACGATCTCATCCACCCGGAGCTGATCGGCAACAAGTGGCGCAAGCTGGTGCCGAACATCGCGGCGGCGGGCGGGCGGCCGCTGGTCACCTTCGGCGGGGCCTGGTCCAACCATCTGCGGGCCACCGCCGCCGCGGGCCGCCTGCTCGGGATACCGACCACGGGCGTGGTCCGCGGCGAGGAACTGGCCGGGCACCCGCTCAACCCGTCCCTGGCCCGGTGCGCGGCCCACGGCATGAGGCTGCACTTCGTCGACAGATCGACGTATCGCCGCAAGGCCGAGCCGGAGACCCTGGCCGCGATCCTGCGCGCGGTCGGCGCCGAGTCGGCGTACGTCGTCCCCGAGGGCGGCAGCAACAGCGTGGCCGTGCACGGCTGCCGGGCCCTCGGCGAGGAACTGCGCGGGCGCGCGGACGTCGTGGCCGTCGCCTGCGGCACCGGTGGCACCCTCGCGGGACTCGCCGCGGGACTCGCCCCCGGGCAGCGCGCGCTCGGCGTGCCCGTCCTCAGGGGCGGCTTCCTGGAGGGCGACACCGAGGCACTGCAGGAACGTGTCTTCGGCGGCCGCACCGGCGACTGGTCCCTCGACGAGCGCTTCCATTTCGGCGGGTACGCGCGTACGACCCCCGAACTGCACGCGTTCGCCCGGGACTTCGAGGACCGCCACGGACTGCCCGTCGAACGTCTCTATGTCGCCAAGTTGCTCTACGCCCTTGTCGCCCGCGCGGAAGAGGGTGCCCACGCGCGCGGGACCACGATCGCCGCCGTCGTCACCGGACGGCCGTTCCCGGAGGGCTAACCCGCCTCCCGGTAGGCCGCCGCCTCCTCCAGGTCCAGGCGTCTGAGCAGCGCGCGCAGCATCTCGTCGTCGATGTAGCGGTGGTCGCGGAGCTTGACGAAGACCTCGCGCTCGGCGCTGATCATCTCGCGCGAGAGGCGACGGTAGGTGTCGTCCACGGACTCGCCGGTGACGGGGTTGGTCTGGCCGAGGCGCTCCCAGACGGCGTTGCGGCGGCGCTCCAGGACCGTGCGCAGGCGGTCGGCGAGCGGCGGCGGCAGGGCGTTGCGCTCGTCGTCGAGGAGGTCGTCGAGGCGCCGCTCGGCTGCCCGGGAGGCCTGCGCCTGGGCGTTGGCCTCGGCGAGCGTCTCGGCCTGCCGGTCGCGGCCGGGGAACCTCATCAGGCGGATCAGCGGCGCGAGCGTCAGCCCCTGCACGACCAGCGTGCCGATGACCGTGGTGAAGGTCAGGAAGAGGATCAGGTTCCGCTGCGGGAAGGGGGCGCCGCCGTGCACCGTGAGCGGGATCGAGAACGCGATGGCCAGGGACACCACACCGCGCATGGCGGCCCACGACGTGACGACCGGCCCCCGCCAGCCGGGGCTCTCCTCGCGTGCGCGGATGCGGTGGGACAGCGCGCGGGGCAGCAGGGCCGCCGGGAACACCCACACGAACCGGGCCGCGACGACCACGGCGAAGACCGCGATCGCGTACCAGGCCGCGTCGGTCCCCCGATAGGCGCCGAGCCCCCGGAGAACGGTCGGCAGCTGCAGGCCGATCAGCGCGAAGACCGCCGACTCCAGCAGGAAGGCGACCATCCGCCACACCGCGTCCTCCTGGAGCCGGGTGGCGAAGTCGACCTCCCACGCGCGGTGCCCGAGATAGACCGCGACCACCACGACCGCGAGCACGCCGGAGCCGTGCAGCTGCTCGGCCACGCCGTAGGCGACGAACGGGATCAGCAGCGAGAGGGTGTTCTGGAGCAGCGCTTCCTTCAAGCGGGTGCGCAGCCAGTGGATCGGCACCATGAGCACCAGTCCGACGAGCACACCGCCGACGGCGGCCCGCAGGAACTCCCCGATGCCGCCCGACCAGGTGGCACCCTCGCCGACGGCCGCGGCGAGGGCCACCTTGTAGGCGGTGATCGCGGTGGCGTCGTTGAGCAGGGACTCGCCCTGGAGGATGGTGGTGATCCGGGACGGCAGCCCGACCCGGCGCGCGATGGCCGCGGCCGCGACGGCGTCGGTCGGCGCGACGACGGCGCCGAGCACCAGCGCGGCGGGCAGCGGCAGTCCGGGGACGACGAGGTAGGCGGCCCAGCCGACGGCGAAGGTCGCGAAGAGCACGTACCCGATCGACAGCAGCCCCACGGGCCGCATCTGGGCCCGCAGGTCGAGGTACGAGCTCTCGGTGCCCTCCTTGTACAGCAGCGGGGGGAGCACCAGCGGCAGGACGACCTCGGGGTCCAGCGTGTAGTGCGGGATCCCGGGCACGTACGAGATCGCCAGGCCCACCGCGACCAGCAGCAGGGGTGCCGGCACCGGTGTGCGCCGGGCGGCCCCCGCGATGCCCGCACTGCCCGCCACCAGCAACAGCAGCGGCATCACGTCCATGATCCTCGCCCGCCCTCGTTTTCCGCGCGGTCACCCGCACACCCGTCGTAATCTGGCAATCATGAAACAGTGCACGCACGCCGACGCGCTGCCGCACCCGGAACCGGAGCCGCTCGCCCCGACCTGTCCGGAGTGTCTGCGGGACGGCACACACCCGGTGCAGCTGCGGTTGTGTCTCACCTGCGGTCACGTCGGCTGCTGCGACTCCTCGCCGGGGCAGCACGCGACCGGACACCACCAGGAGTCCGGCCACCCGGTCATGCGGACCTTCGAGCCCGGCGAGGACTGGCGGTGGTGCTTCGTGGACCACATCCTCGTGTGACACTGCATGCGGTGGCGGCCGCACGACGGTTCGAGCGTCGGACGCCTGGGTACGTCAACCCGGCGCGCGCTCTTCCCATTTGGGCCCGCAAACCCTCTAGACACGGAGCGTATCCACAGCTTTACTGTGAGTGACGCCAGGGGGTTGGGGTCCCCGGGACAGGACTGTTCGGAGCGCGATAGCGTCACCGCGGAACCACGTACGCGTTACCCCGGGGGGCGACCCTCGGCCCCGTAGAGCTTGTACCACCATGGAGGTGAGGGTGTCCCAGATCGCAGGCGAGCCCACGGCGAATCAGGACTTCGTGGAAGTCCGGCTGCCGGCCGCGGGTGCCTACCTGTCGGTGCTGCGGACGGCCACGGCCGGTCTCGCGGCCCGCTTGGACTTCACCCTGGACGAGATCGAGGACCTGCGCATCGCCGTGGACGAGGCCTGCGCGATCCTGCTCCAACAGGCCGTGCCCGGCTCCGTGCTCAGCTGTGTCTTCCGGCTCGTCGACGACTCGCTGGAGGTCACGGTCGCGGCGCCGACCACGGATGGTCACGCCCCCTCGCGGGACACCTTCGCCTGGACCGTGCTGTCGGCCCTCGCGGGCAAGGTCTCGTCCGCCGTCGACGAGGACAAGACCGTGTCGATCAGCCTCTACAAACAGCGTGGCGCGGGCCCCGGCCCGGCGTGAGGAAGAACGGGGACGGTCCGGTGCGGGACGAAGAGCGCGGCACACGGGAGCTGCCGGCCGGGGACGGGGGTGCCCCCTGGCCGAGCACGGGCGGCATGTCCGGGGAACCTCCTCGGGACGGTTCGCGGCGCATGGCGGACGGCATCGACGGCATCCCCGAGCAGGCCAGACCACACCCGGTGGACGACTCCGCACGGCCCGCCGGTGCCGGTGCCGTGCGGGACGCGGCGCCGGCGGGATCCGGCGCCGACTCCGCCGTCCACGGGGGGGCGAGGGCTCGGGGAAGGGCTACGGGCGGGACGATGAGCGAGCACGAGCGATACGCCGGGGACGCCGCGCCGGGCGCGGAGGCCGTGCAGGCCGTCCAGCACGGCCCCCAGGACCGCAGCGGGGCGCGGGCGCTCTTCGTCGAGCTGCGCAAGCTGAACGCGGGCAGCCCGGAGTACGCGGAGCTGCGCAACCAACTGGTCCGTATGCATCTGCCGCTCGTGGAGCACCTGGCACGCCGCTTCCGCAACCGCGGCGAGCCTTTGGACGACCTCACCCAGGTCGCCACGATCGGCCTGATCAAGTCCGTCGACCGGTTCGACCCGGAGCGCGGCGTGGAGTTCTCCACGTACGCCACCCCGACCGTCGTCGGCGAGATCAAGCGGCACTTCCGCGACAAGGGCTGGGCGGTGCGCGTGCCGCGCCGGCTCCAGGAGCTGCGCCTCGCGCTGACCACGGCGACGGCCGAGCTGTCCCAGCTGCACGGCCGCTCCCCCACGGTCCACGAGCTGGCCGAGAAGCTCGCCATTTCGGAGGAGGAGGTCCTGGAGGGCCTGGAGTCCGCGAACGCGTACTCCACGCTGTCCCTGGACGTCCCCGACACGGACGACGAGTCCCCGGCGGTCGCGGACACCCTCGGCGCCGAGGACGAGGCGCTGGAGGGGGTGGAGTACCGCGAGTCCCTCAAGCCGCTGCTGGAGGACCTGCCGCCGCGCGAGAAGCGCATCCTGCTGCTGCGCTTCTTCGGGAACATGACGCAGTCGCAGATCGCACAGGAGGTCGGCATCTCCCAGATGCACGTCTCCCGGCTGCTGGCCCGCACGCTGGCCCAGCTGCGGGAGAAGCTCCTCGTGGAGGAGTGAGCCCGAGGAGTGAGCCCCGGGCAGTCGGCTATTCGCTCCGGCCCGGTCCCCTGATGCCGAGGGCCCGGGTCGTGGCGGGGTTGACGAGCAGGACCAGCGCCGCGACGGCGACGACCGCGAGGGCGATGCCGGCCGGGATGGCCATGCTGTCGGCCTTGAGCAGGCTGTAGGCCACCGGAAGCGCCATCAGCTGTGTGATCACCGCCGGGCCCCGGCTCCAGCCGCGCCGCAGCAGCAGACCGCGCGCGGCGAGCAGCGGCAGCAGCGCGAGCACGACGAGGGTGATCCCCAGGGAGATCCCCTGCTGCCGATCGGAGGCGTCGCCGGAGATCCCGAGGACGACCATCCAGAGGCCGCCGGCCACCAGGGCGACGCCCTCCAGCGCGGCGAGCACGGCAGCGTAGGTCAGCCGGCTCGGACGCGGTCCGGCGACGGCTTCGGTGGTGTCCGCGGCTTCCTCGGCGGCTTTCTGCTCACTGCTCACCCCAGCAGGGTAGCCGTCTCCCCGCCGGCGCCCTCCCGCCGCCCCGGAGGTCCGGGAGTGTCAGGACTCACGCCTTCCTCTCTTACCCGATCCCTACCTCGGCGTCCGCCGGGTACCACCCAGTAGGTACGCTGCCATCCATGCGTGCACTTCTCGTGGTCAATCCGGCGGCAACCACCACCAGCGCACGCAGGCGTGACGTTTTGATCCACGCGCTGGCCAGCGAGGTGAAGCTGGAGGCGGTCACCACCGAGTACCGCGGGCACGCGCGCGACCTCGGCCGGCAGGCGGCGGACAGCGACGACATCGACCTCGTGGTGGCCCTCGGCGGCGACGGCACGGTCAACGAGGTGGTCAACGGCCTCCTGCACGACGGCCCCGACCTGGACCGTCTGCCCGGCTTCGCCGTGGTGCCCGGCGGCTCCACGAACGTGTTCGCCCGCGCCCTCGGTCTGCCCAACGATCCCGTCGAGGCCACCGGCGCCCTGCTGGACGCGCTGCGCGAGCGGCGGGAGCGGGTCGTCGGGCTCGGGCTGACCTCGGGCACGCCCGGCACCGAGGACGAGGCGGTCCCGGACCGCTGGTTCACCTTCAACGCGGGACTCGGCTTCGACGCGGGCGTGGTCGGCCGGGTCGAGCAGCAGCGCGAACGCGGCAAGACCTCGACCCACGGGCTCTACGTCCGCCAGGTGGTCCGGCAGTACCTCGGCGAGCCGAGCCGCCGGCACGGCTTGATCACGCTCGAACGCGCCGGCGAGGACCCGATCGCCGAACTCGTCGTCGCCATAGTGTCGAACACGGCCCCATGGACGTATCTCGGCAATCGCCCGATGTACACGTCACCTAAGGCCTCGTTCGACACCGGCCTCGATGTGCTCGGTCTCAGCCGCCTGTCGGCGGCCTCGGTTGCCCGGTATGGCACCCAGTTGCTCACTTCGTCCCCCGAGCGCGGACCCCATGGCAGGCACGCCCACTCACTGCACGATCTGGACCAGTTCACCTTGCATTCGAAGGCTCCTCTGCCCTTGCAGATGGACGGCGACCACCTTGGGCTGCGTACGAGCGTGACGTTCACAGGCGTACGCCGTGCACTGCGTGTGATTGTGTGAGCGGAACGGGCCAAAGTCCTTTCACTCGAACGTTTAGGCCAGGATCCACCCCATGGAAGTACGGCTGTGACCTAGTCGACACCGAGGAATCAAAAAAAACTTTCCGGAAGGGGTTGTATCCGTCGCCGAGGTTTGCGAGTCTCTACGTGTCGATCGGGACGGCCCGCAACACCGGCCTCCGCTGATCAACAGAACCCCTCCTCAAACCCAGGACCACGCCGGGGAGATCTCGGCGGTCGGCCCTTCACTTGTTGAGGGATTCGTGAAAGCGTTCACATTCACAAGCAACGTGCATGTAATACCAAGGAGAGGTAGCAGCCATGGACTGGCGTCACAACGCCGTTTGCCGCGAGGAAGACCCCGAGCTCTTCTTCCCCATCGGCAACACCGGTCCTGCGCTGCTGCAGATCGAGGAAGCCAAGGCCGTCTGCCGTCGCTGCCCGGTGATCGAGCAGTGTCTGCAGTGGGCGCTCGAGTCCGGTCAGGACTCCGGCGTCTGGGGTGGTCTCAGCGAGGACGAGCGCCGCGCCATGAAGCGCCGCGCCGCCCGCAACCGGGCTCGTCAGGCCTCCGCCTGACCTACCCACCCCTGCTGACAGCCTGAGCTTGGCGGCGCGCACACCACGTGCGCATCTCCCGCCCCCGAGCCGCAGCGCGCAGTATCCCCCGATGCGCTTAGCAATGACGCAGAGCAGCAACGAGCACAAGCCTCGGACCACTACCGGTCCGGGGCTTTTTGCTGTGGCCGACTCCCTTTGCGGGCAGGGCCGTCGGCTACTTCTGCGACCGCACCGGAAGGTCGAGGATCACCCGGGTGCCCCGCTCCGGCGCCGGGACCATGTCGAACGAGCCGCCCAACTCGCCCTCCACCAGCGTCCGTACGATCTGCAGGCCGAGGTTGCCCGAGCGGTGCGGGTCGAAGCCCTCGGGCAGGCCGACGCCGTCGTCCTGGACCGTGACCAGGAGCCGAGCCTCCTTCGTCGTACCGCCGCGGACCGCGGAGACCTCGACCGTGCCGGTGTCGCCCTCGCGGAAGCCGTGCTCCAGGGCGTTCTGGAGGACCTCGGTGAGGACCATGGACAGCGGGGTGGCGACCTCGGCGTCGAGGATCCCGAAGCATCCGGTGCGCCGGCCGGTCACCTTGCCCGGCGAGATCTCGGCGACCATCGCCAGCACCCGGTCGGCGATGTCGTCGAACTCCACGCGCTCGTCCAGGTTCTGGGACAGCGTCTCGTGCACGATCGCGATGGAGCCGACCCGGCGCACGGCCTCCTCCAGGGCCTCCCGGCCGCGCTCGGACTCGATCCGCCGCGCCTGGAGGCGCAGCAGGGCGGCGACCGTCTGGAGGTTGTTCTTCACCCGGTGGTGGATCTCCCGGATGGTGGCGTCCTTGGTGATCAATTCGCGTTCGCGGCGCCGCAGTTCGGTGACGTCCCGGCACAGCACCAGCGAGCCGATCCGGGTGCCCTTGGGCTTGAGCGGGATCGCCCGGAACTGGATCGCCCCGTCGTGGGCCTCGATCTCGAACTCGCGCGGTGCCCAGCCGCTCGCGAGCTTGACCAGCGCCTCGTCCACCGGGCCGCGGGTCGGGGCGAGTTCGGCGGTGGTCTGTCCGAGGTGGTGGCCGACCAGGTCGGCGGCGAGCCCGAGCCGGTGGTAGGCGGACAGGGCGTTCGGGGAGGCGTACTGGACGATCCCGTCCGCGTCGAGCCGGATCAGTCCGTCGCCGGCGCGCGGCGAGGCGTCCATGTCGACCTGCTGGTCCGGGAAGGGGAACGATCCTGCGGCGATCATCTGCGCGAGGTCCGAGGCGCTCTGGAGATAGGTGAGCTCCAGCCGGCTCGGGGTGCGGACGGTGAGCAGGTTCGTGTTGCGGGCGATCACGCCGAGCACGCGGCCCTCGCGTCGTACGGGGATGGACTCGACCCGTACGGGGACCTCTTCGCGCCACTCCGGGTCGCCCTCGCGCACGATCCGGCCCTCGTCCAGGGCCGCGTCCAGCATGGGCCGGCGGCCGCGTGGGACGAGGTGGCCGACCATGTCGTCCTGGTAGGAGGTGGGACCGGTGTTCGGGCGCATCTGGGCGACCGAGACGTACCGGGTGCCGTCCCGGGTGGGGACCCACAGGACCAGGTCGGCGAAGGACAGGTCGGAGAGCAGTTGCCACTCCGAGACCAGCAGGTGCAGCCACTCCAGGTCGGAGTCGTCGAGGGCGGTGTGCTGGCGGACCAGTTCGTTCATGGAGGGCACGTCTGTGAGCGTACTCGCACGCGCGAAGGTGGCCGAAAACACCCGCGGGCCGCGGCGCCTGGAAGGGACCCTCAACCCTCCCGGCACCGCAGCCCGGAGCATCATCGGCCGCGGGGTGTGCGGTCCCGGCCGGCCGAAGGTCGAGGAGCCGGGGCAGTCAGGGCAGAGAGCGCCGGTTCCTCGATCCGCCCTCCTGTGCGGGGAAGGCGGAGGCTTTTGTGTTCTCTTGGAATTGTGGACTAGACCACAAGGATGTGTCCATGGTCTTGTCGGCACGCACGAGCGATGGCACTCGATACACACACCTGATGGCACTCGATGCCACGCAGCACGCAGCCTAGCCCGCCGGGCTCAGTCTTGGGGCCAGATGGTCATGGCAATTTCCGCGAGAGCTTCCAGTTCCTCCCGGCTCGCCCCGTCGCGCGCCTGCTGGGACATGCCCTGGATCATCGCGCCGGTGTGCCGGGCGAGGGCGGCGGCGTCGGTGCCGGCCGGGAGCACCCCCGCCGCGACGTCCGCCCGGATCCGGGAGGCCAGGGCCGCGACGCCGGCATTGCGCCGCTCGCGCAGCAGCCGCTCCACCTCGGGGCTGGTGCAGTTGGTCGCGGCGTGCACGACCAGACAGCCGAAGGGGTGGGCGGGGTCGGTGTACTCGGTGGCGGCCTCGCGCAGCGTGCGGGCGACGGCGCCGCGGGCGGTGGGCTCCTCGGCGAGCGCGCGGTCGCCGAAGCCGCCGTGCGTGTCCGTGTAGACGCGGACGACCTCCTCAAACAGGCTCCGCTTGTCGCCGAAGGCCGCGTAGAGACTCGGCGCCCCGATGCCCATGGTCCGGGTGAGATCGGAGACCGAGGTGGCCTCGTACCCGTGCTCCCAGAAGGCCATGAGCGCCTTCTCCAGCGCGGCGTCCCGGTCGAAGGAGCGCGGCCGACCGCGCGTCCTGCCGTCGCCCGCCTGCGCTTTCGTGTCGCGACCCGTCACCATGACAGGCATTTTATAGCGGTCCCTAGAAAATTGACCCCGCCGTCAGGGCACGCACGGAGCGCCGTGACGCCCCACCCGAACGTTCCCCGGAGCTTCCGCCCCCCTTTCCCACACCGTCGAACGGCGATTCTGTTAGATTGGTCTAAACCACATAGAGGCGCACAGAGCCCACTTCGAGCCCACTTCAGAACGGCAGGCCCAGCGTGGAAGTTGTCATCGTTCCGGACGCCGCGGCGGGCGGCGAGCTGATCGCCGAGGCCATGACGCAGCTGCTGCGACGCAAGCCCGACGCCCTGCTCGGCGTGGCCACCGGCTCCACCCCGCTGCCCATCTACCAGGCGCTGACCGCGAAGGTGCGCTCCGGCGCCGTGGACGCCTCGCGGGCGCGGATCGCCCAGCTCGACGAGTACGTGGGGCTGCCCGCCGAGCACCCCGAGTCCTACCGCTCGGTGCTGCGCCGCGAGGTGCTGGAGCCGCTCGGCATCGGCATGGACGCGTTCCTCGGCCCCGACGGCACCGCCGAGGACGTCCAGACGGCGTGCGAGGAGTACGACCGCGCGCTCGCCACGGCCGGCGGGGTGGACCTCCAGCTGCTCGGCATCGGCACCGACGGGCACATCGGCTTCAACGAGCCGTGCTCCTCGCTCGCCTCGCGCACCCGGATCAAGACCCTGACCGAGCAGACCCGGGTCGACAACGCCCGCTTCTTCGACGGCGACATCGGCCAGGTCCCCCAGCACGTCATGACCCAGGGCATCGGCACCATCCTGGAGGCCCGGCACCTGGTGCTGCTCGCGACGGGCGAGGGCAAGGCGGACGCGGTGGCCGCGACCGTCGAGGGCCCGGTCGCCGCGGTCTGCCCGGCCTCCGCGCTCCAGCTGCACGCGCACGCGACGGTGGTGGTCGACGAGGCGGCCGCGTCCAAGCTGAAGCTCGCCGACTACTTCCGCCACACCTACGCCAACAAGCCGGACTGGCAGGGGATCTAGCGGCAGGGCCGGGTGATGGACTAGACCAACCAGGGGTGCGACGGTATACAGAGGAGATCGCGGGGCGTGCGGGTGGACTCCGGACACAAGAAGCCGTGCCACGATGTGAGCCGTGGCCGATGTCAGTCGGTCGCTTTCGGCATCCGGAGCCGGGAAGGCAGGGCATGAGCACCGACGTGAGCAGTGCGGAGAACGAGACCGGCAGCACCGTCCGTACGGCACGCGTGCCCAAGTACTACCGCTTGAAGAAGCACCTGCTCGACATGACGCAGACGCAGGCGCCGGGCACTCCCGTCCCGCCCGAGCGCACACTGGCGGCCGAGTTCGACACCTCCCGCACGACCGTCCGCCAGGCCCTCCAGGAGCTGGTCGTCGAGGGCCGGCTGGAGCGGATCCAGGGCAAGGGCACCTTCGTCGCCAAGCCCAAGGTCTCCCAGGCGCTCCAGCTCACCTCCTACACCGAGGACATGCGCGCCCAGGGCCTGGAGCCGACCTCGCAGCTGCTGGACGTCGGGTACATCACGGCGGACGACCGGCTCGCCGGGCTGCTGGACATCACGGCCGGCGGGCGCGTGCTGCGCATCGAGCGGCTGCGCATGGCCAACGGCGAGCCGATGGCGATCGAGACCACGCATCTGAGCGCCAAGCGCTTCCCGGCCCTGCGCCGCTCCCTGGCGAAGTACACCTCGCTCTACACCGCGCTCGCCGAGGTCTACGACGTCCACCTCGCCGAGGCCGAGGAGACCATCGAGACCTCCCTGGCCACCCCGCGCG
Organism: Streptomyces sp. NPDC025793; assembly: GCF_055558375.1. NCBI lineage: Bacteria > Bacillati > Actinomycetota > Actinomycetes > Kitasatosporales > Streptomycetaceae > Streptomyces > Streptomyces sp. NPDC025793. The sequence goes on along the minus strand of NZ_JBVHMR010000007.1, from coordinate 301,353 downwards.
AGGCGGGCCTGCTCGGCACCGACGTGGGCCTGCCGATGCTGATGCTCTCCCGCCACTCCCTGGACCGCGAGGGCAAGCCGGTGGAGTGGGTGCGCTCGGTGTACCGCGGGGACCGCTACAAGTTCGTCGCGCGGCTGAAGCGGCCCGTCGAGTAACTCCCGCCGGGGGCGGGGCCGGTGGGCGTCGCCGAATCGATATACCGATATGCGGACGAGGTCTTCCACTGCCGTGACACCGTCACCTAGATTGCCTGCGCATTACACAGGTGATCAGCGAGGGGACGGAGATCCGTGGCATGTCCGAAGCACCAGAAGTGAGACCACCGGTGGTGACACCGGTCCGCGTGATCATCGGCGTGTGCCTCGTCGCACCCTTCGTGGCGATGCTGTGGGTCGGCTCGTACGCCAAGACCGACCCCACGTTCATCGGCATCCCCTTCTTCTACTGGTACCAGATGCTCTGGGTGCTGATCTCCACGGCGCTCACGATGACGGCGTACAAGCTGTGGCAGCGTGACCAGCGCGCCCGTGCCGCCCAGAAGGGAGGTGCGGCGCAGTGAAGAACGGCGTCAACGGCGTCGCGCTCGGCGTCTTCATCTTCTTCTTCCTGGCCGTCACGGTCATGGGCTTCCTCGCCGCCCGCTGGCGCAGGGCCGAGAACGAGCACTCGCTGGACGAATGGGGCCTGGGCGGGCGGTCGTTCGGCACCTGGATCACCTGGTTCCTGCTCGGCGGTGACCTGTACACGGCGTACACCTTCGTCGCCGTACCGGCGGCGATCTACGCGGCGGGCGCGTCCGGCTTCTTCGCGGTGCCGTACACGATCCTCGTCTACCCGCTGATCTTCACGTTCCTGCCCCGCCTGTGGTCGGTGTCCCACAAGCACGGCTATGTGACGACCTCGGACTTCGTGCGCGGCCGGTTCGGCTCCAAGGGTCTGTCGCTGGCGGTGGCGCTGACCGGCATCCTCGCGACGATGCCGTACATCGCGCTCCAGCTCGTCGGCATCCAGGCCGTGCTGGACGTGATGGGCGTCGGCGGGGACAGCAGCGGCAACTGGTTCGTCCGGGACCTGCCGTTGCTGATCGCCTTCGGTGTGCTCGCCGCGTACACGTACTCGTCCGGGCTGCGCGCGCCCGCCCTGATCGCGTTCGTCAAGGACGGCCTGATCTACCTCGTCATCGCGGTGGCGATCATCTACATCCCGATCAAGCTGGGCGGCTTCGACGACATCTTCGCCAAGGCCGGTCATGCGTTCAGCCAGGTCAGTCCGGCGACGGGCAAGCCGCGCGGTGCGCTCGCGCCCCCGGAGGCGGGCCAGTGGACGTACGCAACGCTGGCCCTCGGCTCGGCCCTCGCCCTGTTCATGTACCCGCACTCGATCACCGCGACCCTGTCGTCCAAGAGCCGTGAGGTGATCCGCCGCAACACCACGATCCTGCCGCTGTACTCCCTGATGCTCGGCCTGCTCGCCCTGCTGGGCTTCATGGCGATCGCGGCCGGAGTCAAGGTCACCAACGGGCAGTTGGCGATCCCGCAGCTGTTCGAGGACATGTTCCCGAGCTGGTTCGCGGGCGTGGCCTTCGCCGCCATCGGCATCGGCGCACTCGTGCCCGCGGCCATCATGTCGATCGCGGCGGCGAACCTCTTCACCCGCAACATCTACCGGGACTTCATCAAGCCGGACGCCACGCCGAAGCAGGAGGCCCAGGTCTCCAAGCTGGTCTCCCTGCTGGTGAAGGTCGGCGCCCTGGTCTTCGTCCTCACCATGGACAAGACGGTCGCCATCAACTTCCAGCTGCTGGGCGGTATCTGGATCCTGCAGACCTTCCCGGCCCTGGTCGGCGGCCTGTTCACCCGCTGGTTCCACCGCTGGGCGCTGCTCGCCGGCTGGGCGGTCGGCATGGTCTACGGCACGGTCGCCGCGTACGGGGTCGCCTCGCCGACCCAGAAGCACTTCGGCGGCTCGGCGAAGGAGATCCCCGGCATCGGCGAGATCGGCTACATCGGCATGACGGCGTTCGTCCTGAACGTCGTCGTCACCGTGGTCCTGACGCTGGTTCTGCGTGCGCTGAAGGCCCCCGAGGGCGTGGACGAGACCCGCCCGGAGGACTACACGGCGGACGCGGGCGACCCGGGCGTCGAGACGGAGCTGGCGGGCGCCGCTCACTGAGGCACACCCGTACACCCTGAAGCACGTCGTACACCGGACACATCCCGCAGCGGGCCGCCGACATCGAGCATGACGGCGGCCCGTTCCGCATGTCCCCCGTCATACACAAGTTGACGCTCTGAAGCCAGCGCGACACACAACAGACACAACATCTGGGGGTGTCACGGCAGCCCGGCACTAGATGTATGCTCATCCTCGCTGTCGTCGCAGGGGAATCCGGTGCGAATCCGGAACTGTCCCGCAACGGTGTACTTGTGCGTATCCGCGCGCAGGAGTCAGTCCGAGGACCTGCCGGCAGCACGCGCCCGGCCGTCCGGCCCGGGTGCCTTCCGACGTCCGGGCCTCGTGGAATGGGCCGGTGGACGCGACGCGTGCGCGCTCGTGGCTGCCCCTGCCCTCCACAAGGCCCCCGTGCCGAGCGAGGGAGAGCCCCACGTGACCATCGCGCCCGCAGATCCGGCTTCAGCAGGCGGCCTGGACACCGACGGTCCCGGTGCCGCGCTGCTGCGTACCCTGACCGAGCTGACCGCCGACCTCCCCGACGCCGACCCCGGCCGAGTCGCCGCCGCCGCGTTGCGCGGCCGGTCCGCCCGGTCCGACGAGACGGAGTTGCGCGAACTGGCCACGGAGGCCGCCGCCGGGCTCATCTCCGAGGACCCCGCCTACTCGCGGCTGGCCGCCCGGCTGCTGACCCTCGCCATCCGCGCCGAGGCCGCCTCGCAGGGTGTGACGTCCTTCACCGAGTCCGTGGCCGTCGGCCACCGCGAGGGCCTCATCGCCGACCGCACCGCCGCGTTCGCGCGGCTGCACGCGGCCCGCCTCGACGCCCTGGTCGACGCGCACGCCGACGACCGCTTCGGCTACTTCGGCCTGCGCACCCTGCACAGCCGCTACCTGCTGCGCCACCCGATCACCCGCCGGGTCATCGAGACCCCCCAGCACTTCATGCTCCGGGTCGCGAGCGGCCTGGCCGAGGACGACAGCGTGCGCGCGCTGGACGAAGTCGCCGCGCTCTACGGGCTCATGAGCCGCCTCGACTACCTGCCCTCCTCCCCCACGCTCTTCAACTCCGGCACGCGCCACCCCCAGATGTCGTCCTGCTACCTCCTCGACTCCCCGCTGGACGAGCTGGACTCCATCTACGACCGCTACCACCAGGTGGCCCGGCTCTCGAAGCACGCCGGCGGCATCGGGCTGTCGTACTCCCGCATCCGCAGCCGCGGTTCACTGATCCGCGGTACCAACGGGCACTCCAACGGCATCGTGCCGTTCCTGAAGACGCTGGACGCCTCGGTGGCCGCCGTGAACCAGGGCGGCCGGCGCAAGGGCGCGGCCGCGGTCTACCTGGAGACCTGGCACTCCGACATCGAGGAGTTCCTGGAGCTGCGGGACAACACCGGTGAGGACGCCCGGCGTACGCACAACCTGAACCTCGCGCACTGGATCCCGGACGAGTTCATGCGCCGGGTCAACGCGGACGCCTCCTGGTCGCTGTTCTCCCCCGCCGACGTGCCGGAGCTGGTGGACCTGTGGGGCGAGGAGTTCGACGCCGCGTACCGCAAGGCCGAGCAGGCGGGCCTCGCGAAGAAGACCATCCCGGCCCGTGAGCTGTACGGCCGCATGATGCGCACCCTCGCGCAGACCGGCAACGGCTGGATGACCTTCAAGGACGCCGCCAACCGCACCGCCAACCAGACGGCCCTGCCGGGTCACGTGGTCCACTCCTCCAACCTCTGCACGGAGATCCTGGAGGTCACGGACGACGGCGAGACGGCGGTCTGCAACCTCGGTTCGGTGAACCTGGGTGCCTTTGTCGACACGGCGAGCGGTGACATCGACTGGGAGCGGCTGGACGAGACCGTCCGCACGGCCGTGACCTTCCTCGACCGGGTCGTGGACATCAACTTCTACCCGACCGAGCAGGCGGGCCGCTCCAACGCCAAGTGGCGTCCGGTCGGTCTCGGCGCGATGGGCCTCCAGGACGTCTTCTTCAAGCTGCGCCTGCCCTTCGACTCCGCCGAGGCCAGGGCCCTCTCGACGCGGATCGCCGAGCGGATCATGCTCGCCGCGTACGAGGCCTCCGCCGACCTCGCCGAGCGCAACGGCCCGCTGCCGGCCTGGGAGAAGACCCGTACGGCCCAGGGCGTGCTGCACCCGGACCACTACGACGCCGAGCTGACCTGGCCGGAGCGCTGGGACGCGCTGCGCGAGCGGATCGCCGGCGTCGGCCTGCGCAACTCGCTGCTCCTCGCGATCGCCCCGACGGCCACCATCGCCTCCATCGCCGGGGTGTACGAGTGCATCGAGCCGCAGGTGTCGAACCTGTTCAAGCGCGAGACGCTGTCGGGTGAGTTCCTCCAGGTCAACTCCTACCTGGTGCAGGACTTGAAGAACCTGGGCGTGTGGGACTCCCGCACCCGTGAGGCGCTGCGCGACTCGAACGGCTCGGTGCAGGACTTCGCGTGGATCCCCGAGGAGGTGCGCGCGCTGTACCGCACCGCGTGGGAGATCCCGCAGCGCGGTCTGATCGACATGGCGGCGGCCCGCACCCCGTTCCTGGACCAGGCGCAGTCCCTGAACCTGTTCCTGGAGACGCCGACCATCGGCAAGCTCTCCTCGATGTACGCGTACGCGTGGAAGTCGGGCCTGAAGACGACGTACTACCTGCGCTCCCGCCCGGCGACCCGGATCGCCCGCGCGGCCCAGGCGCAACCCCAGAAGACCATCCCCGCCCAGCAGATCGCCGACCCCGACGCCGTCGCCTGCTCCCTGGAAAACCCCGAGTCCTGCGAGGCCTGCCAGTAATGACCACTCCCGCCCACCCGTCGCCCGACCACCACCCCTCAACGACGGCGCTCCGCGCCGCCACCTCCCGATTCCAGAACCTGCTCGACCCGGGCTTCGAGCTGACTCTGCGTCCGATGCGCTACCCCGACTTCTACGAGCGCTACCGGGACGCGATCAAGAACACCTGGACCGTGGAGGAGGTCGACCTCCACTCGGACGTCGCCGACCTCGCGAAGCTGACGCCCGAGGAGCAGCACCTCATCGGCCGGCTGGTGGCCTTCTTCGCGACGGGCGACTCGATCGTCGCGAACAACCTGGTGCTGACGCTGTACAAGCACATCAACTCCCCCGAGGCGCGGCTCTACCTGAGCCGTCAGCTCTTCGAGGAGGCCGTGCACGTCCAGTTCTATCTGACGCTGCTGGACACCTACCTGCCCCACCCGGACGACCGGGCGGCGGCCTTCGCGGCCGTCGAGAACATCCCCTCCATCCGCGAGAAGGCGCAGTTCTGCTTCACGTGGATCAACGAGGTGGAGAAGCTGGAGCGGCTGGAGTCGAAGGCCGACCGCCGGCGCTTCCTGCTGAACCTGATCTGCTTCGCCGCGTGCATCGAGGGGCTGTTCTTCTACGGCGCCTTCGCGTACGTCTACTGGTTCCGCAGCCGGGGTCTGCTGCACGGCCTCGCCACGGGCACCAACTGGGTGTTCCGCGACGAGACCATGCACATGTCCTTCGCCTTCGACGTGGTCGACACCGTCCGCAAGGAGGAGCCGGACCTCTTCGACGACCAGCTCCAGCAGCAGGTCACCGACATGCTGAGGGAGGCGGTCGAGGCCGAGCTGCAGTTCGCCCGCGACCTGTGCGGTGACGGCCTGCCGGGCATGAACACCGAGTCGATGCGCCAGTACCTGGAGTGCGTCGCCGACCAGCGCCTCACGCGCCTCGGCTTCGCCCCGGTGTACGGCTCGGAGAACCCCTTCTCCTTCATGGAGCTCCAGGGCGTTCAGGAGCTGACGAACTTCTTCGAGCGCCGCCCGTCGGCGTACCAGGTCGCGGTGGAGGGCACCGTCGACCTGGACGAGGACTTCTGAGCCTCCCGCCGCGTGCGACCCCCCTGGGCCTGCCCGAGCTGTCGGTCGATGCGCCACTCGCGCACCGCGCCGATCGCGGAGGGCAGGACCAGGAGGAGCAGGATGCCGAGGGTGGCGACCATTCCGATCAGGCCTTGAATCTGGTTTCCGGTCATGCACACCACTGTCGTCCCGGACGCTCCTGACCGGCAGTGGCAGGACTGCCGTAGACCTTCGAATTACTGCCACCATTTTCCGCACCGGCGAGGCACACTGGCAGCATGCTGAAGAACGTGGCCGCCGTGCTGCTGGACGGGGTGCACCCCTTCGAGCTGGGCGTCGTGTGCGAGGTGTTCGGCATCGACCGCAGCGACGAGGGACTGCCCGTCTACGACTTCGCGGTCGTCTCCGCCGAGGGGCCGACGCTCGACACCCACTGCGGGTTCACCGTGTCCACGCCGTACGGGCTGGAGCGGCTGGAGGAGGCCGACCTCGTCGCCGTACCGGCCGGGACCGCCTATGCCGAGCGGGAGTATCCCGAGGAGCTGCTGGCGGCGCTGCGCCGGGCCGTCGGGCGCGGCGCCCGGGTGCTGAGCGTGTGTTCCGGGGTGTTCCTGCTGGCCGCGGCGGGGCTGCTGGACGACCGGCGGTGCGCGGTGCACTGGCATCACGCCGAGCAGCTCGCCCGGCGCTATCCGCGGATCGCCGTCGAGCAGGACGTGCTGTACGTGGACGAGGATCCGGTGATCACCTCCGCCGGTACGGCCGCGGGGATCGACGCCTGTCTGCACATCGTGCGCAAGGAGCAGGGCCCCGAGGTCGCCAACAAGATCGCCCGGCGGATGGTCGTACCCCCGCACCGGGACGGCGGGCAGGCCCAGTACATCGAGCGGCCGCTGCCGAAGGGCGCGTGCGACACCGTCGGCGAGGTGCTGGTGTGGATGGAGGAGCACCTCGACGTGGAGGTGACCGTGGAGCAGCTCGCGGCCCGCGCGCACATGTCGCCGCGCACCTTCGCCCGCCGCTTCCAGCAGGAGACCGGGACCACGCCGTACCGGTGGATCCTGCGCCAACGGGTGCTGCGCGCCCAGGAGTTGCTGGAGGGCACCGACGAGACCGTGGACGCGATCGCCTGGCGCACCGGGTTCGGCACGGCGGCGGCGCTGCGCCACCAGTTCGTGCGGGCGCTCGGCACCACGCCGAACGCGTACCGGCGCACGTTCCGCGGCCCTCACGCCGCGTGAGCGCACGCCGGTATCAGGACGTACCCGTCACCTCACCACTCCACGGGTTTCAGCAGCAGGTCGTGCGGGCGCAGCGTGATGCCCACGCGGGTGGTGTCGTTCGACCCCGTGACCTGCTCGAAGCGGTACTTCGCCGAGATCGCCGCCGTGATGAGGGTCAGCTGGGTCATGGAGAAGTGGTCGCTCGGGCACTTGCGGTTGCCCGTGCTGAACGGGCTCATGGCGTGCTTCGGGACCTCCTTGGCCCGCTCCGGCAGCCACCGGTCGGGGTCGAAGTCGAGGTGGCGGTCGTAGGAGCGGGCGTCGCGCTGGATCGCGTAGGGGCTGTAGACGATGTCCGCCCCGGCCGGAATGCGATAGCCCCCGAGTGACGTTTCGGTCACCGCCCGCCGCGTCAATATCCAAACGGCCGGCCTGAGCCGCATCGCCTCGACGACGACATTGTTGGTGTGGGTGAGTGAGCGGACGTGCTCGAATGCGACGGGTCGGCCGCCGGTCACGGTTTCGACCTCGGTCCGTACCTTCTCGGCGTGTTCCGGGTGTTCCGCGAGGACTTGGAGCAGCCACATGATCGTGGACGCGACTGTTTCGCTGCCCGGGGTGAGTATCGCGACGACCTGGTCGTGGATCTCCTGTTCCCCGATGGGGTCGCCATTGTCGTCCTTCGCTTCCAGCAATGCCGTCAGCAAATCGTCCGGCCTTTGACCACTTGCCCTCCGCTCGGCGACGATCTCGTCCACGAGGAGATGCAAATCGGCCAAGGCCCGGTTGAATTCGCGGTTGGCCGGAAGCGGCAGCCGGTAGAGCGGTCCAAGCGGGACGACCATCCTGCGGTACATGCCGCGGAAGACGGTGGCCAGGTCGTTGCTGAGCCGCTCGGCGCGCTCGTCCATGTACTCGCCGCGCAGCAGGCAGCGGGCGGCGATGCGGACGGCGACGCGGAAGGACTCGGAGGTGCACTCGACGGTCCGGCCGGGCCGCCAGCGCTCGGTCAGCGCGTGCGCCTCCTCCTCCATGATCGGCCCGTAGTCGGGGATGGCGTCCAGCCGGAAGGCGGGCTGGATGGTGCGCCGCTGGCGCCGGTGCGTGGGGCCGTTGGCGGTGGCCACGCCCTCCTTGCCGAGCAGCCCTTCGAGGGACTCCCACAGCGGACCGTCGATCTTGAAGTCGGGGCTGAGCGCGAGGGCGCCGGTGAGCGCCGGTGTGGTGACGGCGTACACCGTCTTGGGACCGAGCTTCAGGCGCACGACGTCACCGTGCTCGCGCAGGCCCGCCATGAAGGCGAGCGGGTCGCGGACGAGCTTCAGGCCGTGCCCGAGACCCGGTACGGCGCCGCCCGCCAGGGGCGCCTCGCGCGGTTCGGTCGTCTCGGAGGCCACCGGCCTCACCGACTCGACGGTCATTTCTCACCTGCCGTTTCGTTCGTCACGTACGGGGGCGTGGACCGGTCGTCCCAGCTGTCGACCATGTACCGGCCGGACTCGTGGTGGAACCAGTAGACGGAGCTGAACCAGTTCCGCATATTGCCGACACAGGCCCGCACCGCGGTGCTCAGTTCCTTGCCACCGGCACTTAATCCGGGGGCAGTGCCGTCGGCAATTGCGTCGGCGAAGCGCAGCGCCTCCTGTTCAGCCTCCAGGAATTCCTTGATGCATTCCTCGACGCGCCGCCTGACCTCATCCACGGCTTCTTCGAGAGTCAGTCCCTCATGGGTGATGAGACTGATTCCGAGATTGTGGACCTCATCTCCCGCTATTTCTTTCGGCAGCGAGCACAGGTCGTTGTACCAGGCGGCGAATTCCTGGGTCAGCAGCGCGGCCCGGCGATAGGCCGGGTTTTTCCGCACACCGTCCGGGAGTTCGCATCCGGCGCTGGGTTCGAGCAGATCCGTCCATATCCAGTGGGCGAAGGTGTGCCGGCGCAGGGCGAGGTATTCCTCGACGCCGGGTATGTATCCCTCGGTGCGGTTGCGGAATTCACGGTCGTAGGCCTCGATCACCGCGTGGAAGTGCCGGGCGAACCGCTGGTTCCAGGTGCGCGGCAGGAAGCCGTACAGCCGCTGGACGCTGTCCGCGAACCCCGAGACCAGCGGGTCCGGGTGGTGCAGATGATGCCTGGGCGCGTCGAGGGCCGTGTGCAGGCGGTTCCTCAGCCGCCGCCAGTCGCCCGCCCGGCCGTGCACGATGTCGCGGTCATGGCGGTCGTCCCAGACGAAGAACCACGCGCTGTAGTCGGCGATGGCTTGCAGGACCTGGTCGGAGGCGTTCACGTAGAAGCCCGCCATCAGGTCGGTGTAGCACAGTCCATCGGCATATTCCTGCACCTTGCCCGCGGGCATGAGCCGCTTTTCGAGCAGCCACAGGCGGGTCTTCTCCTGAAGCCGCGGCCAATACGGATGCAGTTGCCGGGGAAAGGCGGACTCGATCACCGGGAGTGCCAGTGAGGGTGGCACGACGACCGCCGTAGGTGTCGCTGTGGTGCTGTGTGGGAAAGCTTGCACGAACAAACCCCTCTCAGCCGCCAGGAGCGCACGCCCCTCCTGTCATGCCGGGCGTGCGCCGTTGCGTATCCCCGCAGTTCCCATTCAGCACCACAACTGACCGCCATGGGAACGGATTTGCTCCACTCACTACCCCAAGGTGCCGAGAATCCCCCCATCTATGACTGATTAGGGATCACCGGAGAGCCGTAAGCGATCGGTTGTGCGACGCACGGATGAGCGAAGTCGGTCATACGAAGGGCGCCCGGCCGGGAGTGATCCCGACCGGGCGCCCGAGGACCCGCGCCTGCTAGTCGTTGGCGACGACCGGGTAGCGTGGCTCGTTCTCGGCCATCTGCCGCATGACGTCCTTGCGCTCCCGCTTGGACAGCCGGTCGATGTAGAGGTAGCCGTAGAGGTGGTCGGTCTCGTGCTGCAAACAGCGTGCGAAGTAGCCGGTGCCACGGACCTTGATCGCGTTGCCCGCGACGTCCTGGCCGGTCACCTCGGCGTAGTCCGGACGCGCGAGCGGCGCGTACGCACCCGGCACGGACAGGCAGCCCTCGTTGTTGTCGTCCAGCAGGCGCTTCTCGGCGGGCAGCTCGACCAGCTTGGGGTTGCAGACCACGCCGACGTGCCGGTTGCCCTCGTCGTCCTGGCAGTCGTAGACGAAGACCTTCAGGTCGACACCGATCTGGTTGGCGGCCAGGCCCACGCCCTCGGCGGTGCGCTGACTGGCGAACATGTCGGCGGCGAGCTGCGCCAGCTCCGCGCCGAACTCGGTGACGTCCCGGCACTCCTTGTGCAGCACCGGGTTGCCGACGACCGTGATCGGCCGCGAGGTGCCGCGCTCACGCCAGGCCTTCTCGCGCTCCTCGCAGTCCTCCGTGTCGACGACGTACCCCTCGTCGCCGACGGGGAGCACGCCCGCGTGCTGCTGATCGGTGTCCTGCTGCGCCATGACCGACGTATGCCTTCCTGCAAAACCTTCAAAAGAGTCGAGTACAGCCTAAAGGCGACAGCTCACCGGCCGCTCAGCAAACCTCTTCCAGGTCCCGCCAGTCCCGCGAGTCCGGGCTGTCGGCGACCCACCCGTCCAGCAGCCCCCGGACCAGCGAAGCCGGCGCGGCCACCCCGCACTCCCGCTCCGGCACCCACAGCTGCCCGTCCGTGCGGTGCCCCAGCGGGCCGGGATGACCGGGCTCGCTGTGGTCGTGCGGATCCAGGTGCTCCCCTTCGCCCTCGTCCGACGGCATCCGCGACTCCGAGCACATCCGGCACAGCAGCCGCACCGAGGAGGACCAGTCCTCCGCCGCGAACCCCGCGTCGGCGGCCAGCTGCTCCAGCGCGTCCCGGTCCGCCTCCGTGGCCGCCTCCAGCAGGACCACCCAGGTCGGCACGGGTGAGGGTGCCCACAGCTCGATCTCGTCGAAGACCGGGTAGGAGTGGCCGGCGGACGTCGTGCGCTCGCCGTGCGGGACGCCGTCGTGCAGCACGACCTCGCCCCAGCGCCGACCGGACGAGGGGAGCGGGATGGAGAGGACCTCGACGCGGGCCGGATCCAGCCGGCGGCCCCACACGACCTCGGCCTCGCCCTCCGGGGAGAGCCGTACGGCCGCGCTGCCCAGCTCCATGCCGACCGGTTCCGCGGCCACGGTGGCTCCGCCGGGCACCTTCAGCCCGTACGCCTGCCAGGCGCGGCGGGCCAGCGGCCAGTCCTGGAGAGCGGTCGCGGCGATGCCGACGTTCCACCAGTCCGGTGCTCCGGTCTCCCGGTCGAGCAGGGCGACGGCGCGCAGTCCGGCCGCGCGGGCCTGCTCCCAGTCGTGCCGGAACTTGTGCAGCAGGGCGAGGTTGAACCAGGACTCCGACAGCCAGGGTTCCAGGTCGGCGGCCCGTGTCAGCAGTTCGCCCGCGTCCTCGTAGCGGCCGTCGCCGATGAGCGTGAACGCGCGGTCGGTGGCCTGCCGCCAGGAGGCGGAGGGCCGGTGCCGTCCCTTGCCGAAGATCCTCACGATTCCCGCCTGCCAGTTCCAGTTCCGCACAGTGGGCTGGCTTGTGCCCCCGGACACCCTCTCCCTCGCATCCAACCACGTGCGATGGGGAAGGCGCTCATTACCCATGGGTTACCCAGCCGCGCACGGGGTCAGACAGTGCCGTACGTCTCCCGTCGTCCCGCGCCGGAGCGGTCTCCCGCCAGCCGTGCGGTCGGGCCAGCACCCGGGCGAGGGACTCGACGACCTCGGGGGCGTAGTCCCCCGAGGCGGCGAGCCGCAGCTCCTCCAGCGCCCGCAGGGGGCCCTCGGGGCCGGCGTCCCGGGACTTCTCCTCGTAGGCGTTCACGGCCCGGACGATGCGCGCCGCGAGGGGCTGTTCCCGGCAGGGGTCGGCCTGCCGCTCGACCACGACGGCGACCGCCGCGTCCACGCCGGTCTGCCGGACGACGGCCCCGCCCAGCAGCGCGATGCGCCGCTGCTCCTCGGGCGGCAGTGCGGCGGTGGCGCCGGCCGGGACCGGGTCGACGAGGCTGAGCTGGCCGATGTCGTGCATCAGGGCCGCGTACTCCAGAACGGTCAGTTCGCCCTCGGCCATCCCGAGGTCGCGGCCGACGGCGAGGCCGAGCGCGGCGACCCGGCGGGCGTGGCCCGCGGGAGTGCAGCCGGCGATCTCGGTGGCGCGGGCGAGGGAGGCGATGGTCTGCCGGTAGGTGGCCCGCACGGCCGCGTAGCGGCGGACGGAGAGCTGGGTGAGCAGCAGGGGAAGACAGAAGACGGGCAGCGCCCACAGTCCGACCACGGCGACCGCGAGCGCCATCACGGCGCCGGTGGCGCCCACGGCGGAGCCGATGCCGAGCAGCCCGCGCAGTTGCTCGCGCAGCAGCGGGCCGAACGGCCAGCGGGTGCGGCCGTGGCCGAGGGCGGCGGCGAGCACGGCGTCGCACAGGCCGGTCAGGCAGAGCAGGGCGATCAGCAGCAGGGCGTAGACGGGACCGGCCCAGGACGCGAACAGGCCCTGGTCGTACAGGGGTTGGAAGCAGACGGCGGCGAAGCCCACGGTCAGGACGCGGCGGGCGAGATGGTCGAGGGTGGGGGTGCGGCCGGACCAGATGTGGGGGACGGCGCCGAGCACGGCCGCGACCAGGACGACGGTGACGACCTGGGCGGCGCGATGTGCGGTGGGCCGGCCTGCGTCGGCGCCGAGCAGGGCGTACGCCAGGGAACCGGCGGCGGCGAGCGGCGCGGCCTGGCGGGCCTGCGAGTCGCTCCACCGGTTCAGCTCGCCGACGGCTATGAGCACCCCGAAGGCGAGCGCGATCCCCCGGTCCGTGAGGCCGGTGCCCAGCGTGACGGCGAGGGACGCGGCCGCGGTGAGGGCGGCCGCGCCGTGGATCAGCCGCAGGGCGGTCACCGGAGCGTCCCCCCGCCGGCCACCGCCCGCACCGGCGTGTGCGCCTCGTCGGCGGTGACCGCGGGATGCCAGCCGTGCCGGCGCAGGGCGCGGATCAGCGCGCCGACCATCCGGGGGTCGAACTGGGCGCCCGCGCAGCGCTCCAGCTCGACGAGGGCCGTCTCGACGGGCCGGGCCCGGCTGTAGGAGCGGGTGGAGGTCATCGCGTCGAAGGCGTCGGCGACGGCGACGACCCGGGCGGCCTCGGGGATCCGGTCGCCGGCCAGGCCGTACGGATAGCCGCTGCCGTCGAGGCGTTCGTGGTGGTGCAGGATCGCGGCGCGGGCCTCGCCGAGGAAGGAGATCCCGCGGACCATCTCGTGGCCGTACTCGGGGTGCAGTTCGATGACGCGGCGTTCCTCGGGGGTCAGCGGGCCCTCCTTGCGCAGCAGACGGGTGGGGACGCCGAGCTTGCCGACGTCGTGCAGGATGCCGGCGAAGCGCAGCACCTCGATGCGCTCGTCGTCCATGCCGAGTTCGCGGGCGATCAGCACCGAGGCCTGGCCGACGCGTTCGCTGTGGCCGCGGGTGTAGCCGTCCTTGATGTCGACGGCCTGCACGAGGGCGCGGATGGTGGCCTGGTGGGCGGCGCGTTCGCGGTGGTACTGGGCGAAGACCCACCAGGAGACGTACATCGGCAGCAGTACGAGCAGTGCGGCGACCGGGCCGTACGGGCTGCGCCACAGCACGGCCATCATCAGTCCGGCGAGCCCCTGCACGGCGACCGGCGCGAGCGAGCGCGACAGCAGCCCGCGCCAGGCCCGGCGCAGCGGCACCCGCTCGGCGACGACCAGGATGCCGCCGTCGAGGACGGTCAGGATCACGCAGAAGGCGAGGACGGCGGCGCCGGCGGGCAGCAGCGCGTAGGGGAAGTCGGAGGTGACGACGGCGTCCCGGCCGCCGAGCGTCCAGTGCACCGTGGCGGCGCCCCACACGGCGAGCGCGGGCTGCGCGGCACGCCACACCCGCCGCGGCAGGGCGGGCCGCTGCTCGACCGGGCAGAGCAGGGCGGCGGGCAGCGGCACGAGCGCGGCGGCCGGTGGCGGCAGCAGGAACGCGGCGGCGAGCAGGACGGGGTGGAAGGTGCCGCCGAGGCGGCGCCGTACGACGTACTCGCAGCCGGCGTAGAGCGCGGAGAGCAGGGCGAGCGCCCACCAGGGCGTGCGTACCGTCGGCAGGGGCAGCAGGCAGAGCAGTACCAGCACGGCGACGGCGGCCACGTAGCCGCGTGCTCTCGCTGGAACCGCCTCCATCGCGCCCCTCCCCGACCACGCCTGCCCCAGGCTGGAGCCTAGGGCGGGAACGAGGGGCAGGGGGCTTATGACCTGAGGATTAGCACGTTCGGGTGATGACCGGGAGGTCAGCTCTCCGGGGTGGCGGCGGTGACGTCGTGCTCCGGCACGGTGTGGCCGGAGCGGATCAGGTCGATCCGCCCCATGACCTTGGCACGCAGGTCGGCGGGCACGTCGTCATGCCCGCAGCACCGCTTGACCAGCTTCTTCACGGCCTGCTCCAGGCCGTACTTCTCCAGGCACGGAGAGCATTCCTCGAAGTGGTGCTGGAACTTGTCGCGGTCGACGTCCGGCATCTCGCTGTCGAGGAACTCATACAGGTGGTCGAGGACCTCACTGCAGTCCGTCTCGTGCGGATCTCCGCAGCTCATGAGCCCGAACCTTTCGCTTCGTTCGACTCTCCGGCGCCCGCCGGGACCAGCCCGCGCTCGCGCGCGTAGTCCTCCAGCATGCCGCGCAGCTGACGGCGGCCCCGGTGCAGCCGGGACATCACCGTACCGATGGGTGTCCCCATGATGTCCGCGATCTCCTTGTACGCAAAGCCCTCGACGTCCGCGAGATAGACGGCGATGCGGAACTCCTCGGGGATCGCCTGCAGCGCTTCCTTCACGTCCGAGTCGGGCAGGTGGTCGAGCGCCTGCGACTCGGCGGAGCGCAGACCCGTCGACATGTGCGACTCGGCGCGGGCGAGCTGCCAGTCCTCGATCTCCTCCGCCGCCGAGCGCTGCGGCTCGCGCTGCTTCTTGCGGTAGGAGTTGATGAACGTGTTGGTGAGGATCCGGTACAGCCACGCCTTGAGGTTGGTGCCCTCGCGGAACTGGTGGAAGGACGCGTACGCCTTCGCGTACGTCTCCTGCACCAGGTCCTCGGCGTCGGCCGGGTTGCGTGTCATGCGCAGCGCGGCCGAGTACATCTGGTCGAGGAATTCGAGCGCGTCCCGCTCGAAGCGCGCGCTGCGCTGCGTGCTGGACTCGGAGGTCTCCTCCGCGCTCACGCCCCGGCCCTCGGGCTGCTCCGCCTGGCCGTTGTCGGTCCCTGCGTCGGTACCGGTGACCGGACCCACCTCCTCAAGATCCCGGGCGGGACCGAGACCGGTCCCACTCGTTTCGGAGGATAGAACACGACCCGTGCCCGCCGCCGCTCGAATAGGAGCGGTCTTGGCCGCCGGCAGCACCGTCCAGTCCAGGTCAGTGCTGCTGCTGCGGGCCGGGCAGATGGTCGAACCCATGCGGCGGACTCCCTCTCCTGCGACGTCGGTGCCGAGGCCTCAGCACTTCTGTCCGCCACAACAGTGGCCGGTCGCGAGTCATTCCCTGCCGTCACCCGAGTGACGCGGCCCACTCCACGACACCGCCGGTGATGATCTCCAGAGCCCGCTCCTGCGTGATGTCGGCGCGCGCCGGGACCGCGAACCCGTGATCGCCGTACGCCACCTCGATCAGCTCGTACGGACCCTCCGGGAACTCCGCCGGCCGGCCGAAGGGGTCGTTGCCGCCCTGGACGACGAGCGTGGGCACCCCGGTGCCGAGCAGTTCCTGCGCACGGGACTTCTCGGGCCTGCCCGGCGGGTGCAGCGGGAAGCTCAGCGCGAGCACGGCGTGCGCGCCCAGCTCGCCCGCCGTGCGGCAGGCGACCCGCGCCCCGGCACTGCGCCCGCCGGAGATCACCGGCAGTTCCATCCCGGCGAGTGCGGGCCAGATGCCGCGCCACCCGGCGTCCAGCGTCCTCGGCGCGGGCGCGACCTTCTTGCCCGCGACCCGCCAGGGCTGCTCCACGAGGGCCACGGTCACCCCGTGCGCGGGCAGGGCCCGGGCGAGCGCCTGGAGGTCCCGGGCCTCGATGCCCCCGCCGGCGCCGTGGCTCGCGGCGAGGACGAGCCGGGGTTTCTTCGCCTTGTGCCAGGTGATGCGTGCGGTCCCGGCGTCGGTCTCGACAATCTCGATCACGCTAGAAGAGTGTGCCCTCTTCCGGCGCCTCAAGCTCCTTCAGCAGCTCCGGGCCGTTGTTGCGGACGTTGCTGACGGCCGTGGAGACCGGGTAGGCGCGCATGAGGCCGGGCGGGGGCGGGGCGAGCAGCTCGCGCAGGGCGTCGGGGTCGGTGCGGGCCGGGTCGAGCCAGGCGTCCCAGCGGTCCGGGGTGAGCATCAGCGGCATCCGGGGGTGGATCTCGGCGAGCGTGCCCGGGCCGTCCGCCGGTGCCACGGCCAGCGGGGTCCGCTCGGCCTCCGTGGTGATCACCGAGCAGGTCGCCCACCAGGCCTGCGGGTGGTCGTCGGGCAGCGTGCGGTCGCGCCAGAACTCGTACAGCCCGGCCATCGCGAACACCGAGCCGTCGGCGGGCAGCACGAAGTACGGCTGTTTGCGCGGCCGCTTCTTCTTCCCCTCGACCTCCAGGTCGCGCTCGTCCTTCCCGGTGACCCACTCGTAGTAGCCGTCGGCGGGCAGGATGCAGCGCCGGGCGGCGAAGGCGCGGCGGTAGGAGGGCTTCTCGTGCACGGTCTCCGCGCGCGCGTTGATCATCCGGGCGCCGCCCTCGGGCGTCCTGGCCCAGGACGGCACCAGTCCCCACTTCAGCCGACGCAGCTGGCGAACCGGACGCGGGGAGTCCGCGTCTTTCAGAGGACGGTCGAGGACGGCGTAGACCTCCTTGGTCGGAGCCACGTTGTAGTCCGGCTCCAGGGTCTCCTCCGGCTGCCACTTCTCGATCTCAAAGACTCCTGCGAGATCCTCGGGCCTACGACTCGATGCATACCGTCCGCACATACATGTCACACTGCCAGACTCCGCACGACGACAGGGAGCCACTCGGACCTATGGACAGCCTCGCCGTCACCTCGCTGGCCGGTCTCTGGGACCGGCTCTCCGGGACCCAGTCCGACCCCGGCCTGTGGGTGGTGATCGCCACGCTCGCCGCCGCGCTCGCCGTCGTCGTCCCGCACCCGGTGTGGCGCATATCGCGCAACGCGGTCACCATCGCGCACGAGGGCGGCCACGGCCTGGTCGCCCTGCTCACCGGGCGGCAGCTCACGGGCATCCGGCTGCACTCCGACACCAGCGGCCTCACGGTCAGCCGGGGCAAGCCGTACGGACCGGGCATGATCCTGACGGCCGCGGCGGGGTACACGGCCCCCT
Organism: Streptomyces sp. NPDC025793; assembly: GCF_055558375.1. Classification (NCBI taxonomy): domain Bacteria; kingdom Bacillati; phylum Actinomycetota; class Actinomycetes; order Kitasatosporales; family Streptomycetaceae; genus Streptomyces; species Streptomyces sp. NPDC025793. The sequence continues at coordinate 283,730 of NZ_JBVHMR010000007.1, read as the reverse complement.
CCCTGCTGGGCCTGGGCGGCGCCGCGCTGCTGTCCTCCGGCCGCATCACGCTGCTCCTCTGGCTGGCGACGGCCCTGCTGCTCGTGATGCTGGTGATGATCCGCAACGCCTACGGCGTGCTGACCGTGGTCCTGGCCGGCGGTGCCTTCGTGCTGGTGTCCTGGCTGGCGGACGCCCGGGTGCAGGCCGCCTTCGCGTACGCGGTGGTGTGGTTCCTGCTGCTCGGCGGGGTCCGCCCGCCCTTCGAACTCCAGGCGAAGCGCTTCCGGGGCGGCGCCGGCGACTCGGACGCGGACCAGCTGTCCCGGCTGACGCACGTCCCGGCGGGACTGTGGCTGTTCCTGTTCCACGCGGTGTCGCTGTGCTCGCTGCTCGGCGGCGGGCGCTGGCTGCTGGAGGGCTGACCGCCGCCCCATCCTTATAAAGTGGGCCCATGGCCCCGAACACCGCCCTTCCCGCACTCTGGCCCGCCCCGCACGCGAGCGGAGCCGTCGACGCGACGGTCCACGTGCCGGGGTCCAAGTCGGTCACCAACCGCGCCCTCGTCCTCGCCGCCCTCGCCTCCGAGCCCGGCTGGCTGCGCCGCCCGCTGCGCTCCCGCGACACCCTGCTGATGGCCGGCGCCCTGCGGGCCATGGGCGTGGAGATCGAGGAAGGGGTCGGCCCCGACGGCACCGGCGAGGCCTGGCGGGTGGTGCCGAGCGGCCTGCGCGGCCCGGCGACCGTCGACGTCGGCAACGCCGGCACGGTGATGCGTTTCCTGCCGCCGGTCGCCGCGCTGGCCGACGGCCCGATCCGGTTCGACGGCGACCCCCGCTCGTACGAGCGCCCCCTGAACGGTGTGATCGACGCGCTGCGCGTGCTCGGCGCCCGGATCGACGACGACGGCCGGGGCGCGCTGCCGCTGACCGTGCACGGCGGCGGGGCGCTGGACGGCGGCCCGGTGTCGATCGACGCGTCGTCCTCCTCCCAGTTCGTTTCGGCCCTGCTGCTCTCCGGCCCGCGCTTCAACCAGGGCGTCGAGGTCCGCCACACGGGAAGCACGCTCCCGTCCATGCCGCACATCCGGATGACCGTCGACATGCTGCGCGCGGTCGGCGCCCAGGTGGACACCCCGGAGTCCGGCGGCGAGCCGAACGTGTGGCGGGTGACGCCGGGCGCGCTGCTCGGCCGGGACCTGACGGTCGAGCCGGACCTGTCCAACGCCCAGCCGTTCCTCGCTGCCGCGCTGGTGACCGGCGGCACGGTGACGATCCCCGACTGGCCGGAGCGGACCACGCAGCCCGGCGACCGGCTGCGGGAGATCTTCACCGAGATGGGCGGTTCCTGTGAACTCACCGACTACGGGCTGGTGTTCACCGGTTCGGGTGTCATCCACGGTATCGACGTGGACCTCGGCGACGTCGGCGAGCTGACCCCCGGCATCGCGGCGGTGGCCGCCCTCGCCGACTCCCCCTCCACCCTGCGGGGCGTGGCCCATCTGCGGCTGCACGAGACGGACCGGCTGGCCGCGCTCACCAAGGAGATCAACGAACTCGGCGGTGACGTCACGGAGACGGCCGACGGTCTGCACATCCGCCCGCGCCCGCTGCACGGCGGCACCTTCCACACCTACGAGGACCACCGCATGGCGACCGCCGGCGCGATCCTCGGCCTCGCGGTCGAGGGCGTGCGGATCGAGAACGTGGCGACGACGGCCAAGACCCTGCCGGACTTCCCCGAGCTGTGGACCGGGATGCTCGGGCAGTAGGGACAGACGCCATGCGCCGCTACGGCAAGCACACCGACGAGGACGACATCCGCACCCGTCCCAACCGCAAGGGCAACCGGCCGCGGACCCACATCCGGCCCAAGCACGAGGACGCGGCCGAGGGCATGGTCCTCACCGTCGACCGGGGGCGGCTGACCTGTCTGGTCGAGGGCCGTCCGGTCATGGCGATGAAGGCCCGCGAACTGGGCCGCAAGGCCGCCGTGGTGGGCGACCGGGTCGCGCTGGTCGGCGACCTGTCCGGCAGGAAGGACACGCTCGCCCGGATCGTCCGCATCGAGGAGCGCGCCTCGGTGCTGCGCCGCACGGCCGACGACGACGATCCCTACGAGCGGGTGGTCGTCGCCAACGCCCACCAGCTGGCGATCGTCACGGCGCTCGCCGACCCGGAGCCCCGCCCCCGGCTGATCGACCGCTGCCTGGTGGCCGCGTTCGACGCCGGTCTGGAGCCCCTGCTGGTGATGACGAAGTCGGACCTGGCCCCGCCGGACAGGCTGCTGGAGCTCTACGGCGACCTCGACATCCCGTACGTCGTCACGAGCCGCGAGGAGCTGGAGAACGGGGACGCGGCGGACCGGGTGCGCACGCATCTGGACGGCCGGATCACCGCGTTCGTCGGCCACTCCGGCGTCGGCAAGACGACCCTCGTCAACGCGCTCGTCCCCCAGGACCGGCGGCGTACGACGGGACACGTCAACGCCGTGACGGGCCGGGGCCGGCACACCACGACCTCGGCGCTGGCACTGCCGCTCAGCGATGACGAGGGGTGGGTCATCGACACCCCGGGCGTGCGCTCCTTCGGCCTCGCGCACATCGACCCCTTCCGCGTCATCCACGCCTTCCCGGACCTCGAACCCGGTACGGAGGGCTGCCCGCGCGCGTGCAGCCACGACGAGCCGGACTGCGCGCTGGACGCCTGGGTCGAGGAGGGTCACGCGGATCCGGCACGGCTGTACTCGCTGCGCCGGCTGCTGGCCACCCGGGAGCGCCGGGAAGGCGACTGACCACCACGTTGTTTGGCCGGATGAGAGGCCGGTAAGTGCATACTCGCACCGAACCGGTGAGCCGGATCAACGGGAGGACGGCGCATGGCGTGGCTGCTGGTGGTCGTGGCCGGGATGCTGGAGACCGGTTTCGCGGTGTGCCTGAAGCTCTCACACGGATTCACCCGCCTGTGGCCGACGATCGCCTTCGCCTGCTTCGCGCTGGGCAGCTTCGGTCTGCTGACCCTGTCCCTGAAGAAGCTCGACGTCGGCCCCGCGTACGCGGTGTGGACGGGGATCGGCGCGGCGGGCACGGCGATCTACGGCATGGTCTTCCTCGGCGACCTGGTGTCCACGCTGAAGATCGTGTCGATCAGCTTCGTCATCATCGGGGTCATCGGGCTCCAGCTGTCGGGCTCGGCACACTAGACCCCGGCGTCGAACCCCCTTGATCCGTACGGCAGTCCGGCCGCCCACACCCGCTGGACCGCCTGCTGCGGAACCACCGCGCGGACCAGTTCCGCGACGCCGCCCTCCCCCGGCGGGGCCGCGACGCAGGACAGGGCGAGGCGGACGACCAGTTCGCAGGGGTGGGCCAGTTCGGCGGTGTCGAGGGGGCCGGCGGCGGGTCCGGCCAGGGCGGTGGCCGCGCGGTCGCGCACGATCCGGACGAGGTCGCGGGGCGTCGGCAGCGGCCCGTCCGCGCGGCGCTGTGCGGGCACCGTGGAGGAGGACGGTACGGCGGCGAGCGGCGGGGCGGGCAGCCGCTCGCTCCAGCAGCCGGTGAGCATGGCGCGTACCAGCGCGTTCTCCCGCGCGGCGGAGCTGGTCCACTCGGCGACGGCGGTGAGCCGCTCGCGGGGTTCGGCGGAGCCGGCGAGGGCCCGCTCGACACCGGCGAGGTAGCGGTCGGCCGCCCGCCGCACCAGAGCCCGGGCGAGGCCGTCCTTGCTGCCGAACTCGTTGTACAGGGTCTGCCGGGACACCCCGGCCGTCGCGGCCACGTCGACCATCCGCACCGCGGACCACGGCCGGCGCGCGAGCGCCGTGAAAGCGGCGTCCAGCAAGGACTCCCGGGCAGCAGGCATCGTCGCCTCCCTGGGCCAGACCAGTTCTGCGCCCAGAGTTGACGCGGCCGCAGGCACTGTCAAGGGGGCGCGGGCGCGGACCGCGCGCCGGGCCGCGCGGCGGTGGCCCTGGCGCCGACCGGGTGCGAGCGAGCGCGCCGTCCGGATGGAAACGACCGTGTCGACCGGGTGGGAACGGCCGGACCCGCCGCGCCCCGCTGGCCCCAGCCCGACCCCGGCAGATACGGTTCCCCCATGCCGGACTACCTCGATGACCTGCGCCTCGCCCACGTTCTCGCGGACGCCGCAGACGCCATCGCCATGGACCGTTTCAAGGCTCTCGATCTGAAGGTGGAGACGAAGCCGGACATGACGCCGGTGAGCGAGGCGGACAAGGCGGCGGAGGAGCTCATCCGCGGCCAGCTGCAACGCGCCCGCCCGCGGGACGCGGTCCTCGGCGAGGAGTACGGGATCGAGGGCAGCGGGCCCCGCCGCTGGGTGATCGACCCGATCGACGGCACCAAGAACTACGTCCGCGGCGTCCCCGTCTGGGCCACGCTCATCTCCCTGATGGAGGCGGGCGAGGGCGGCTACCAGCCCGTCGTCGGCGTCGTCTCCGCCCCCGCCCTCAGCCGCCGCTGGTGGGCCGCGAAGGACCACGGCGCCTTCACCGGCCGCAACCTCACCGCGGCCTCCCGCATCCACGTCTCCGGCGTCGGCAAGCTCGCGGACGCCTCCTTCGCGTACTCCTCCCTGTCCGGCTGGGAGGAGCAGCGCCGCCTCGGCGGCTTCCTGGACCTCACCCGCCAGGTGTGGCGCACGCGCGCGTACGGCGATTTCTGGCCCTACATGATGGTCGCCGAGGGCGCCGTCGACATGTGCGCCGAGCCCGAGCTGTCCCTGTGGGACATGGCCGCCACCGCGATCGTCGTCACGGAGGCCGGCGGCATGTTCACGGGCCTCGACGGCCACCCGGGGCCGCACAGCGGAAACGCGGCAGCGTCCAACGGCCTGCTCCACGACGAGCTGCTGCGGTATCTCAACCCGCGCGGCTGACAGCGAGGGAGAGCGCGCACGCCTTCAACTGACCTCGCGCACCCCCTTGTTGACCCTCCCTTTACCTGTCACTCTGACTCCACCCCCATTTGTGAACTTGTGAATCTCTTCTCGTGAGATTCCTAGGAGGTGGACCATCCATGCTCGTCCGCGATGCCATGAGCACGGTGATCCTCACCGTCGGCCCCGCCCACACCCTTCGCCAGGCGGCCACCCTGATGTCCGCCCGCCGCACCGGCGCCGCCGTGGTCCTCGACCCGGACTCCGGCGGCATCGGCGTCCTGACCGAACGTGACATCCTCAACTCCGTCGGCCTCGGCCAGAACCCGGACACGGAACGCGCCCACGCCCACACCACCACCGACGTCGTCTTCGCCGCCCCCACCTGGTCACTCCAGGAAGCCGCCCACGCCATGACCCGCGGCGGCTTCCGGCACCTGATCGTCCTCGACCGGGGCGAGGTGGCCGGGATCGTCTCCGTCCGCGACATCATCCGCTGCTGGCTCCCGGCCCGCGCGCCCGCACCGGCACTCTGAGCACGCGCGACGGGGGCATGCGAAACGGGCCGGACCCCGAGCACCGTGGGGTCCGGCCCGCCTGGGAGTACCCCAGGTCTTCAAGGCACCGGGGGGCAGCACCGACCGTGCCACCGGCTCGTGCGCGCCTCAGCCGCGCAGCGCGCGCACCGCCGCCTCCAGCCGCTTGCCGAAGTCGGTGTCGGCCTGTGCGAAGTTGCCGACCGCCCGCTCGGCGATGTCCTCGCGCGAGACCGGCGCGATCGCGGCCGCGAGGTTCGCCACCAGGCGCTCCTTCTCCTCCTGCGACATCAGCCGGTAGAGGTCGCCCGCCTGTACGAAGTCGTCGTCCTCGGCGTGCGCCGGGGTCGGGTGGCCGCCGGTGGGGCCGTCGACGGAGGTGGGCTCCCACAGCGCACGGCCGGTCTGCCGCGGCCCGCCGAAGCTGTTCGGCTCGTAGTTCTTCGCGCCGCCGTGCCGGCCGTCGTAGAGGAGGCCGTCCCGGGAGTTGGTGCGCGCCTCGGTAGCATGCGGCCGGTTCACCGGCAGGTGGTCGGCGTTGATGCCGACGCGGTAGCGGTGCGCGTCGCCGTACGCGAACAGGCGGCCCTGGAGCATCTTGTCGGGCGAGGGGCCGATGCCCGGCACGAAGTGCGCGGGGCTGAAGATCGACTGCTCGACCTCGGCGAAGACGTTCCGCGGATTGCGGTTCAGCTCCAGCCGGCCGATCTCGATGACCGGATAGTCCGCGTGCGGCCACACCTTGGTCAGGTCGAACGGGTTGAAGCGGTACGTCGCCGCGTCCGCCGCCGGCATGATCTGCACGCCCACGGTCCAGCTCGGGAACTCCCCGCGCTCGATCGCCTCGCGCAGATCGCGCTGGTGGGAGTCGGGGTCCGTGCCCGCGAGCACCGCGGCCTCACCGGCGGTGAGGTTCTTGATCCCCTGGTCGGTCTTGAAGTGGTACTTGACCCAGAAGACCTCGCCCGCCTCGTTGCTCCACTGGTAGGTGTGCGAGCCGAAGCCGTCCATGTGCCGGTACGACGCCGGGATGCCGCGGTCGCCGAACAGCCAGGTCACCTGGTGGGTCGCCTCGGGGCTGAGCCCCCAGAAGTCCCAGACGTTGTCGGCCTCCTGGCTGCCCGTGTACGGGTCGCGCTTCTGGGTGTGGATGAAGTCCGGGAACTTGATCGCGTCCCGGATGAAGAACACCGGCGTGTTGTTGCCGACGAGGTCGTAGTTGCCCTCCTCGGTGTAGAACTTCAGCGCGAAGCCGCGCGGGTCGCGGACGGCGTCCGCGGCACCGAGGTTTCCGGCCACGGTCGAGAAGCGCAGGAAGGTCTCGGTCTCCTTGCCGACCTCGGAGAGGAAGGCGGCCCGCGTGTACGGCGTGACGTCCGCCGTGACCGTGAAGGTGCCGTACGCACCCGCACCGCGCGCGTGCACCACGCGCTCGGGGATGCGCTCCCGGTTGAAGTGGGCGAGCTTCTCCAGCAGGAGCTGGTCCTGGACCAGGACCGGCCCGCCGACGCCGGCCGTCTCGCTGTTCTGGTTGTCGGCGACCGGGGCACCGGCCTCCGTGGTGAGCGGTCCCTGCGTCACGTGCGCCTCCTGCGTCATTTCTGAACAGTCCTGTCCTGTGGCCAAAGTCGTTCTCGATCCTACATTGGACTAGATCTAAGTCAAACAGTGTTCCAATCTCACACCTATTCCCGTCCTGGTCCGCCTTCCTGTTAGGCTGGTGGCCATGAGCGACCTTCTGGAACGGCTGCGTGGACGCGGATGGCGGATGACCGCGCAGCGACGCGTGGTGGCCGAGGTCCTGGACGGTGAGCACGTCCACCTGACGGCCGACGAGGTCCATGCGCGCGCTGTCGCGAAGCTGCCGGAGATCTCCCGGGCGACCGTCTACAACACCCTGGGTGAGCTGGTCTCCCTCGGCGAGGTGCTGGAAGTCGCGACGGACAAGCGCGCGAAGCGGTACGACCCGAACGCGCACCGCCCGCACCACCACCTGGTCTGCGCCCGCTGCGGCGCGATCCGCGACGTCCACCCGACGGGCAACCCGCTCGCCGACCTCCCCGACACGGAGCGCTTCGGCTTCACGGTGTCGGACGTCGAGGTGACGTACCGAGGGCTGTGCCCGGACTGCGCGGGCGCGTGACCGAGGGGGCGACCGAGGGGGCTTGAGCCCCCTCTTTTTTTCTTCCGAACGCGCCTGCCGCAAACGCACCTGGGGCCGGAATCCATTTCTGGATTCCGGCCCCAGGCCTTCAGTAGCGGGGACAGGATTTGAACCTGCGACCTCTGGGTTATGAGCCCAGCGAGCTACCGAGCTGCTCCACCCCGCGTCGGTGAACACGACATTACGTGAGGGAGGTCCACGGACGCAAATCCGTTTCCCCGGACGTGGCCGGGGTCACGTGTTCACGCCGAGAGCTCTTCGCGCAGCGCGTCCCGCAGCCGCCCCGCCCGCTCCGCCACCTCGGCCGGCCCCAGCGCCACCGCGCGGTCCGCCCAGCGCTGCCCCTCCGCCAGCTCGCCCCGACGCGCGTAGACGAGGGCCAGCCGGAGCGCCGCCCGGCCGTGCCCGGCGTCGGCGGCACGGGTCCACCACACCGCCGCCTCCGGCTCGCTGCCCTCCCGGGCCAGCAGCAGCCCCAGGTTGAAGGCGCCGTTGCGCGAGCCGGCCTCCGCCGCCTCCCGGTACCACCGCGCCGCCTCGACGACGTCACCCCGCGCGGCGGCCAGCATGCCGACCCGCACCTGGGCGCGCCGGTGCCCCTGCGTGGCCGCGCGCTCGTACCACTCCTCGCACTCGGTCTTCTCGTGCACGATCTCGCCCAGCTCGTGCGCCGGCTCCGGCGGCCGGCGCGCGTCGAGCAGCGTGGCCAGCCGGTACGCCGCCTCCGCGCTGCCGCCGCCCGCCGCGCACCGCAGATGCCGTTCGGCCTCCTGCTCGTCGCCCTCGCGCAGCCGGGCGATCCCGACCTGGAGCGCGGCCTCGGTGTGCCCGGCGGCGGCCGCCCGCTCGTACCAGCGCAGCGCCGTCTCCGCGTCCGGTCCGGTGCCGCGCCCGGCGTAGAGGATGCCGAGGTTGAACGCGGCGTCCACGCTGCCCGCCTCGGCGGCCTTGGAGAACCACGGCTCGGCGCCGGTGGTGTCGCTGCCCTGGAGCAGCAGGATGGCGAGCGCGTTCGCCGCCTCCCGGTGCCCGGCGTAGGCGGCCCGCCGGTACCACTGCTCGGCCTGCGCGGTGCGCCCCTGCTCGGCGCAGAGCAGCCCGAGGTTGTACGCGCCGTTGTCGTCGCCCGCGTCGAGCGCCGCCCGGTACCAGCGCTCGGCGGTCTGTGTCTCGCCCCGCTCGGCGTGCAGCGCGCCGAGCGCGTTGGCCGCGTTGCCGTCGCCGTCCTGGGCGGCGCGCAGCCACCACACGGCCGCGCTCTCGGTGTCCCCGGCGTCGCGCAGCAGGAAGCCCAGCGCGCAGGCGGCGCGGGCCTCGCCGTCCTTGGCCGAGGTCAGGTACCAGCGCCCGGCCTCCTTCAGTTCGCCCCGCTTCTCCAGGATCGCCCCGAGGTGCAGCGCGGCCCGGCGGTGACCGCGCGCGGCGGCCTGCCGGTACCACTGCTCGGCCTCCGTGACAGCGTTGTCGGGCCCGGTCCCCTCCTCCGGGCCCGAGGAGCGGTCGAGGGCGCGGGCCAGCCGGTACGCCGCCTCGCGGTGCCCGCGCTCGGCGGCGGCGCGCATCCAGTGCTCCGCGCCGACGTCCCCGCGGTGCTCCAGCAGGTCGGCGAGCGCGTAGGCGCCGAGGGCGTGGCCCTGCTCGGCGGACTGGCGCAGCCAGTACTCGGCGGCGGGCTCGTCGCCGCGCTCGCGGTGGTAGCGGCCGAGCGCGTGCGCGGCGGCGGCGGAGCCGGCCACGGCGGCGATGCGCCACCAGCCGGCGGCGTCCTCGGGGTAGCCGCGCTGGTGCAGCAGAACGCCGAGGTTGTTGGCGGCGGCGCGGTCGCCGGCCGCGGTGGCGGCCCGCAGCCGGGGTTCGGCTCCGTCGAGGTCGCCGCGGCGCAGCAGGATGGCTCCGAGGACGCTCGCGGCCTCGGCGTCGCCGCTCTGCGCGGCGAGGCCGAGGCGTACCTCCTCGGCGGCGTCCCCCATGTCGGTCACGTCGTCGCGGGTCGGCTCCTCACCGGGAGGCTGCACAAATCGCCCTGACTCGAACAGAGTTGCCTTGTCCCCCATAACGTCCATCGTCGCACCACCATCAACCCGGGTACACCCGGTATACCGCAGCCCGTGAGGTCACTTCAGCGTTTTGTCGACATGCCCACAGGACGACAAGTCAAACACACACCCCTCAACTCCTCACGGCGGCGCGGCCGTACCTCCTGCCCGTATGTGAGTTCGCACACCACGAAGGCCCGGATCCCTTGGGATCCGGGCCTTCGATGCAGTAGCGGGGACAGGATTTGAACCTGCGACCTCTGGGTTATGAGCCCAGCGAGCTACCGAGCTGCTCCACCCCGCGCCGTTGCTGGTCAACCGTACCACGGCGCGGGACGGTGTTGATCAAGTCCCCTTCTTGCTTCCCGCCTTGGCCTGCGCGTCCTCGGCCCGCTTCAGCGCGGCCTTCAGGTCCTTCTGGGCCTTGTCGTACGCGGTCCAGTCCGGGCCGCCGGACTGCTGGAGGGCCTGCTGGCCCGCGTCGAACGCCTTCTGGGCGTCGTCCAGGGCCTGTTGGACGGTCGGGTTCTTGGACGAGGGCGGGTTGGCGGTGCCGGTGTCGGGTGGTGGGGTGGTCGAACCCTGCACCCCGAACACCTTGTTGAGCGCCTGGTCGAGGGTGTTCTCGAACGCGGTGTTGCCGTTGTAGCTGACCAGCACCTTGCCCATCAGGGGGTACTTCAGCTTGCTGCCGCCCAGGATGTAGACCGGTTCCGCGTACAGCAGTCCGCCGTCGAGCGGCACGGTGAGCAGGTTGCCGTACTCGACCTTGGAATGCCCTCGGGTGAGCAGACTGATCGTCTCCGCGATGTCCGAGCGGGAGTTGAACAGGCTCTGCACCTGTTTGGGACCGTCGGCCGTCGTGCTGGTCGGCAGTTTCAGGATTCTGATCTTGCCGTAGTCGTCGGTGCCCGGATCGGAGTCGACGGCCATGAACGCGCTGAGGTTGTCGCGTCCGTTGGGCGTGAACGTCGTCGTCAGCGAGAACGACCGCTTGCTCTGGTCCGGCATCTTCATGCTCAGGTAGTACGGCGGCACCGCGCTGCCCGAGTCGTTGGTCGGGTCGTCGGGCACCTGCCATACCTCGCTGCCGGTGAGGAACGTCTGCGCGTCCGTCACGTGGTAGCGGGTGAGCAGCTCGCGCTGGACCTTGAACAGGTCCTGCGGATAGCGCAGATGGGCCATCAGGTCCCCGGAGATGGCCTGCTTCGGCTGCACCGTGCCGGGGAAGGCCTTCATCCAGGTCTTCAGCACCGGATCCTGGGTGTCCCACTGGTAGAGCTTGACCTCGCCGGTGTACGCGTCGACGGTCGCCTTGACCGAGTTGCGGATGTAGTTGACCTGGTTCTGCTGGGCCACCACCGCGCGGTTGTTGTTGGTGGCGGTCAGCGAGTCGGCCGTCGTGTCGCCGAGGGTCGTACGGGAGGAGTACGGGTAGCCGTTCGACGTCGTGTAGGCGTCGACGATCCACTGGATGCGGTGGTTGACGACCGCCGGGTAGGCGTCGCCGTCGATGGTCAGCCACGGGGCGACCGCCTCGACGCGGTCCTTGGGCGTGCGGTTGTACAGGATGCGCGAGCCCTTGCCGATGGCGCCCGAGTAGAGGATCTGCGGGTCGTTGAACGCCACCGCGTACGCGGCCCGGTTGAGCGGGTTGTCGAGGTTGACCCCGCTCTTGCCGGTGTAGCTGGTGGTCTTCTCGTCGCCGTTGTCCGCCGAGTAGTCGACCTCCTTCTGCGGTCCGCCGACGATGGAGTACGTGGTGGTCTTCTCGCCGTAGTAGACGCGCTGCTCGTACGTCCCCAGGTCGCCCTTGGACGGCAGGTCGGACTCGGTGAAGACCGGCTGGCCCTGGTCGTCGGCCTCGGTGCCCTTGGCGGCGACCACGCCGTAGCCGTGCGTGTAGCGGAAGTGGTCGTTGATCCAGTTGTTCTTCGGGATGCCGTCCAGGTTCAGCTCGCGCAGGCCGATGACCGTGTCCTGCTCCTTGCCGTCCTTGTCCTTGTACCGGTCGACGTCCAGGTTGGTCGGGAAGGCGTAGTAGTTCTTCATCTGCTGCGCCTGCTGGAACGTCGGCGAGACGATGTTCGGGTCCATGATGCGGATGCTCGCCGCGGCATCGGCGTCGCTGCGCAGCCTGGTCTTGTCCGGGGCGTCGGACTTGCCGTCGTACTCGGTGACCTTGGTGTCGTCGATGCCGTACGCCTCGCGGGTCGCCTTGAGGTTCTTCTGGACGTACGGGGCTTCCTTGGCCTGCTCGTTGGGCTGGACCTGGAACTTCTGCACGATCGCGGGGTACAGCCCGCCGATCAGGATCGCCGACAGCACCATCAGGCCGAAGCCGATGACCGGGAGCTGCCAGGTGCGCCGCCACAGGGTGGCGAAGAACAGCAGCGCGCAGATGACCGCGATGCAGAACAGGATGGTCTTGGCCGGCAGATAGGCGTTGGCGTCGACGTAGCGCAGACCGGTCCAGTTGCCCGTGGCCTTGAAGTCGCTGGACTTGACGGCCAGGCCGTACCGGTCGAGCCAGTAGGCGACCGCCTTGAGGGCGACGAAGAGGCCGAGCAGCACCGAGAGATGGCCGGTCGCGGCGGCGGTGGCACGGGCGCCCGGGCTGGTCAGGCGCAGCCCGCCGTACAGGTAGTGCGTGAGCGCGGCCGCGATCAGGCTCAGGACGGCGGCGGCGAAGCCGAAGCCCAGCAGGAAGCGGTACCAGGGCAGGTCGAAGGCGTAGAAGGAGACGTCGAGGTGGAACTGCGGGTCCTTCTGGTGGAAGGGCACGCCGTTGACCCACATCAGCCACAGCCGCCACTGGCCGGCCGCGGAGGCGCCCGCGATCAGCCCGACGAGCGCGGTGACGGCGAGCAGCAGCCACTTCTTGTACGGCGCGATGCCCATGCGGTAGCGGTCGAGGCTCTGCTGCTCCATGGACATGGCGCTCAGCGGGGGCCGCAGCCGGTGCGCGATCCAGATGTTGACCCCGACGGCGACCGCCATCAGCAGACCGAAGACGAAGAACAGCCCGATCTTGGTCCACAGCGTGGTCGTGAACACCGACGAGTAGTGCACCGACCGGTACCAGAGCCAGTCCGTCCAGAAGCCCGCGAACATGGTGAACGCCATGCCGAGGACGGCCAGGACGCCCAGTGTCATGAGCAGGGTCCGTGCCCCCCGGGACGGGCGGCCCGCTCTGATCCGTGGCCCCGACGGGCCTCCGCCGCGGTCCGGCATCTGGAAAGCCAAGGTGCGCACCTCGAAGTCGCTGTCGATCCGTCAGTCAGGCCCTCGTGATCGCGGACCCGCCGTGGCCCCCCGTGATCGCGGACCCACACCTATGCAACTTACTCAGCGTTTGCTCGGTTCCCGATTCCGGCCATGAACGAGGCAGGATTGTGACCATGTCCAACACTCCCATGGCAGCGAGCCCGCTCACCCGGGCCGTACTCGAGATCGACGAGTACGTCTCCGGCCTCGGCTGGGACCAGCCCGCTCGCCTCTTCGCCCTTGTCGACACCGCACGGCTGCGGGCTCAGGAACCCTCGCTCGCGGCCCAGCTGGGCCTCGACGCGGACGAGCCCGAGACCACCGGTCTCACCCCGATCGAGCAGGACGAGCTTCCGTCCGGCAAGCCACTCGACGACTTCCTCGGCACCATCGCCTGGCCCGACGCGGTCGCCGGCTGCGCGCTGACGGTGGAGCGCCTGATGCTGCCGCCGTCCGCCGAGGCGCAGGTCCCGCAGAACCTGAGCGAGGCCAAGCTGGCCAAGTGGGTCGCGCAGCACCCCGAGCGCCAGGAGGTCCGGATGACGGTCGCGGTGCTGCGCGACGGCACCCGCGACTCGGCCATCCGGCTGCGCGAGAAGGACTCCCCGACGGAGGTGCTCACCGGCCCGGACCTGGTGCCCGGCCTGGCGGAGGCACTGAGGGCCACGTTCGAGGACTGATCTCTTCCCGGTACGGCGACGGGCGATGGGGGCGCTCCCGCCGCACGGGGCGCCCCCAGCCGTGTCGCGTCCCGGTCAGCCCTTGGTGGTGCACGTGGGCAGTGCGCCGGTGTTCCCGCTGCGGATGTCCTTGAGCGCGCCGAGCGCGTCGCCGATGGTCTTCACCTTGACCAGGGTGAGCCCGCCCGGGGTGTCCTTGGCGGCGGCCGCGCAGTTGTCGGCGGGCGTCAGGAAGTACTGGGCGCCCTTGTCGCGGGCGCCGATGGTCTTCATCTCGATGCCGCCGATCGGGCCGACCGTGCCGTTGTCGTCGATCGTCCCGGTGCCGGCGACGAACTTGCCGCCCGTGAGGTCGCCCGGGGTGAGCTTGTCGTAGATCCCGAGGGCGAACATCAGACCGGCGCTGGGGCCGCCGACGTCGGCGAGCTTGATGTCGATGGTGAAGGGGAAGGTGTGGTCGGTCCCGGCGGAGATGCCGACGACGGCCCGCTTCGGCCCGCTGTCGTCGGACGCCTTCGTAGTGAGGGCGACGTCCCGGGTCGCGGTCGCCGTCTTGTGCGCCTTCTCCGCGGCGGCCTGCTCCTTGGCGGGGACGACGGTGAAGACGACGTTCTGCCCGGCCTTGTGCCTGGTGACGAGCTTGGCGACGTCGGACGGCTGCTTGACCGCCGTGCCGTCGACGGCCTTGATCACGTCTCCGGCGTGCAGTCTGCCCTCGGCCGGGGAGTCCTTGAGGACGGTGGAGACGATCACCCAGGACTTCACCGGGATGCCCAGCTCCTTCAGGGCGGCGACCTTGGCGCTCTCCTGGGACTGGCTGAACTCCTCGGCGTTCTGCTGCGAGGACTGCTCCTCCGTGGTGCCGGCCGGGTAGAGCGTGTCGTGCGGGACGATCTTGGTGTCGGGGTCGAGCCAGCCGTAGACGGCCTCCACCAGGTTCATCCGGAAGTCCGCGCTGGTGACCCGGACCGTGGTCATGTTCAGGTGCCCGCCGGCCTGGTACGTCCTGTGCCCGGTGATCTGCAGCACCGGCTCGCCGTCGTGGTTCCCCAGCGTGTTCACGGTCGGGCCGGGAGACATCTCCGCGTACGGCACGGGGATGAGCACTCCCGCGCACAGGAGCGCGATCAGCATCAGGGTGGAGGCGAGCATCGTCGCGGTGCGGCGTGGCATGGCACGACAGTACGTGACGCCTCTGTCAGCGGCCCGTCAGGGCCACCCTCGTCAGGCCCCGCCCGCGCCCGGGTGGGACTTCTCCATGGCCGCGCGGAACCGTGCGTATCCGTCCAGCTCGGGCCCGTCACCGCGCACCTTGCGGGTCCGATTGGCCCAGCTGCCCCAGAGGCCGCCACCGATCGCGGCCAGAAGCGGAATCAGCAGCCAGACAAGCGCCCCCATGCCGACCTCCCAACGCGATGTGCGTCCGCAACTGACTGATCAGCAGATTAACCATCCGCACCGACAACGCTCACGCCAGGGGGGCGGTTACGCAACCGGAGGGACAGAAGTGCTCCAGGTGACGGACAACGGCGGGGAGCGGCGGCGCTACGCGCCGACCCATTCGTCCGTGCCGTCCGAAAAGCTCTGGTGCTTCCAGATCGGCACCTCGTGCTTGAGGTCGTCGATCAGCTTGCGGCAGGCCTCGAAGGCCTCCGCGCGGTGCGGACAGGAGACGCCGACGACCACGGCGAGATCCCCGACGCGCAGGTCCCCGACCCTGTGCACGGCGGCCAGCGCCCGTACCGGATACCCGGCGACGACCTTCTCGGCGATCCGCCGCATCTCGGCCTCGGCACTGGGATGGCACGAGTACCCGAGCGCGTCCACGTCGGCGCCCCCGTCGTGGTTGCGTACGGTGCCCACGAACAGCACGAGACCCCCGGCCGCGTCGTCCCCGACGGCCCGGAACACCTCGTCCACGGAGAGCGCGGTCTCCCGGACGCCGATCAGCTTGATGGGATCCTGCGCCGTCCGCTCACCGGGATGCTCGTTCGCGTGTGCCATGCACCCCATGGTGCCGCACGCCTGTGACAACGAGGAATACGAGATTCACCAGGCACACGCGTGCATGCCTTTGGATTCTTCTACAGGCCTGGATTCTTCTACAGGCCCGCCCTAGACCCGCCGTCTGGCCTTGCGGGCCCGCCGTACGACGGCGGCGGCGCCCAGCAGCGCGACCGTCGCCCCCGCGGCACCCGCGGCCGTGGCGTCCTTGCGGCCGAGCCGGCGCCCGGCCACGGTGTGCCGTCCGGCGGCCTCCTCCAGCAGCTCCGCGAGGACGTCCTCGTTGGTCCACTGCGGCCGCCACCCGGCGTCGTGCAGCCGGCTGCCGCTGACCACCCACGGGTACATCGTGTACGCGAGATCCCCGGCCGGGGACGGCGTGAGCCCGATCCGGTGCAGCCGGGCCGCGGCGCCGAGCGCGACCGCCGACGGCAGCTCCATCCGCCGGATCCCGCTCAGCTCCTCGACCTCCTCCTGCTCCAGCCATCCGTCGCAGCCGACGGCCAGCTCCCCGTCGACCTTCTCCAGGACGGCGTACTCCAGCGCGCTGCACAGGTCCTCGACGTGGCAGAACTGCCACGCGGGCCGCGATCCGGCGACGACGAGCAGCCGCGGCGACTCGAAGTACCGGGTCAGTGCCGTGTCCGTACCCCCGACCAGTACGGCGGGCCGTACGACGGTGACGTTGAGCCCCGGGTGCGCGCGGGGCGCGCGCCGGGCCAGCCGCTCGATCTCCAACAGGTCGCCGACCCCGGTGGCCTCGGCGGTCGCGCGCAGCTCCGCGTCCTCCGACAGGGGCAGCTCGTTGTCCGGCAGGGCGCCGTAGACCATGGCCGAGGTGCACAGCACCACCCGGTGCACGCCGGCGGCCGCCGCGGCCGTGAGGACGGTCTGTGTCCCCCGGACGTTGTAAGCCGAGCGCGCCGCCGGATCGGTCTCCAGGTCGAGGTCGAGCGCGAGGTGGACGACGACGTCGGCGCCGCGCAGCTTGTCGGCGATGGCGGGATCGCGGACGTCGAGGATGTGCCACTCGGCGCCGGCGCACTCCCCGCGCCGCTCGTCGATGGCGACGACCTGTTTGATCTCCCGGGAGGCGGCCAGCCGCTCGGTGAGCAGGGCGCCGACCCCGCCGGCGGCACCGGTGACCGCGACGACGGGCCCGCGCACGGCGGCGGCCGCGGACCGGGTTGACGGGTTTCGCGCTGCGCGAACCTGCGGATCTGGGGAACTCACCGGGCGTCTCCAGCGGTTGTCTTCAGTACGAGCGCGAGTGACGCGTACGTACCAGGTGTATCCATCCTGCCGCAGGCCTTCCGTGGGCGAAGCACCGAGGCCCGATCGGGTCCGGGTGTCTACGCTGGGTGGTGTTGTCGGGCAGCCGCGCCACCGGAGACAGACCGGTGGCCTTACCA
Organism: Streptomyces sp. NPDC025793; assembly: GCF_055558375.1. Lineage (NCBI taxonomy): Bacteria > Bacillati > Actinomycetota > Actinomycetes > Kitasatosporales > Streptomycetaceae > Streptomyces > Streptomyces sp. NPDC025793. Next base: position 266,757 of record NZ_JBVHMR010000007.1, on the reverse strand, counting down.
GCCGAGGAATCCCGTGAGTGACACCCCATTCGGTTTCGGCCTTCCGCCGGAGGAGCCGGAAGACGGCGACGAGGGCAAGAAGAAGGACCAGCAGAGCGGTGGTGGGCAGGGACCGGCCAACCCGTTCGGCTTCGGCGGCCTGCCCGGAGCCGGAGGCTTGGGCGGCCCGGGCGCCGACAATCCGCTCGCAGCGATGTTCGGGTCCCTGAACCCCACCGACCTGGGCGCCGCGTTCCAGCAGCTGGGCCAGATGCTCTCCTACGAGGGCGGCCCGGTGAACTGGGACATGGCCAAGCAGATCGCCCGCCAGACGGTCGCCCAGGGCACCCCGGACGGCACCAAGGACGCCAGCGTCGGCGCGGCCGAGCGCAAGGCCGTCGAGGAGGCCATCCGCCTGGCCGACCTGTGGCTGGACGACGCGACGTCCCTGCCGTCGGGCTCCGCCGCGGCGGTGGCCTGGTCCCGCGCGGAGTGGGTCGAGGCGACGCTGCCCGCATGGCAGGAGCTGGTCGACCCGGTCGCCGAGCGGGTCGGCGCGGCGATGGGCGACGTCCTGCCGGAGGAGATGCAGGCCATGGCGGGCCCGCTGATCGGCATGATGCGCTCGATGGGCGGCGCCATGTTCGGCACGCAGATCGGCCAGGCCGTCGGCGTGCTCGCGGGCGAGGTCGTCGGCTCGACCGACATCGGCCTGCCGCTCGGCCCGGCCGGCAAGGCCGCGCTGCTCCCGGCCAACGTGGAGGCCTTCGGCAAGGACCTCGGCGTGCCGCAGGAGGAGGTGCGGCTCTACCTGGCCCTGCGCGAGGCGGCCCACCAGCGCCTGTTCGCGCACGTGCCGTGGCTGCGCTCGCACCTGTTCGGCGCGGTCGACGGCTACGCGCGCGGGATCAAGGTCGACACGGCCAAGCTGGAGGACGTGGTCGGCCAGTTCGACCCGCAGAACCCCGAGCAGCTGCAGGACGCCCTCCAGCAGGGCATGTTCCAGCCGGAGGACACGCCGGAGCAGAAGGCCGCCCTGGCCCGTCTGGAGACGGCTCTGGCGCTCGTCGAGGGCTGGGTGGACGCGGTGGTCCACGCGGCCGCGAAGCCGCGTCTGTCGTCCGCCGACGCCCTGCGCGAGACCCTGCGCCGGCGCCGCGCGACCGGTGGCCCGGCGGAGCAGACGTTCGCCACGCTGATCGGTCTGGAGCTGCGCCCGCGCCGGCTGCGCGACGCCTCCCGCCTGTGGGCCTCGCTCACGGACGCGCGCGGGGTCGACGGCCGCGACGGCCTGTGGGCCCACCCGGACATGCTGCCGACGGCGAGCGACCTGGACGACCCGGACGGCTTCGTGCACCGCGAGCAGCTGGACTTCTCCGAGCTGGACAAGATGCTCGGCGAGGCGGCCGACAAGCCGGACCTGCACAAGAAGGACGACGACACCGAGTGACCCTGTACGACGACGCGGTCCTCGTGCTGAAGGCGTACGAGGGCCGGGAAGGCCTGCGCCAGACCTATCTGGACCATCTGGCGGCCCATCCCGACGGCATGTGGAAGTCCTGCGCGGCCGGGCACATCACGGCGAGTGCGCTGGTGATCGACCCCGAGCGCGGCCGGGTGCTGCTCACACTCCACAAGAAGCTGCGGATGTGGCTCCAGATGGGCGGCCACTGCGAGCCGGAGGACACCTCGCTGCGGGCGGCGGCGCTGCGTGAGGCGACCGAGGAGTCCGGCATCGCCGGGCTGACACTGCTGCCTGGCGGCCCGGTCCGCCTGGACCGCCACCACACGCCCTGTGCCTGGCACCTGGACGTCCAGTACGCCGCCGTAGCCCCGGACGGGGCCGTGGAGGCGATCAGCGACGAGTCGCTGGACCTGCGCTGGTTCGCGTACGACGAAGTGGCCGACGTGGCGGACGAGTCGGTCAGGCGACTGGTGGAGGCGACCCGCGCCAGGCTCTGACCGTGTAAGGGGTGACTGCCCTCGCAGTCACCCCTTACCGGCAGCTAGCTCCAGACGTTGCCCTGGTTCTGCCCGCGCGCGCCCTGCTGGCCCATGCCGAACTGGGCGGCGATACCGCCGCCGATCACCGCGTTCTGCGGCGGCAGCAGCTCGCTGGGCTGGACGAGTGCGAAACCGGAGCCCATGAAGCTCAGCTCCCAGCCCTCGCCCGTGTTGCCGCGCCGGCGCCAGACCCCGGACGAGTGCGTCTGGGCCTGCATCTGCACGCGCAGCCCGGCGGACCAGGCGACGATCGCGTCCGCGTCGCAGTTGACGTACCGGTCGGGCGTGACCTGCATCAGCAGCGGCGAGCCCGAGGTCATCAGGGCGACCTTGCCGTGCCCGGTGATGTTCAGCTGGTACTTCCCGGAGCCGGAGATGCCGTAGAGGCTGTCGACGGCGACGACCTCGTAGTGCAGCGAGGAGTCCATGGCGAGGACGTAGGAGCTGTCGACGGTCAGCCCGTCCTGCTCGATGTCCATGATGTGCACGTGCTGCGCGAGGTTGGCGAGGTAGACCGTGCCCTGTCCGTGACAGCGCATCAGGTCCAGGCCCTCGCCGGTGTACGCACGCGCGCGTGCCTGGTTGTTGCTCTGGTACTCCGCGTCGAACTCCATCAGTCCCTGATAGGCGACCATCGTGCCCTTGCGGGCGAGGATGTCGTCGTGGCCCTCCAGGGTGACGCGGAGCAGTTGCGCGTTCTGGCGGCTCCAGCGCTCCTGGGTCTGGACGTCGTTGTGCGCGAAAAGCGGGCTCTGCATGACGTTCTGGCTCCCCCTCAGCCCCGGATCCGGAGGCGGTCGGTGCTGTCCTCGCTGGGCTGGACGACGACGATGCCCTGGCCGGAGAAGGCCATCTGGTAGGCCTCGCCGCTGCCCCGGCCGATCAGCGACTGCGCCTTGAAGCTGCGCTTGCCCTTCACCTTCAGGTTCGGCGACCAGGCCACGAGCGCGTCGGGGTCGACGTACGTCTCGTCCTCGCCGCCGCCGCAGTCGACGACGATGGGCGTGCCCCGGGAGGTCAGCGCGACCCAGCCCTGCCCGGAGATCTTCGTGTTCCACAGCCCCTGGCCGGCGAACTTGGCCAGCCCCTTGACCCGTTCCACGCCCCAGCTCAGGTGGGCGTCGAAGGCCAGGAGATTGGTGGCGTTGACGGAGATGCCGTCGCCATTGAGGTTGATGACGACGACGTTCGCGCCGTAGTCGGCGAGGTAGAGCAGTCCGTCGCCGGTGCACTTCATCAGGGGCGCGCCCTCGCCGGTGATCCAGTCGCGGGCCATCTGGCGGACGGCCGGCGGGTTCGGCTCGTACTGGACGAAGCCTTCGTAGGCGACCATCGACCCCACGCGCGCGAGGAGGTCGTTTCCGGTCTGCATGGCGACCTTCAGCATGTGATGGCCGTGGTTCTCCATGCGGGCGGTGACGGGGGCGGGGGCGTAGCCCGCGAGCGGCTGGTTCATGACGGGCTCCCTCAGACCTCGTACGGCTGGACGACGATGAAGTTGCCGGGCGCGCCCCGGAACTGGAGGTTGACGCTCTCTCCCGTGTCGCCCGGGTAGGCGTTGCGGCGCAGGCGGACCTGGCTGGAGACGATCACCTGTGAGGCGGCCGACCAGGCGACGACGGCGTTGCAGTCGGCGAAGGTGGTCGGCGTGACGGGCAGCACGACGGGCGTGCCGTGCGTCTTGACGACGAGCGTCCCGGTGCCCTGGAACTGCATGGTGAACAGCGCGCCGCCAGGGATGCCGTGGCCCTCGATGCGGCGGACCTCGTAGCTCAGGGTCTCGTCGAAGGCGAGGACGTTCTCGGCGGACACGCAGATCGCGTCGCCCTGGAGCTCGACGGGGTGCAGCTGGGTGGCGTTCTCGGCGAGGAACACCTGGCCCTGGCCGGTGCAGCGCATCAGCTGCATCTCCTGGCCGGTGGCGTGGCCGACGATCCGCCCGGCGAATCCGGCGCCCTTGTAGCTGAAGTCGACCTTGCCCTGGTAGAGCACCATGCTGCCCTGCCGGGCCAGCACGGGCTGCCCGCCCATGCCGAGGTCGACGCGGACGAGCTTCTTGTTCTGGAGCGTCCAGCGCTGCCCGGTGGGCGTCTCCTTGAACGTCTGGAGCGCTGCCGAGACACCGGCACCGCCCTGCGGGGCGCCCTGCGGCACCCCGTACCCGGCGGGCTGCAGGCCGGGACCCTGCCCGTAGGGCTGCCGGCCGTAGCCGGGGGGCACTTGGGCGGCCGGCGGGGCGCCGTAGGGGGGCGGCTGCTGGCCGTATCCCGGGGGCATCGGCGCGCCGGGCTGACCGCCGTACGACGGCTGCTGCGGCGGCTGGCCGTAGGGCGCGGGGGCCGGGGCGGGCGGCGGGACCGTGCCGGCGGCGGGCGGGCTCAGCGGGGCGATGACCGTCGGCGCACCGTGCACGTTCGGCACGGGTGCGGGGCCCGGGGCCGGGGTGTGGCCGGGCGGGGTGTGACCGGGCTGCGGGGCGAAGCCCTGCGGGGGCGTGCTTCCGGCGGGCGGGGCGTACCCCTGCGGCGGGGTGCTTCCGGCGTGCGGGGCGAAGCCCTGGGCGGCGGGCTGCGGCGCGGGGGCCGGGGCGGGTGCGGGCGCCGGAGCGGGCGCCTGGGCAGGGGCGGACGCCGGGACGGCGAAGGCGGGCGGGGCGAAGCCGGGGGCGGCGCCCGTCTGCGGCTGCTGCTGGGGGGCGTCGGGTGTCTCGTCCTCCAGCACCTCGCCGCCGAAGTTCTTCAGCAGCGCCTCCAGTCCGCCGTCGAAACCCTGCCCGACGGCGGCGAACCGCCACACGTCCTTGAGGTAGACGTCACCGAGCATCACGGCCCGCTCGGTGGAGAACTCCGCCCCGTTGAACGAGTACCGCGCGACCTCCTCGCCGCCCGCCACGATGCGCAGGTAACCGGGGGCGACCTGGGACATCTGCCCGGCACCGTCGATGGTCGCCGTGAAGGACAGCTTGCGGATGTGCGACGGGATCCGGTCCAGGGTGACCCGGAACGACTCCGTGTCGCCCGCCTGGGCCCCCAGCAACTGGAGGGACTCCTCCGGGGACTTCGGCTGGTTGAAGAAGATGAAGTACCGGTCGTCCGAGAGGCGCTCGTCGCCGTCCAGGCCGAAGCAGCTGATGTCGAAGTTCAGTCCGGGCGCGGAGATCTGCACGCCTACGTACAGGTCCGTGCCCGCCGTGAGATCACTGATCCTGGCCTTGTGGCCGCGTTGGAATTCCCTGGCCATGCGCTACGACCGTCCCCCATCCCGAATGTGAGTGCGTCGCGCCAGGCTAACGGCAAAGTCCGACAACGCACGCAGCCGGTACAGAGCCGGTACACAACCGCACCCGGGGGCGCACGAACGGCGCCGGGCTCACTCCTCGCGCGCGCCGGGGACGTGCGGCAACCGTTCGGCGGCCACGACACCTTCGAGATAGCCGCGGGCCCGCTCGGTGCGCGGATAGGCTTCCAAGAGCCTCCAGAAGTCCGGCCCGTGACCGGGCACCAGCAGATGCGCCAGCTCGTGGCAGAGGACGTAGTCGATGACGTAGTCGGGCATCCCCTGGAGCCGGTGCGAGAGCCGGATGCTGCCCTCGGCCGGCGTGCACGAACCCCAGCGCGTGTTCTGGTTGGTGACCCAGCGCACGGAGGCGGGACGCGCGCGGCCGTCGAAGTACTGCGCCGACAGCCGCTCGGCGCGCTCGGCCAGCTCGGCGTCGCCGAGGACGCGTTTGCTCTCCTGGGCGGCGAGTTTGTCGAGCATGACGGTGACCCAGCGCTGCTCCTCCGCCTTCGACATCCGGGCGGGGATCAGCACGACGGTGCGATCGCCCTCGCGGTACGCGGAGACCGTCCGGCGGCGCCGGCTACTTCTGCGGACCTCGATCGCGCTCGCCCCCGAGCCGCTGGGCGGCTGGCTCGTCGTGCTGCGCTGTGGCGTTCCGGCGCGGTGCAGTGGGTCGGCGGGCACGCCCCGACGTTACCCGGTGGGCCCGGGCAAAGTCCCGGCTCCGGGACGGTTCGATGCCGATCCCCCACCAAGCGTGGGATTCCTATGATTCCTACGACTGATCCGCACATCCGGTTTACACGGCTCCACTCGACCGATACACACGGCCCCGGCCGTCCCGTTTCCCCGCTATATGCGCCCCGCTTACCCGCTTCACCCCGTCGACTTATACGACAAATACCCCTGCCCTGTGGATAACTCCCGACGCCGGACCGGCAGGCGCGGCATGCTGGCAGACGTCGGCGGGGCATGACCGGCTCCACCGGCGTCATGGGCCTTCCCGGGTGCCCCGGAAGGCCGGGGATGCTTCCACGGACGGGGGTCAGACATGCATCCGGTGATGAAGCCCGCGCTGCGGCGCGGCTGGCGCGATCGCGACACCGTGCAGTTCGGGATGACCGCGGCGCACGCGCAGACGCTGGGGCCCATGGACCCGGCGACACGCGGCTTCCTCGATCTGCTCAACGGCACCCGCGGGCTGCCCCTGCTGCGCGAGGAGGGCCGCCGCATAGAGCTGCCGGCCGGCCGGGTCGACACCCTGCTGGAACGGCTCACGCACGCGGGCCTCGTCGACGACGCGCGCGGCGGCGGACCGGCCGCGGACGCCCTGCGCGAGCGCGACGACGTCCTGCAACGGCTGCGCCCCGACCTCACCTCGCTCTCTTTGACCACGGCCGAACCGGGCGGCGCGCTCGCCCGGCTCGCCGCCCGCCGCGCCCTCGGCGTACGGGTGGAGGGCGCGGGCCGGGTCGGCGCCCTGCTGGCGTCGGTGCTCTCCGGCGCCGGCGTCGGCGAGATCGACGTGCGCGACACCGGCCGCGTGGAGCCCTGGGACGTGGCCCCGGGCGGGCTGCCCGCCGACTCGATCGGCGATCGCCGGCAAGCGGCCGCGCAAGCCGCCGTCCGCCGCGCGGCACCGGACCGCCCGCGCCGCCACGCCCACTCCCCCGGAACGGCCGCCCGGGACCCCGGACTTTCCCTCGTGATCCTCACCCCCCGGGACGACGTGGGCGTGCACGCACCCGACCCGGTCGCCGCCGAACCGCTCATGGCCTGCGGAACCCCGCATCTGTACGCCGGTGTCGTGGAGGGCACGGGAGTCGTCGGCCCGCTCGTCCTGCCCGGGGAGACAGGCTGCGCCCGCTGCCTGCACTTCGAGCGCTCCGACCGGGATCCGGCCTGGCCCCGGCTGATCGCCCAGTGGCGCTCCGCACGGGCCCGCCGGATCGGGGCCTGCGATCTGACACTGGCCACGGCGGTCGCCGGACTGGCCGCGGCACACGCGCTGTCCTTCCTCGACGGACACCCGCCCGCCTCCGCCGGAGCCCGCTGGGAGGTGTCGCTGCCCGGCCTGCACTGGTCCGCGCGGCCCGTCCGCCCGCATCCGGCATGCGGCTGCGCCGCCGCGGAGAAGGGTACGGAGAAAACCAGGGGGGAGCACTCCTCAACCGAAGGGAAGCCGCGCGCGACAATGGCGGTGCAACGGCTGTCGACGCAGCGGCGACGCGAAGCGGGCGCGGCGCGGCCGACTGGGACTTGGAGGGCGCATGTCTGATCTTCCCCGGAAGGCGGTCACCCGAACCGCCAAGCTCGCCGCGCTCCCGCTCGGCTTCGCCGGCCGGGCGACCTGGGGGCTGGGCAAACGGATCGTGGGCGAGTCCGCGGAGATCGTCGGCAGGGAGCTGCAACAGCGCACGGCGGAGCAGCTGTTCAAGGTGCTCGGCGAGCTGAAGGGCGGCGCGATGAAGTTCGGGCAGGCCCTGTCCGTCTTCGAGTCCGCGCTGCCCGAGGAGGTCGCCGGCCCCTACCGCGCGGCCCTGACCAAGCTCCAGGAGGCGGCCCCGCCGATGCCGACCCGCACGGTGCACGCCGTGCTGGAGGAGCGGCTGGGCCCGGACTGGCGGGAGCTGTTCGAGGAGTTCGAGGACAAGCCGGCCGCCGCGGCCTCCATCGGTCAGGTGCACCGGGCGGTGTGGCACGACGGCCGCGAGGTGGCCGTCAAGGTCCAGTATCCCGGCGCCGGCGAGGCCCTGGTCTCCGACCTGGGCCAACTGAGCCGCTTTGCCCGCCTGTTGGGCCCCCTCATCCCCGGCATGGACATCAAGCCGCTCATCGCGGAGCTGAAGGACCGTGTCTCCGAGGAACTGGACTACGCGTTGGAGGCCCAGGCCCAGGCCGTGCACGCGGAGGAGTTCGCCGACGACCCGGACGTGGTGGTCCCGGCGGTGGTGCACCAGTGCGAGCAGGTCCTGGTCACGGAGTGGATCGACGGGATCCCCCTGTCGGAGATCATCACGGACGGCACCGAGCAGCAACGCGACCGGGCCGGGCAGCTCCTGGCCCGCTTCCTGTTCTCGGGCCCGGCCCGCACCGGCCTGCTGCACGCGGACCCGCATCCGGGCAACTTCCGTCTGCTGCCCGGCGGCCCCCGCGGCGAGGACGACTGGTGCCTCGGCGTCCTGGACTTCGGCACGGTCGACCGGCTGCCCGGCGGCCTGCCCACACCGATCGGCGTCTCGCTCCGGCTGACCCTGGACGGCGACGCCGAGACGGTCTACGAACTCCTCTGCGAGGAGGGCTTCGTGAAGGAGTCCATAGAGCTGGACCCCGACGCCGTGCTCGACTACCTGCTGCCGATCATCGAACCCGCCCGCGTCGATTCCTTCACGTTCACCCGCGCCTGGATGCGCAGCCAGGCCGCCCGCATCGCCGACCCCCGCTCCCCCGCCTACCAACTGGGCAAGCGCCTCAACCTGCCGCCGTCCTACCTGCTGATCCACCGGGTGACCCTGAGCACCATCGGCGTCCTGTGCCAGTTGGGCGCGACAGTACGGCTGCGCGAGGAACTGGAGGGATGGCTGCCGGGGTTCGTCGAGGAGGACATGCCGGACGAGGACCTGCCCGAGGAGGAACCGGCGGCGGAGGCCTGATCCGGCATGCGCTGAAGACGGGGGACGGGGGGGAGAGGGGGGAGGGGAGGGCGGGGGGAGGGGAGGGCCCCGAAGGACAGACTCACCACCAGGAGGAATCCAGCCGCCCCTCGATCGCTCTGAGGTTCTCCCGGGAGCAGGCGTCGCAGAAGTACCGGCGGGTGCCGCTCTCCACGGAGCAGGTCCAGGTGGCCGGCGGGGGGCCGTCGGCCGGGGCGCCGCAGCGGGCGCACACGAGCACGCGGCGCTCCGGAGTGGAGCCGCCCTGATCACCGTCTCCGGGAGGACTCTTCACCTGGTGACGATAACTCCGCACCGGTCGATCGTCGCGCACAACGCACCGCGGGGGCCGGTCCGTTCGGCCGGACCGGCCCCCGCGTGGAAGTCTTCGCCTCCCCGGACCGGGGAGGCCACCGCTTCTCAGGTGTGATCGTTACTGCATGACGGCCATGGCGAGCGCACGGCGGGCGCGGAGCGAGGCACGCTCCGCCCGGCGCTGCATCCGCTGGGCGACCACCAGGCGCAGGGCCCGGCGCTCTCTCCCGGCGTCGTCGAGGCGCTCGTGCATATGCGCACGAGCCAGGGCTTCTTGCATGAGTTGCATCTCACGGTTCCTGTTCTGGCGCGCTTCGGTCGCGCCGGTGGTGGTGAAGTCTGTGGTCGCGGAGCCTGCGGGCTCGCTGGTGGACGGCTTCATCGGGGCCTGCTTCTTGGGGTCGTGCGTGAGGGGGCGATCGATCGTTCCTGCGGTGTTCATGCCGTGACCGGGTTCTTCCGCGGGCGACCACGCGGCCGCTTCCGGGCGACGACGACACCCTGGACGAACAGCTCGCCGCCCCAGACGCCCCAGGGCTCGCGCCGCTCCTTGGCACCGGCGAGGCAGGCCTCGATCAGCGGGCAGGTGCGGCACAGGGACTTGGCGTACTCGACATCCGCCGGCGACTCGGCGAAGAAGACCTCCGGGTCGTAGGAGCGGCAGGGGACGGGTACGCCGAGGTTCTCGATGGCGTCGTCGAGCGCGGTGAGCGCGGTGAGGGGGATCAAGGTGGAGTCCTCCGTGAGGCCGGGCGGGGGGATCGTTTGCGAAGGCGGTACGGACGGGGCGTGCGCTTCGAGTTGCACGGTTGGTCTTCCTCGTCTGGTCGTTCCGGCCGGTTGACCGGGTGTCGGCTGGTACCGGGTTCTTTTCTGCCCGAGGCCCCTTCGGCTCCGTTCTCCCGCTTGAGGGAAAACAGAAGGGCCGCGGATCCCGGATGGGGTTCCGCGGCCCTGAAGGCGCCGACCTGATCGGCGATCAGGCTGGATCACTCCAGGGTTTAGGCCCGCGGGAGGCCCACATCTGGTGGTGCTGCGTCGTCTGCTTCCGGAATCCGGCACCGGCTGCCGCAAAGGCATAGGCATGTGCCTTTGCCGCTACCGCTTCCAGTGCCTTGGTCGGTCGCTCATTGCGCTCGCGGGTGGAAAGACCCGTGAGAGCAAGGGAGGACGCCGGACGGACGGCACGGATGCCGGACAGACCGGTGCCCTGGTTCGAGGCGCCGAGCATGCACGTGGAGACGGTCGAGCGATCGGTCAGTTTGGCCGTGCTGGTGGTGTTGATGCTGATCACTGGACTCGCCTCCTCTCGGCGTCTTGGGGACTGGGGTGAGCCAGTCCGTTCGGATATGCAAGTACATCACGGAGGCGGGCCTTCGAGAAGGCCGCGGCTTCCGTGCCTAGAACCTATGGGGATTGCCGGGGCATGCGCAAACTATTTTTTCGACGAGTTCGTATCAGTCGTCCCTGTCGCCTTCGTTGATGTCCTGACCTGCACAGATGGCCAGAACTTCGTCCCCGTAGCTGCGTAGCTTGCGGCTGAGGACGCCGGGGATGCGGGAGAGTTCGGCGGAGTTCTCCGGCCGTGCCTCGGCGATGGCCACGAGGGTGCGGTCGGTGAAGACGCAGAAGTCCGGCTGTCCGCTGCGCTCGGCCTGGACCGTCCGCCACTCGCGGAGGCGTTCGTAGAGGCCCTGGTCCATGTCCGAGGGGCACTCCTCGCAGCGCATCAGCTTCATCTCGCCCGCGTCGGTGAGCGTCCGCCCGCAGACCCGGCAGCGCGCGGGGCTGCGCTGGACGCGCCGGGGTACGGCGGGGATGTCGCGGCCGGTGCCGCGTTCGACGCCCGCGCCGGTTGCGGTGCCGGCGCGGCCGGCCGTGCGGGTGGTGCCGGGGCGCAGGCCGTCGAGGAAGCGGCTGGCTCTGCGGTTGGGGCGCCCGCCCGGCGAGCGGGACAGAGCCCAGGAGACGTGGAGCCGTTCCCGCGCGCGGGTGACGCCGACGTAGAGGAGCCGGCGTTCCTCCTCGATCTGTTCGTCGGTCTTGGCGTAGGTGATGGGCAGCATGCCTTCGGCGACGCCGACCAGGAAGACGACGTCCCATTCCAGCCCCTTGGCGGCGTGCAGGGACGCGAGGGTGACGCCCTGGATGGTGGGGGCGTGCTGGGCGTTCGCCCGCTCGTCCAGTTCAGTCACGAAGTCGGCGAGGGTGGCTTTCGGGTTGCCGGCCGCGAGGTCGTGGGCGAGGTTGACGAGGGCGGCCAGGGACTCCCAGCGCTCTCTGACGGCGCCGGAGCCGGTCGGCGGCTCGCTGGTCCAGCCTTCGCCGGAGAGCACGGCACGCACCTGGGAGGGCAGGTCGACGGCGTCGTCCAGGAGGGAGTCGTTGCCGCCGAAGCGGGCCGCGCCGCGCAGGGCGATGCCGGCCTTGCGGATCTCGGGGCGGTCGAAGAAGCGCTCGGCGCCGCGCAGTTGGTAGGGCACGCCGGCGTCGGCGAGGGCCTGCTCGTAGGTCTCGGACTGGGCGTTCGTACGGAACAGGACGGCGATCTCGGCGGCGGGGACGCCGGCGTCGATCAGCTCGCGGATGCGGTGGGCGGCGCCCTCGGCCTCGGCGGGCTCGTCGGTGTATTCGGTGTGGACGGGTTCGGGGCCGGGGGCGCGCTGGGAGACCAGTTCCAGTCGGTGGTCGGCGGCGCGGCCGTGGGCCTGGGCGAGCAGGCCGTTGGCGAGGCGGACGACCTGGGGCGAGGAGCGGTAGTCACGGACCAGCTTCACGACGGTGGCGCCCGGGTGCTTGGTCCGGAAGTCCAGGAGGTGGTCCGGGGTTGCTCCCGTGAACGAGTAGATGGTCTGGCTGGCGTCGCCGACCACGCACAGGTTGTCCCGGTCGCCGAGCCACAGCTCCAGCAGCCGCTGCTGGAGCGGGCTGACGTCCTGGTATTCGTCGACGACGAAGTGCTGGTACTGCGTGCGGACCTGTTCGGCGATGTCGTGCCGGTCCTGGAGGATGGCGACGGTCAGCAGCAGGACGTCTTCGAAGTCGATCACCGCGCGGTCGCGTTTGAGGTTCTCGTAGGCCGCGTAGAGGTGGGCTATCTCGGCGGGCGCGCGGGGGGTCTCGCGGCCGGCCTTCGCGGCCGCGTACGGGTAGTCGGCGGGGACGGTCTGGGTGACCTTGGACCATTCGATCTCGGCGGTCACGTCGCGCAGTTCGCCTCGGTCGAGCCGGGTGCCGCAGGCGGCGGCCGCGTCGGCGACGAGCTGGATCTTGCGGTCGACCAGCCGGGGCATGCCGCCACCGATCGCTTTCGGCCAGAAGTACTGGAGCTGGCGCAGCGCTGCGGAGTGGAAGGTGCGGGCCTGGACGCCGTGGGCGCCGAGCTGGCGCAGCCGGCCGCGCATCTCTCCGGCGGCGCGGTTGGTGAAGGTGACGGCGAGCACGGTGGAGGGTTGCAGGATGCCGGCGCGCACTCCGTAGGCGATGCGGTGGGTGATCGCCCGGGTTTTGCCCGTGCCCGCTCCGGCCAGGACGCACACCGGGCCGCGCAGGGCGGTGGCCACCGCGCGCTGCTCGGGGTCGAGCCCTTCGAGCACCGCGTCGGCAGAGTCCGGTACCTGCGGGAAGAGGGGGGAGTGCGTTGCTGCTGTCACACCGCAATGCTGCCAGGTCGCCCGGGGCTGCCGCGGCGGTTGTCCACAGGCGGGCATCCTTCGTCGTACTAATGCGGCAGGCGTCACAGCGGCCTGTGGACAACCGGGTGAGATGGGGCATACCCCGGGCGGGAATGGCGGGCCTTTCGCGTACGTTCTCCAGCGGACGACGTTTTCCGAGCTGCCTGAGGAGCGCGAGAGACATGCAGGGCACTGTGACGATGTACAGCACGACTTGGTGCGGCTACTGCCAGCGGCTGAAGAAGCAGCTGGAGCGGGAGGGCATCGCCTACACCGAGATCAACATCGAGCAGGACCCGGAGTCCGCGGCGTTCGTGGAGAAGGCGAACGGCGGCAACCAGACGGTCCCGACCGTGCTCTTCGGCGACGGCAGCACGCTGACGAACCCGTCGCTGGCCCAGGTGAAGCAGAAGATCGGCGCGTGAGGTTCCGCGGGTTTTCCGCGGTGGCCACGGCAGGGCGGCCTCTGAGAGTCAGGGGCCGCCCTGCCGCGTCTTGTCCCAGACCGCGATGTAGCGCCACAGCAGCCGGCGCCGGTAGCGGCAGCCGGGCAGCAGGCGGTGGGCGGCCGCGCGGACCTCGCTCCAGTGCATGCGCGGGTCTTCCATGGGCATCGCCGCCGGGCCGCGCTTGCCGCCGTGCACGCGCGCGCGGGCGAGGCTGGCGGGCAGTCCGCAGCCGCTGATCGCCCGGTCGAGCAGGGTCTCGTTGCGGGCCAGCCCGACGACGACGAGTCGGCCGCCGGGCGCGACCAGCCGGGTCAGGGCACCGATGGCGTCGTCGAACCGGGTGTGGTGCACGACCGCGACCGCGCTGACGAACGCGTAGGCGCCCTGGGGCAGGGCGGTGCTGTCCAGGTAGTCGGCCTGTACGAAGGTGACGTTCCCGGGCTGTCGGGCGCGGGCCTGCCGGATCATCTCCGGCGAGCGGTCCACGCCCGTCACCGTCCGGGCTCGGGTGGCGAGCTTGCGCGCCAGGAGGCCGTCTCCGCAGCCCACGTCCAGGGCCGTGCGGCAGCCGCCGGGGACGGCTGCCAGCACGGCCCGGTGGTAGTGGACGTTGTGGTTCCAGTACGGATCGCCGGCCACCGGGAGGCGGCCTCAGACGAAGCTGCGGGTCGGCAGTGGCTTGCCGTACCACATCTCGATGAGGCGGGCCGCGATGGAGATGCCGTAGGGCGGCATGACCTCGCCGGCCTCGAAGGCGTCGTGCAGTTCCTCGCGGGAGAACCAGCGGGCCTCGTGGATCTCGTCCCCGTCGACGTCGATGTCGATGGACGTGGCGCGGGCCATGAAGCCGAGCATCAGGCTGGAGGGGAAGGGCCAGGGCTGGCTGGCCACGTACTCCACGGAGCCGATGGTGACGCCCACTTCCTCGGACACCTCGCGGCACACCGCCTGCTCGATGGACTCGCCGGGCTCGACGAAGCCGGCGAGTGTGGAGAAGCGGCCCTCGGGCCAGTGGACCTGGCGGCCGAGCAGGATGCGGTCGTCCGCGTCGGTCACGGCCATGATCACGGCCGGGTCGGTGCGCGGGTAGTGCTCGGCGCCGCAGGCCTGGCAGCGGCGGATGTGGCCGGCGGCGGCGATCACCGTGCGCTCGCCGCAGCGGGAGCAGAAGCGGTGGGTGCGCTGCCAGTTCTCCAGGCCGACGGCGTGCACCATGAGTCCGGCGTCGCGCGGCGACAGGAGCAGGCCCGCCTCGCGCAGGCCGGCGGGGCGCGCCGCCTGGTCGATGCGGCCGGGCAGGGCGTCCTTCTGGAGTGCGAAGTAGCTGACGCCGTCCTCGTCGATGCCGAGGAAGTAGCGGTGGGCCTCGGTGAGCGGGGCCTCGAAGGACGGTGTCATGACGAGTTCGGTCCGGCCGTCCGGGGTCTCGTCGATGAGCACCTGGCCGCCGGAGACCACGAAGCAGCGGGTCGTGGGGTGGCTCCACGCCGCCGCGAGCCAGGCTTCGTCGAGCCGGTGGTGGGCGGCGCGGTCGATGCCGCTCGGGGCGGTCAGCGAGATGGGTCGGTCGGCTGTGTCGTCGGTCCAGGTGGTCACGGGTGCTTCCAACTCCCCCAGTACAGCGGTTCGTTCGGCGGGCGGTTCGGCGGGACGTACGGTGCGGTCAGGGCGTGGGTCGCCAGTTCTCGGCCAGGTCACCCCACAGGTAGGCGCTGGTCTCGACGCCCTTGAGGAGGAGGTCGAGCTCGACCTTCTCGTCGGGGGCGTGCCAGCCGTCGGAGGGGACGGAGATGCCCAGGAAGAGCACGGGGGCGCCGAGGACTTCCTGGAGGTCGGCAGCGGGCCCGGAGCCGCCCTCGCGTGTGAAGCGGACCGGTGTCTCGAAGGCGCGGCTCATGGCGCGCACCACGGATTGCAGGGCGGGGTGGTCGAGCGGGGTCAGGCACGGGCGCGTGGCCGAGCCGAAGTCGATCTCCCAGCGGATTCCGGCGGGCACCTGCTCGGCTGCCCAGGCGTGCACGACCTTCTCGATGTGCTCGGGCTCCTGGCCCGCGACCATCCGGAACGACAGCTTCACCATGGCCGCGGACGGAATGATCGTCTTGCTGCCCGGGCCCTGGTAGCCACCGCCGATGCCGTTGACCTCGGCCGTCGGGCGAGCCCAGATCCGCTCCAGGGTGGTGTGCCCGGCCTCGCCGTGGGTGGCGCGGGACCTGGCGGTGTGCAGCCAGCGCTCCTCGTCGAAGGGCAGCAGGGCGAACAGCTCGCGCTCGCGGTCGGTCAGCTCGACGACGCCGTCGTAGAAGCCGGGGATCGCCACGCGTGCGTGCTCGTCGTGCAGCGCGGCGACCAGGCGCGCGAGCGCGGTCGCCGGGTTGGGTACGGCGCCGCCGAAGGAGCCGGAGTGGATGTCCTGGTCGGGGCCGTACAGGCGGATCTCGCACTCGGCGAGGCCGCGCATGCCCGTGCACACGGTCGGGGTGTCCTCGGACCACATGCCGGTGTCGGAGACGATCACGGCGTCGGCGGTGAGCCGGCCGGCGCGCTGTTCCACCAGGGCCCGGAAGTGCGGGGAGCCGGACTCCTCCTCGCCCTCGATGAGCAGCTTCAGGTTGACCGCGGGGGCGGTGCGGCCGGTGGCGGCGAGGTGGGCGCGGACGCCGAGTGTGTGGAAGAACACCTGACCCTTGTCGTCGGCGGCACCGCGCGCGTAGAGCCGGTTTCCGCGGACGACCGGTTCGAAGGGGTCGCTGTCCCAGCCGTCCTCGCGGGCGGCGGGCTGCACGTCGTGGTGGCCGTAGACGAGCACGGTGGGGGCCTCTGGGTCGCCCGAGGGCCACTCGGCGAAGACGGCCGGGGCGCCGGGGGTCGGCCAGACCTCGACGGTCGGGAAGCCGGTCTCCCCGAGTTTCGCGGCGAGCCAGTCGGCGCTGCGCCGTACATCGGGCGCGTGGTGGGGCTGGGCCGACACGGAGGGGATGCGCAGCCATGCGGCGAGGTCGTCGAGGAAGGCGGCGCGGTGTTGCTCGATGTACGTGCGGACGGCGCTGTCCGGGGTCTGGCTCATGCTCACGAGCCTATCGGCCCGCACCGACATCCTCGGCGGGCGGTTCGTCACACTCGATCCGGCTCCCGGTCCGCCTCCCCCGCGGCCGTGCGGCCTGCTTCCTGGTCACCCGTGAGCAGCCGCTCCAGCGCGGCCCGGTCCGGCAGGCCCGCGGGGCGTACGACCTCGCCGCTGCGCACGTACAGGAAGGCGGCCGTGACCGCCTCGGGCGGCACGCCCTGCTGCTCGGCCCAGGCCAGCCGGTACACGGCGAGCTGGAGCGGGTCCGCCGCGCGGGTGCGGCTGGTCTTCCAGTCGACGATCTCGTACGTCGCCTCGTCGCCGTCGCCGTTCTTGTAGACGGCGTCGATCCGGCCGCGTACGACGCGGCCGGCCAGGGTGAACTGGAAGGGGGCCTCGACGCGGTACGGGGTGCGCCGGGCGTAGGCGCTGCGTTCGAAGGCCTCCTTCAGGGCCTGGAGGTCCTGTTCGTCGGCGATCTCGGCGTCGCTGCCGGGCAGCTCGTCCGGTTCGAGCAGGGGCAGTGTCAGCTCTTCGAAGCGGGCCTCGACCCAGGCGTGGAACCGGGTGCCCCGGCGCGCGGCCGGTTGCGGGGGGCGCGGCATGGGGCGCGCGAGCTCCTGCGCGAGCCCGTCAGGGTCCTCGGCCAGGAGCATCAGCTGGGACGCGGTCAGCGTGACGGGCAGGGGGACGTCCGTGACGGTCCGGCGGGCGCGCAGCAGCTCGCCGGTGAGGGCGTCCAGGTCACGGTCCCAGGAGGCGACGGCGCGGGCCTCCTCCGGGGTGAGGCGCGGGTGCGGCTCGGCGGGGCGGGGGTGGTGCGGCGGGGCGGGGGCCTGGTGGGGGACGGCGGGCCGGGCGGTGTCCCGGGTGCCCGGGCCGACGGGGTCGTCCGTGCCCTCCAGGGGTGCGGAATCCGGTGGGACGTCCGTGTCGTACGGCGGCTCCTCGTCGCCGAAGGGGTCCGCGTCGTAGTCGCCGAAGGGGGTCTCGTCGTAGTCGTGGGGGAGGTCCGCCTCGTGCTCGTCGTACGGCTCGTCCCCGTAGGGGTCCTCGTCCGGGGGCGTGGGCCACTGCGGGTCGTCGAAGGCGGCGGGGTCGTGGGCGGCCGACGGGCGGCCGGTGTCCCGGACGGTGAGGGCGTCCAGGTGGGCGAGGACGGTCTCGGCGGCCGCGCGGCGGCGGGTCAGGGCGGCGTCGTCCAGCGGCAGCGGCCACGCCTGGTCGGCACTCGCCGCGTGCAGGGCCGGGTTCTGCTCGTCCTCGGCGGGCTCGTCCGCCCACTGCTCGATCTCGCCGTGTCCGGCGGCGCAGTGGTCGTACAGGGCCTGGAGGAAGCCGGACGGGCCGCGCGGCTTCTTCTGGCTGGGGCCCCACCAGTGGCCGGAGCCGAGCAGGAGGGAGCGGGGGCGGGTGAAGGTGACGTAGCCGAGGCGGAGCTCCTCGGTGTGCTGGTGGTCTTTCATGGCCTCGTGGAAGGCCTTCATGCCGCGCGAGTCCCAGCTGTCCGCGTCGGGCAGGGTGTCGGCGTCGCCGCGCAGGGCGTGCGGCACCACCTTGGCCTGCGCCGTCCACTTCTCGCGCCCCTGTGCGCTCGGGAACGTGCCCTCGACCAGTCCCGGGACGGCCACGACGTCCCACTCCAGGCCCTTGGACTTGTGGGCGGTGAGCACCTTGACGGTGTTCTCGCCGCCGGGCAGGGCGTTGTCGAGGCCTTTCTCGTACTGCGCGGCGGTGCGCAGGAAGCCGAGGAAGGCGAGCAGGGTCGCCTCGCCGTCGCTCGCCGCGAAGGAGGCGGCGATGTCGAGGAAGTTGGACAGGGTCTCGCGGCGGCGGGCGGCCAGGGCGTGCGGTGACGCCGACAGCTCCACCTCCAGTCCGGTGACGGCGAGGACGCGGTGCAGGACGTCCATCAGCGGGTCGGACAGGGAGCGGCGCAGGTCGCGCAGCTCGGCCGCGAGGCGGGCGAAGCGCACGCGCGCGTCCGCGGAGAACGGCAGCGCGTCGTCGAGGCCGTCGTCGAAGGCGCCCTCCGCCGGCGTCTCCAGGAAGGTGTCGAGGGCGTCGGCGAGCGATATCACCTCGGACGGGTCGACCCCCTCGACGGCCGCGGCGAGCCGGCGGTCCGGGTCGTCGAAGTCGCCGACGCGCGCGTGGGCGACCAGCAGCCGGGCGCGTCGGCCCAGCAGGGCGAGGTCGCGGGGGCCGATGCGCCAGCGCGGGCCGGTCAGCAGGCGCACCAGGGAGGCGTTGGCGCCGGGGTCCTGGAGCACCTCGCAGACGGCGACGAGGTCGGCGACCTCGGGCAGGTGCAGCAGTCCGGACAGGCCGACGACCTCGACGGGGATGTCGCGGGCCACGAGCGCGCCCTGGATCTCGGCGAAGTCGGTCGCCGTACGGCACAGGACGGCGATCTCGCCGGGAGCGGTGTCCGTGCGCACGAGGTGGGCGATCGAGTCGGCGAGCCAGTCGATCTCCTCGGCATGGGTGCGCAGCAGGGCGCAGCGGACCGTGCCGTCGCGCTCCGCGCCGGGGGCGGGGCGCAGGGCCTCCACACCCGCGTGCAGGGCGCGCAGGGGCTCGGCGAGGCCGTTGGCGAGGTCGAGGAGGCGGCCGCCGCTGCGGCGGTTCTCGCTGAGCGCCTGCCGGGTCGCGGGGCGGCCGTCGGCCCGGGCGAAGTGCGCGGGGAAGTCGTCGAGGTTGGCGACGGAGGCGCCGCGCCAGCCGTAGATGGCCTGGCAGGGGTCGCCGACCGCGGTGACCGGGTGGCCGGTGCCGCCGCCGAACAGGCCCGCCAGCAGGACGCGCTGGGCCACGGAGGTGTCCTGGTACTCGTCCAGGAGCACCACGCGGAACTCCTCGCGCAGGAGGCGGCCCACCTCGGGCACGCGCGCGAGGCGGGCCGACAGGGCGATCTGGTCACCGAAGTCGAGCAGGTCGCGTGCGCGTTTGGCGGCCCGGTAGCGCTGCACGAGGTCGGCGAGTTCCCGGCGGGCGGCGGCGGTCTCGGGGACCTTGCGCAGGTCGGCGTTGGTGAGCTTGGCGCTGCGCAGGGTGTGCAGCAGGCCGGCGTCCCAGGCGCGCAGTTCCTCGGGGTCGACGAGGTGTTCGGCGAGTTCGGAGTCGAGGGCGAGCAGGTCGCTGACGAGGTCGGCGAAGGAGCGGGTCAGGGCGGGGTAGGGGCCGGGGGCCTCGCGCAGCACGCGCGCGGCGAGCTGGTAGCGGGTGGCGTCGGCGAGCAGCCGGGAGGCGGGCTCCAGGCCGATGCGCAGGCCGTGGTCGGTCAGCAGCCGGCCGGCGAAGGCGTGGTACGTCGAGATCACCGGCTCGCCCGGCGGGTTGTCCGGATCGATGACATCGGGGTCGGTGACGCCGGCCCTGACCAGTGCCTTGCGGACGCGTTCGGCAAGCTCGCCGGCGGCCTTGTTGGTGAAGGTCAGGCCGAGGACCTGTTCGGGGGCGACCTGTCCGGTGCCGACCAGCCAGACCACGCGCGCGGCCATCACGGTGGTCTTGCCCGACCCGGCTCCGGCCACGATCACCTGCGGGGCGGGCGGCGCGGTGATGCAGGCCGTCTGCTCCGGGGTGAACGGGATGCCGAGGAGCTCCTTGAGCTGTTCGGGATCGGTGATACGGGCGGGCATGTCGCAAAAGGCTAGCGGCGCCCACTGACAGTCGAGCGCGGATCAGCCCTGCGGGGCGAAAGAGACGCAGGTCAGCGCATGTGGTGCCGTCCGTCACTCCCGCCCTGGCCAAGCTCACTCGACCACGTGCCGCCCCTCGGGCCGGGCGCTGCACGAGGCGCGGAACGCGCAGTGCGTGCAGTGCTGGCCGGTGCTCGGTGCGAACCGCTCGTCGAGGACCTTTCCGGCGGCGGTGGCCAGCAGCTCGCCGACCCACTCCCCCGACAGCGGCTCCTGGCTCTGTGTCCTGGGCAGGCTGTCGCCGCCGTCGCGCTTGGCGGCGCCCTGCCTCAGGTGCACCAGTTCGGCGCCGCCCGGTTCGGGACGTACGCCGTCGAAGGCCTCGTCGACGGCGCCTTCGCGCACGGCGAGCTGGTAGACGGCGAGCTGGGGGTGGCGGGCCACCTCGGCGGCGCTGGGCGCCTGTTTGCCGGTCTTGAAGTCCACCACGTACGCGCGTCCCTCGCCGTCCGCCTCCACGCGGTCCATCTGGCCGCGGATGCGGACCTCGTAGTCGCCTGCTCGGAGGGTGACGTCGAAGTCCTGCTCGCTCGCCACAGGGATGCGGCCGGTGCGGTCCAGGACGTGCCAGTTCAGGAAGCGTTCGAGTGCCACGCGCGCGTTGTCCTTCTCCTGCCTCGACTTCCACGGCGCGTCGAAGGCGAGCGCGTTCCACACCGAGTCCAGGCGCTCCATGAGGACGTCGAGGTCGGCCGGGGTACGGCCGGAGGCGACCTCGTCGGCGAGGACGTGGACGACGTTCCCGAAGCCCTGGGCGGTGGTGGCGGGCGCGTCGGCCTTCACCTCGCGCCCCAGGAACCACTGGAGCGCGCAGGTGTTGGCGAGCTGGTCGAGGGCGCTGCCGGAGAGCACGACCGGCTGGTCGCGGTGGCGCAGCGGCAGCTTGCTCTCCGTCGGGTCGTACATGCCCCACCAGCGGTAGGGGTGCGCGGAGGGCACCAGGGGGCGGCTGTCCTCGTCGGCGAGGGCGGCGAGCCGGGCCAGGCGGCGGGCGGCGGCCTCCCGCAGCGGGGCGGACGCGCGCGGGTCGACGGTGGTGGCGCGCAGTTCGGCGACGAGCGCGGCGACGGACAGCGGGCGACGCGGCCGGCCGGTGACGTCCCGGGGCTCGACGCCGAGTTCGGCCAGGAACCGGGACGGCTGGTCGCCGTCGTCGGCCGGTGTCTTCACGGCGGTCACGACCAGACGCTCACGCGCACGCGTGGCGGCGACGTAGAACAGCCGGCGCTCCTCGGCGAGCAGGGCGCCCGGCGTCAGCGGTTCGGCGAGTCCGTCGCGGCCGATGCGGTCGGCCTCCAGGAGGGAGCCGCGGCGGCGCAGGTCGGGCCACAGGCCCTCCTGGACACCCGCGACGACGACCAGGCGCCACTCCAGGCCCTTGGCGCGGTGAGCGGTCATCAGGCGGACGGCGTCGGGGCGCACGGCGCGGCGCGCGAGCGTGTCGGCGGCGATGTCCTCGGCCTCGATCTCCTCCAGGAAGTTCAGCGTGCCACGTCCCCCGGTGCGCTCCTCCGCGCGCGCGGCGGTGGCGAACAGCGCGCACACGGCGTCCAGGTCGCGGTCGGCGTTGCGGCCGGCCGCTCCGCCGCGCCGGGCGGCCCGTTCCAGGCGGGCGGGCCAGGGCGTGCCCGCCCACAGGTCCCACAGCGCCTCCTCGGCCGTACCGCCGCCCGCGAGGCGCTCGCGGGCCTTGCGCAGCAGCGCGCCGAGGCGCTGCGCCCCGCGCGCGTACGCCGGGTCGTGCACGGCCAGGCGTTCGGGCTCGGCGAGTGCCCGCGCGAGAAGTTCGTCGGACGGCGGCGGGAGCGCGTTGCCGGCCGCGCGCTCCTCCTCGCGCAGCGCGCGCCCGAGCCGGCGCAGATCGGCCGCGTCCATGCCGGCGAGGGGGGAGGTGAGCAGGGTGAGAGCGGTTTCGGTGTCGAGCCAGGAGGTGTCCGCGGCCGGCGTACCCATGTCCTCGCCGCCTTCGACGCCTTCGGTGGCGGCGTCTGGGGCGGCTTCTTCGATGACTTCTCCGGTGGCCTCGCGGCGGCCGGCCTCCGCCGTGGCCACCGCGCGCAGAGCCGTCAGCAGGGGTGACACCGCCGGCTCGTGCCGCAGGGGCAGATCGTCGCCGTCGATGTCCAGCGGTACGCCGGCCGCGGTCAGGGCGCGGCGGAGCGTCGGGAGGCGGGATCCGGCCCGTACGAGGACGGCCATGTCGCTCCAGCGGACGCCGTCCTCCAGGTGCGCGCGGCGCAGGACGTCCGCGATGTTGTCCATTTCTGTACCGGCCGTGGGGTACGTGTAGACCTCGACGCGGCCCCCGTCCCGTACGGCGGCCGGTTCGCGGTGGGCGCGCACCTTGTCGGCGGCCAGCCGGGTCAGCGGCATGCGCTGGGTGATCAGACGGGTGGCGGCCAGCAGTGCGGCGCCGAAGCGGCGGGAGGTGCGCAGCACCTCGACGGGGGCGGGGCGGCCGTCCACGCGCGCGAAGGCCGCCGGGAAGTCGAGGATGCCGTTCACGTCGGCACCCCGGAAGGCGTAGATCGACTGGTCGGGGTCGCCGAAGGCGACCAGGGTGCGTCCGCCGCCGGCCAGGGCGTGCAGGAGCCGTACCTGGGCGGGGTCGGTGTCCTGGTACTCGTCCACGTACACGGCGTCGTACCGGGCGGCGAGTCGCGTGGCGTTCTCGGGGCGCCCGGCGAGCAGGACCGCGCGGTGGACCAGTTCTGCGTAGTCGATCACGCCCTGCATGTCGAGCACGTCCAGGTACTCGGCGAGGAACGCGGCCGCCGCGCGCCAGTCGGGGCGGCCGATACGGCGGGCGAAGGCGTCCAGGGCGTCGGGGCCGAGGCCCAGCTCACGGCTGCGGGCGAGGACGGCGCGGACCTCGTCGGCGAAGCCGCGCGTGGTCAGGCAGGCGCGCAGTTCGTCGGGCCAGCGCACGTGCGTGAGCCCGAGCCGCTCCAGGTCGGGCTGTCCGGCGAGCAGCTCCCGCACGGCGACGTCCTGCTCGGGGCCGGAGAGCAGGCGCAGCGGCTCGGCGAACAGCTCGCTGTCCTGGTGGCCGCGCACCAGGGCGTAGCAGTACGAGTGGAACGTGGTGGCCCGGGGCGCGCGGGCGGCGCCCATGCGCAGGGCCATGCGGTCGCGCAGCTCGACGGCGGCCTTGCGGCTGAACGTCAGCACCAGGATGCGTTCCGGGTCGGCGCCGCGGGCGATCCGCGCGGCGACGGACTCGACCAGTGTGGTGGTCTTGCCGGTGCCTGGGCCGGCGAGGACGAGCAGCGGTCCGCAGCGGTGGTCAACCACGGCACGCTGTGTCGCGTCCAGACGAGGGGGATCCGCAGCGGCGGGAGGGGTACGGACCAGCCGGTAAGCGCCACGGCTCCCCTGCCGCACCTGGGGGTGCGGCAGGCGTCCGGTGGAGGAAGAGGAGCTCACGTGGCTGGCCGGTCCTGGTGGTCGTGCTGATGGGCGGGCGGTCACGCGCGCGAGGCGGCGACCACGGTGTGCGGGGGACGGGTGCAGCCGACGCTACGCCGCCGCTCCGGACGGAAGCAGGGCTTCCGCTTCATCCCTCGCGGCGCTCGCGCCACGCGCGTCCCACACCTCACGAACGTACGTCATGCCACGGACGTCCCCCTGTCCCCCGTACGGGCCACAGGCTCTCCCCTGGAGCAATCCGATGGCGGAAGCTGTCAGGTGTGACCCTCAGCGCCCGCCCCGCCGTCCCACCGGGCCCGCCGCATGTCGAGCCGCGGCAGATGTCCCTCGGTGCTTCTGCCCGCCTCTCTCAGCGGCGTGCCCTCCGCGCGGTAGTGGCCGAGGGCACGCAGCTCGTGTCCCGGCAGCAGCACGCCGTCGGCACGGACGACCCGCCACCACGGCACCACGCCTCCGTAGAGG
This sequence comes from Streptomyces sp. NPDC025793, assembly GCF_055558375.1. Lineage (NCBI taxonomy): Bacteria > Bacillati > Actinomycetota > Actinomycetes > Kitasatosporales > Streptomycetaceae > Streptomyces > Streptomyces sp. NPDC025793. The sequence goes on along the minus strand of NZ_JBVHMR010000007.1, from coordinate 242,739 downwards.
GACATCACCCGGCCGACCTGGCGCGGTCCCCCCTCCTCGAGCCACTCGGCGACATCGCCGTACGTCATCACGCGGCCCGGCGGGATCCGCTCGGCGACCTCGAGGACCCGCTCGGCGTACTCCGGCAGTGCGTCCGCGTACCCCTCGCGGGTGTCCTCGGCAGGGCTCTGCTCGCTCATTCGCCCCATCCTGCCGCACTCCACCGACAGCGCGGCGCGGACGGCGGGATCGGCCCTCTCGCCCCTGGACGGCGCTTCGGGCAGACTGTGCGCCCGCGCATCCGCACCCTGATGCCCCCGCGGGTCGGTGGGGCATGCCACCATCGTGCGGGCGGTGACCGGTGATACGAGACCAAGAAGAGACCATGAAACAGCAGGGCGTGCACCCCGAAGGCGGGGCGGGCACCCCTGACGCCGCCGCGCGCCCAGGCGCCGCCGGCGCGGGCAAGAGCGACGGCACGCACCAGGAAGACACCGGTCCACACACGGACGACGCCACGCGTGCGCGTGGGAATGACGCCGCGGCCCGAAAGGGCGACGGCACGCAGGCGCGCGGAGACGACCATCACGACAGCGAGGGGGCGCACGTCCTGGAGAACACGCCCCCCGACCACGGTCCGGGCGCCGACGGCGAACAGCACGCCGGCGAGGTGGAGGGTGACGAACCGCTGCTCCCCGCGCGCGTGCACCGCCCGTCCGATCTCATGCGGCTTCTGGTCGGCGTGCTGGCCATCGCTGTGCTGCTCGCGATCGCCGCGTTCGCGCACGGCACCACCTCGGGCCTCGAACAGGACATCAACAAGGGCACCGGGCAGGCCCCCGACCTGCTGATCAGGTTCGCGGGGCTGGCGTCCAGCATCGCGATCCTGCTGGTCCCGGTCGCCTTCGCGATCGAGCGGCTGATCAAACGCGACGGACTGCGCATCGCCGACGGCGTCCTCGCCGCCGTCCTCGCCCACGGAGTGACCCTCGCGACCGACCTGTGGGTCGCGAGAGGCGCCCCGGACTCGATCCAGGAGGCGCTCACCCAGCCCTCGCCGGGCGATCTGCACGCCCTGACCGACCCCGTGCACGGCTATCTGGCACCCGTCATCGCCTACATGACGGCCGTCGGGATGTCCCGCAGACCCCGATGGCGCTCGGTGCTGTGGATCGTCCTGCTGCTCGACGCGTTCTCGATGCTGGTCACCGGCTACACGACCCCGTTCTCGATCATCCTGACGGTGCTGATCGGCTGGACCGTCGCCTACGGCACGCTCTACGCGGTCGGCTCCCCCAACGTCCGCCCCACCGGCCAGACCCTGATGGCGGGCCTGAGGCACGTCGGCTTCCACCCCGTCGCCGCGGCCCGCGAGGAGGCCGTGGAGAGCGAGAACGGCGACCGCGGCCGGCGCTACTTCGTCACCCTGGAGGACGGCCCGCCGCTGGACGTCACGGTCGTCGACCGGGAACAGCAGGCACAGGGCTTCTTCTACCGGGTGTGGCGCAATCTGACCCTGCGCGGTTTCGCCACCCGTTCCAGCCTCCAGTCACTGCGGCAGGCGCTGGAGCAGGAGGCCCTGCTGGCGTACGCGGCGATCGCGGCCGGCGCCAACGCGCCCAAGCTGATCGCCACCTCCGAACTCGGCCCCGACGCCGTCATGCTCGTCTACGAGCACACCGGCGGGCGCACACTCGACTCGCTGACCGACGCGGAGATCACCGACGACCTGCTGCGCCACACCTGGCACCAGGTGCAGGCGCTGCAGTCCCGGCGCATCGCGCACCGCAGGCTCGCAGGTGACGCGGTTCTGGTGGATCGTTCCGGCACGGTGATCCTCACCGAACTGCGCGGCGGCGAGATCGCGGCCGGCGAACTGCTCCTGCGCATGGACGTGGCCCAGCTGGTCACCACCCTCGCTCTGCGGGTGGGCGCCGAGCGAGCGGTGGCCTCGGCGGTCGGGGTGCTCGGCCCGGACGCGGTCGCCGACTGTCTGCCCCTGCTCCAGCCGATCGCCCTGACACGCTCCACGCGCGCGACGCTGCGCAAACTGGCCCGGGAGCGCGCCCAGCGCGAGCGCGACGCCGTGCTGGAGGCATCCCGGCAGACCAGGCCGACCCGGCCGGAGGAAGCCGGGGAAGACGGCACCAAGGCCCTCGAAAAGGCCGACAAGAAGGCCGCACGCGCGCAGGCACGGGCCGAGAAGCGGGCCATCGACGAGGCGCTCGAAGAAGCGCGTGAAGAGGATCTGCTCACGCAGATCCGTCACGAGGTGCTGCGGATCAGGCCGCAGGCACCGGTGGAGCCGGCCCGGCTGGAGCGGGTGCGGCCGCGCACCCTGATCAGTTTCATCGCGGGCGCCATCGGCGCGTACTTCCTGCTGACGCAGCTCACACACATCGAGTTCGGGCCGCTCGTCGCAGGCGCCCAGTGGGGCTGGGTCGCGGCGGCCGTGCTGTTCGCGGCGCTCAGTTACGTCGCGGCGGCGATGCAGTTGCTCGGGTTCGTGCCGGAGCGGGTGCCCTTCCTGCGGGCCGTGGCGGCCCAGGTGGCCGGCTCCTTCGTGAAGATCGTGGCACCGGCGGCGGTCGGCGGTGTTGCCCTCAACACGCGGTATCTCCAGCGCGCGGGGATCCGGCCGGGGCTCGCGGTGGCGAGCGTGGGCGCGTCGCAGCTGGCCGGGCTCGGCGCTCACATCCTGATGCTGCTGTCCTTCGGCTATCTCACCGGCACCGAGAAGACGCCGTCCCTGTCGCCGTCCCGCACGGTCATCGCGGGGCTGCTGACGGTCGCGGTGCTGGTACTGGTGGTGACGTCGGTGCCGTTCCTGCGGAAATTCGTCGTCACGCGCGTGAGGTCGCTGTTCGCGGGCGTCGTGCCCCGCATGCTCGACGTGCTCCAGCGGCCGCAGAAGCTGATCACCGGCATCGGCGGCATCCTGCTGCTGACGTTCTGCTTCGTGATGTGCCTGGACGCCTCCATCCGGGCGTTCGGCGGCAGTACGGCCTCGCTCAGCATCGCCAGCGTCGCCGTGGTCTTCCTCGCAGGCAACGCGCTCGGTTCCGCCGCGCCCACTCCGGGCGGTGTGGGCGCCGTGGAGGCGACCCTCACGGTCGGTCTGATCGCCGTCGGACTGCCCAAGGAGGTCGCCGCCCCGGCGGTCCTGCTGTACCGCCTGCTGACGCTGTGGCTGCCGGTGCTGCCGGGCTGGCTGGCGTTCAACCACCTGAGCCGCAAGGGCGCCTTGTAAGGGAGCGGGGTGCGGGTACCTCGTACGGCCCGCGTCCCGCGCGCGTGGGCGTACCCGCCCCCAGGATGGTTACATGGCGAACCCCTCCCGGCTGCGCTGCGCCGCCCTGACCACCACCGCCGTGTTGCTGGCCGCATCGCTGGCAGGATGCGGCGACGGCGCCGAGGACGGGGATCTCACGGCGCAGAAGCTGCACTGGAAGGACTGCCCGGCTCCGTCCGAGGCCGAGGGCGGCGGCAGCGCCCCGTCCCCGCTGCCGAACGGCGCCGCATGGCAGTGCGCCACCATGCGGGCGCCCCTTGACTGGGGCAAGCCGAAGGGCGACACGATCAGCATCGCCCTGATCCGCGCCAGGGCGACCGGCCCGGAGAGCAAGCGGATCGGCTCGCTCGTGTTCAACTTCGGCGGACCCGGCGGCAGCGGGGTCAGCACGCTGCCCGCGTTCGGCTCGGACTACGACGTCCTGCGCACCCGCTACGACCTGGTGAGCTTCGACCCGCGCGGGGTCGGCCGCAGCGCGCCGGTGAAGTGCGAGAGCAACGCCCAGCTGGACGTGTTCTTCCAGCAGGACTCGACGCCCGACAACAGCGCCGAGCGCGCCCAGTTGGTGAACCGCACCAAGCAGTTCAACGCGGCCTGCGAGAAGAACTCCAGGAAGGTCCTGCCGCACGTGGCGACCACGGACGCGGCCCGCGACATGGACCTGATGCGCCAGGTCCTGGGCGACGACAAGCTGCACTACTTCGGCATCTCCTACGGCACCGAACTCGGCGGCGTGTACGCCCACTTGTTCCCCAGGAACGTCGGCCGGGCCGTCTTCGACGGCGTCGTCGACCCCACACAGAACCCCGAACAGAGCGCGCTCGGACAGGCCGAGGGCTTCCAGCTCGCGCTCGACAACTTCGCCGAGGACTGCACGTCGAAGAGCACGCAGTGCCCGATCGGCGACACCCCGGAGGACGTGAAGAACCGCATCGCGAAACTCCTCAACGACCTGGAGAAGAGGCCGATCTCCGGCGACCCGCCGCGCCGGCTCACCCAGACCGCCGCGACGAACGGCATCGCACAGTCCCTGTACTCCAAGGACTTCTGGGAGTACCTGACCGAGGGGCTGGAGGCGGCCTACGAGGGCGACGGCCGGATCCTCATGCTGCTGTCCGACTCGATGAACGGCCGCAGTGAGAACGGCGAGTACAGCAACATCACCGCGGCCAACACCGCGATCAACTGCGCCGACGAGAGGCCGCGGTACAGCGCGGACTTCGTCCAGCAGAGGCTGCCCGAATTCCGCGCCGCCTCCCCGCTGTTCGGGGACTTCCTGGCCTGGGGCATGATCAGCTGCACCGACTGGGCCGTGCCCGGCGCCGCCGACCATCCCGACGTCAGCGCGCACGGGTCGGCGCCCATCCTCGTCGTCGGCAACACCGGCGACCCGGCCACCCCGTACGAGGGCGCGAGGAAGATGGCCGAGGCGCTCGGCAGTGGCGTCGCCGTCGAGCTGACGTACAAGGGCCAGGGGCACGGCGCGTACGACAGCAAGGACAAGTGTGTGCAGAGCAAGGTGAACGACTACCTGCTGAACGGCACGGTGCCGAACGCCGGGGCGGTCTGCTCCTGAGACACCCTCAGCCACCCAAAACTGCAGGTCAAAGGGTTATCCACAGGCCGAAACGCGTTCGGCTCGGGGCGCCTACCATGGCCTGAACACCCGGCGCGGCACGACGCGTCGGACCTGTGAGGGGGGGTGCGCATGAGGCGATTCCTGCGCTGGACGGCCGTCGCGGCCGCGGTGCTGCTGGTGGCCGGCTGCGGGTCCGGCGGGGGCGGACACGCGGACGAGGGCAAGGGGGCGGACGCGGCTTCCCCGTCGGCGTCGGGTGACGCGGCATCGGGGTCCACACCTCCGGAGCCGAAGCTGCCGCCCTCCCTCACCTCCCAGCATCTCGACTGGCGCCGCTGCAAGGCCTCCGGGGGCTTAGCGGCACCCGGCGACGAGTGGCGGTGCGCGACGCTCAAGGTGCCGCTGGACTGGTCCGAGCAGGACGGGGCGACGATCGGCCTCTCACTGATCCGCGCCAAGGCGACCGGCGGCGACCGTATCGGCTCGCCGCTGTTCGACTTCGGCGGGCCGGGCGGCTCGGGAGCGCAGACGATGCCCTCCTGCGCCGCCACCGTCTCCGCCCTGCGCGAGCACGACGACCTGGTGAGCTGGGACCGGCGCGGTGTCGGCGCCGGCGAGGGTGTCCGCTGCCGTGACGACCGGCGGATCACGGCCGCCGAGTTCGTGGACGCCACGCCCGACACCCCACGGGAGGAACTGGCGTACCTCCAGGACGCCGCCGACTTCGCCAAGGGCTGCCGGAAGGCGGCCGGCCCGCTGCTGGCCCACGTATCCTCCACCGACGCCGCCCGCGACATGGACCTGATGCGCCAGGTCCTGGGCGACGACAAGCTGCACTGCTTCGGCATCTCCCACGGCACCGAACTCGGCGGCGTGTACGCCCACTTGTTCCCGCGGCGAGTGGGGCGGCTGATCCTCGACACGGTGGTCGACCCGACCGCGGACGCGGTGGGTCACGCCGAGAACCAGGCCCGCGGATTCCAGCGGGCACTGGACGACTACCTGAAGTCCACCGGGCAGGATCCCGCACAGGGCTCCCGGAAGATCGCCGCCCCGCAGAAGCGGATCGACGCGAAGCCGCTGCCGACGTCCTCCGGTCAAAAGCTGACCCAGACGCTCGCGACCACCGGCATCATCGTGCCGCTGTACAGCGAGGCCGGCCGGCCGAGGCTGACCGGCGCGCTCGACGCGGCGCAGCGGGGCGACGGTTCACCACTGCCGGCGCTCGCGGACAGCTACAACGAGCGGGTCTCGTCGGGGCACTACGGCACCACGACCCAGTCCCAGCGGGTCATATCGTGCCTGGACGAGAACGAGCGCCCGACGTTCGCCGAGACGAAGGGCAGACTGGCGCGCTTCGAGCGGATCTCGCCGGTGTTCGGGGACTTCCTGGGCTGGGACACGGCGGGCTGGTGCCATGCCTGGCCGGTACCGGGCCAGTTCACCACCCCGCAGGTCAGCGCCCCGGGTGCGGCACCGATCCTGCTGGTCGGCAACGGCAGCGACTGCGTCGACCCGACGGTGAACGCCTACCTATTGAAAGGAACGGTGCCGATGGACGGGACGGTCTGCTCCTGACGTTTCCGGTTGCTCCGTCACTTCTCGGCCCGCTGGGTGATGGCCGCCTCGGTACGGTCTCCCAGGAACTCGTACCAACGACGTTCGAGGCAGACGTAGCGCACGTCCGCTTCGACGAGGCTGAGGAAACCCGACACCGTCTCGGTGAGGCGTTGTTGCAGCCCCGGGTCGGCCAGCGTTCCGTCTTCGGCGAAGGCCTGGTAGCTGTCGGCCAGGCTGAACATGTCCGGGTAGACGCGGGTGCCCAGGTGCTCCAGCGGAACCCTCAGGGCCCACAGCCCGCGGTTGCCGCCGACCAGCGACGGCGAGGCGGAGACGAGCAGCGCGTGCTTGGTCTTGAACGGCTGCGGCCGGACACGCGAGACCCAGTCGATCGCGTTCTTCAGCACTCCCGGCACGGACGCGTTGTACTCCGGCGAGGAGATGACGAAGGCGTCGCTCTGTTCGAGCCGGTCGCGCAGGGCGAGGGCGCCGTGGGGCAGCCCCTCACCGGCCTCCGTGTCGCCGTCGTACAGGGGCATGTCGAAGTCGCGCATGGTGGCGAGGTCGACGGCGGCACCGGTGTCGGAGATCAGCCGGGCCACGAGAGAGGCGAGGCGGGCGTTGGTCGAATCGCCCCGCAGAGCCGCGCCGAAGACCAGGAAGCGCAGCGGGCCGGGAAGCGTGTCCGTGGGCATGGGTCCGTCCTTCCGTCGCGGGCAAGCGCCTCCAGGCGAGCGCCCCACCGACCAGTGTGGTTCCCCGGCCGACGTCACGCGACAGGGCCGCGAACCGACGGGCCCGAGCCGGCCGGGACGATGGCCGACGCCGACCGGCAACGACGGAAGCCCACGGCATCCGATCCGGTCAGAGCCGTGGGCTTCGTCCGTCCCACCGGTCAGCGGGGCTGTCGGTCAGTAGACCGGCTTGTTCGGTTCGATCTGGTTGACCCAGCCGATGACGCCGCCGCCCACGTGGACGGCGTCGGCGAAGCCCGCGGACTTCAGGACGGCGAGAACTTCCGCACTGCGGACACCCGTCTTGCAGTGCAGGACGATCTTCTTGTCCTGCGGGAGATCCTGCAGAGCGGCGCCCATGAGGAACTCGTTCTTGGGGATCAGCTTGGCGCCAGGGATGGAGACGATCTCGTACTCGTTCGGCTCGCGGACGTCGATGATCTCGATGTTCTCGCCGTCGTCGATCCACTCCTTGAGCTGCTTCGGAGTGATCGTCGAGCCGGCGGCCGCCTCCTGGGCCTCCTCGGACACGACGCCGCAGAAGGCCTCGTAGTCGATGAGCTCGGTGACGGTCGGGTTTTCGCCGCAGACCGCGCAGTTCGGGTCCTTGCGAACCTTGACCTGACGGTACGTCATCTCCAGGGCGTCGTAGATCATCAGGCGGCCGACCAGGGGCTCGCCGATGCCCGCGAGCAGCTTGATGGCCTCGTTGACCTGGATGGAGCCGATGGACGCGCACAGCACGCCCAGGACGCCGCCCTCGGCACAGGAGGGGACCATGCCGGGGGGCGGGGGCTCCGGGTAGAGGCAGCGGTAGCAGGGGCCGTGCTCGGACCAGAAGACGGAGGCCTGACCGTCGAAGCGGTAGATCGAGCCCCACACGTACGGCTTGTTCAGCAGCACGCACGCGTCGTTGACGAGGTAGCGGGTCGCGAAGTTGTCCGTGCCGTCGACGATCAGGTCGTACTGGCTGAAGATGTCCATCACGTTCTCGGCTTCGAGCCGCTCTTCGTGAAGGATCACGTTCACGTACGGGTTGATGCCCTTGACGCTGTCACGGGCGGACTCGGCCTTGGAGCGGCCGATGTCGGACTGGCTGTGGATGATCTGGCGCTGCAGGTTCGACTCGTCGACCTCGTCGAACTCCACGATGCCCAGGGTGCCCACACCCGCGGCGGCCAGGTACATCAGCGCGGGCGAGCCCAGGCCGCCGGCGCCGACACACAGCACCTTGGCGTTCTTCAGCCGCTTCTGCCCGTCCATGCCCACGTCGGGGATGATCAGGTGGCGGGAGTACCGGCGGACCTCGTCTACGGTGAGCTCAGCGGCTGGCTCAACCAGGGGTGGCAACGACACGGGGACTCCGTTGGTCGGTCAAACAGTACGGTTGTTCTTCCCGTAACACTGCCACGGCCTTTTTCATTCCGAGACACCTGTTCCGATACGCGAGACGATGTCGTCCCAGTAGCCGGGCATCGCCTCCCACGGATCGCTGCGGCCGCCGCGGTCCGTGCGGTCGGTGAAGTAGATCGTCGCGGCCCCCTGCCAGCGGGCGATGCGCAGCGCCTCGTCCAGGTGGCCCAGGGGGACGCTGTGCACGAAGTGGCAGAAGCGGTCCGGCGGATAGTCGGCGGTCCACTCGGCGACCTGCGACCAGCGGTAGTCGGACCAGGGGCCGGAGAAGGTCACCAACTGGTCGGCGTTCTCCGCGTAGCCGGGGTAGGGGTGGCGGCGGTGACCGAGGACGATGTGGGCGGTGTCACTGATCGCCCGCAGCGTGGTGACCGCCCGTCGGACCTCGGGGAGCGCCACGCGCTCGCTGGGGCAGCGGTCGAGCAGGAAGCCGTCGACGCGGTACCAGTCGAGGTGGCGGTGCGCGTCGCCGAGCACGTCGGCGAACGAACGGGCGCCATAGGTGAGGTCCAGATGGCCGAGGACACGGACCCCGGCGCCCCGGAGTCGGCCCGCGGCTTCCAGACAGTGCGGGTCGGGGCGGGTGCCCGGCCCCGCGGACACGTTGAGGACCACCCAGTCCAGCGGGATGCCCGGCCGGGCGAGCTCGGCCCACTGGGCGGGAGCGACGAGCGGATGGGCGTACCCCGGCACGCCGAGGGCGGTGCGCACGCCTGTGCTCGCGGCGCCCGCCGCGGCCGTGGTCAGATGCGGCATGCCGCCTCCATCCAGATGTCGGCCAGGGATTCTTCGAGATTGATGCGGGGGCGCCAGCCGAGCCGGTCCCGCGCGGTGCGCACGTCGGCCTGCTGCCAGCTGCCGCAGCCGTCCGGATACGGGTAGGCGACCGGAGCCGCGTGGTCGGAGTCGGCACGGGGATGGCCGATGGGACCGCGCAACGGGCCGGGCGGGGCGTCGAGTTCGTGCAGCGCACCGCCGTACCCGGCGACCCGGGCGAGGACCCCGGCGGCGTCGCGGAGGCGGATGGCGCGCCCGGAGCCGATGTTGATGACGCCCTGCGCCGCGGAGAGCGAGGCGGCGTGCACGGCGCGCGCGACGTCGCGTACGTCGACGAAGTCGCGCTGGACGCCGAGCCCGCCGAGTTTGAGTTCGCCGTCTCCGGACTGCATGGCGCGGCGCATGGCCTCGGCGAGCCGGCCCAGCGGGGAGCCGGCCGGGGTGCCGGGGCCGGCCGGGGAGAAGACGCGCAGTACGACGGCGTCCAGGCCCGAGCCGAGGACCAGTTCGGTCGCGGCGAGCTTGCTGACGCCGTACGGGCCGCCGGGGCGGGGCACGGCGTCCTCGGCCGTGGAGGAGCCGGGCTGGCTGGGGCCGTACTCCGAGCCGCAGCCGATCTGCACCAGCCGGGCGCCGCACCCGCTGCGGCGCAGGGCCTCGCAGACGGTGGCGACGGCGACGGTGTTGTGCCGGGTGAGTTCGCGGGCGCCGCCGCGGGTGGCGCCGGCGCAGTTGACGACGACACCGGGGTGGACCGCGTCGAGGAAGCGGGTGAGCGCGCCCGGGCTGCCGGTGGCGAGGTCGAAGCGGACGTCGGCGTCGTCGCCGCGGCCGAGCGCGGTGAGCTGGACGGCCGGGTCGGCGAGCAGGCGGTCGGCGACGAAGCGGCCGATGTAGCCGTTGGCTCCGATCAGCAGGACCCTCATCGGGCGCCTCCCGGGGTGTGCGCGCCGGTGGTACCGGCCGTGGCGATGGCACCGGTCGCCGCGGGTGCTCCGGCGGTTCCGGGGGCCCCAGACGCTCCGGACGCTCCGGGTCGGGAGGTGGTCATCTGGTCTTCTCCTTCGAAGGGATGGCGCGGGTGCCCGCGGCGGTGGGCCGTGGCGGAAGGTTCACTCGGGGGCTCAATCGGGAGCCCCCGTGGGCGCGTGGGCCGAGGCCCGTGTGAGGGTGCGGCCGGCGTGGAACAGCAGGGCCAGGGCCGCGGCGCCGCAGGCGAGGGCCGGGACGGCGGCCGGGCCGCAGGCGTTCACGAGGGCCCGGACCGGGGCCGCCAGGACGGCGCAGCCGGGCAGCCGGCCGACCAGCGGCAGGGCGAGGGCCGTCGCCTCGGCCGCGGCGGCGACGCCCAGCGCGAGGGCCGGGGCGCGTCGGTGACGGTGTACGGCGAGCAGGCGGGCGAGCAGCAGCAGGGCGCCCAGGGTGAGGGCCTGCGCGTAGGCCGCGGGCTGGCGCAGGACCGTGCCGCACAGCAGGAGCAGCGCGGTGAGCACGCCGAGGAAGAGCGTGAACGTGCCGAACAGCAGGGGCCGGGCGGTGGCCGTGAAGTCCTCCAGGCCCCGGCTGTCGGCCAGCCTGCGGCGGGCGCCCGCGCCGAGCAGGTGGGCGCACCAGGCCCCCGGGGCGCACGCCAGCGTGAGGGCCAGGGTGGGTGCCACGGCCGTGGGCCAGGGGGCGTCCGGGGCGCCGGTCGGGAGGGCGTCGGGGCCGCCGGTCAGGACGGCGCCCAGCAGCCCGTCGCCGAAGAGGACGTACCCGAGCAGCCAGACGGTCCACGCGCGCGTGGCGCTCATCGTGTGCCACGTGCGTGTGCCGGGCGGCCCCGCGAGCGGGCCGCGGCGCAGTACGGCGCGCGCGGCGAGGCAGAGGGCGAGGAACCCTGCGACGGCGACGAGGAGACGCGGGTGCCCGTGGGTGAGGCGCAGTCCGGCCGTGGTGGCCGCGCCCAGGACGCCCGGAAGCAGGGTGAGCAGCACCCAGTCGGCGCGGACGCGGGGTACGGGCAGGGGTGCGGCTCCGGGTGCCGCCTCGCCGCTGCTGCGCGGCACGCGCGCGTACAGTTCCTCGGCCAGCGAGAAGACGTCTCGGTGCCGGAAGCGGGCGGCGGTCCGGTCGGTGATGCCGTGTGCCTCCAGCCCGGCGGCGATCTCCAGCGGGTCCACGGCCCGCTCGCACAGCTCACGGTGCCGGTGCAGCAGGGCCTTCACCGGGTCGGCGGCGCCACGCCGGGGCGCCGGGCGCGCCGTCGAGGCGGCGGCGGATCCGCTCGCGGAGGACGCGGGCACGGGCACGGAGGGCACGGGCGCACGCGTGGGCTCCGACGTCGTGGACACGCGCGCGGAGGCCGTCGGCTCCTCCGGGGACGTCCTCGCGCTCCGGAGCCACTCCCCCGCCCCCGAGTCCCATGGTTCCGCGCCACTCGGCATGCCGGGCAGGTCCGTGCCGCTCGGTCCCTCGCCGGTGGGCCCGCCCCCGCCGCCGTAACCGTCGTCCTGTAGGTCGATCACGCCCATCCCGCCCCCTCCGCAGCCGCCAGTGGTGTCGCGCGTACCGGCGTGGTCGTGGCCCAGCCGGGGGTGGTCCGGGGCAGGGAGCGGGCCGTGGGGCCGGTCCAGCGGCCGGGGACGTGGGACTCGGCGGGGGCGGCGAACGGCAGTGGCTCGCCGGACGCGTCGAGAAGGACGCGGCGTACCGGGCAGTGCGAAACGATCTGCAGGTAAATGCCGTGAAATGCCGCGATGTTCTGCTCGACGGTGAACAGTTCGAGCGCGCGGGCGCGCGCGGCGGCGCCGAGGCGCACACGGCGTTCGGGGTCGCGCAGCAGTGCCACGCACGCTTCGGCGAGCGCCCGCGGATTGCGCGGGGGCACGACGAGCCCCGTGCCGCCGATGACCTCGACCACCGCGCCGACGTCCGTGGACACCGTGGCCCGGGCGCAGAGCATGGCCTCCACGAGGCTGATGGGGAAGCCCTCGATCACACTGGACAGCACGACGACCGCGCCGGCGGCGTACGCGTCGGGCAGGGCCGGGGCCTCGGGGCCGCCGATCTCCTCGAAGGAGACCGGATTGTCGCCGACGGCGTGCGCGCCCTCGGCCTCGTCCGGGAAGAGCTGGGCGGCGAGCGCCCGGCAGTGGCCGAGGTAGGCCGCGCCCTCGGGCCCGCAGGGCGCCCCGACGATCCTGAGCCGCGCCTTGGGCTCCTCCTTGCGGACCTCGGCGAAGGCGTGCAGCAGCGAGATCAGGTCCTTGGCCGGTTCGACGCGCCCGACCCAGACCAGGGTGTCCGGATCGGCGCGGTCGGTGGCCTCGCCGACCTCCGCGAAGCGGGTGGCGTCCATGCCGGGGTGGACCGTGCGGATCCTGGCCCGGTCGGCGCCGCACCGTTCCTGCCAGCGGCGGGCGTGGGCGTTGCCGGGGGTGAGGATCTCGGCGCGACGGTAGACCTCGGCGGCGAGCCGGCCGTGGAAGGCGCCGAGGAGCGCGCGTACGGCGGGGGCGGCGGCGTCGGGGCCGAGGCCGAGGTAGTGCGAGCGGAGCTGCACGCCGTACTCCGTGACGAGCAGTGGTACGCCGCAGAAGTGCCGGGCGAGCAGGCCGGGCAGGGCGGCGGGGCCGCCGGCGGTGGCGTGGCAGAGGTCCACCGCGCCGAGACCGTCGTCGCCGTACCAGTCGAGAGTGAGGGGGCGCAGGGCGCGTTCGAGGTGCGCGGTGACGGTGAGCAGATCGGGAACGCGCGCCTGGCGCGCCGTGCGCAGGGCGCCGGGGGCGCGGCAGGCGCGTTCCAGGGCGCGTACGGCGGTGTCGGAGCGTAGGGCCCCGACCAGGCCGCCCTCCTCTCGGGCGAGTTCGGCGAGCCCGTACAGCGCACTGCCGAAACGGTCCGCCAGATCGGCGGACGTGCCCGCGGATTCACCGGACCCGGCCCCGGACGGACCGTCGGGTCCCGGGGCGGCTCCGGCGCACACGGCCCCGACCAGGTCCCCATAGCACTCGGCGAAGCGCCGACGCGCGCGCCGCCCGTGGGTGGCCGCGTCGTCGGCCGTCCACAGCGGCGCCGTACGCACCCTGCCCACCTGCGGCGGGAGCGGGACCCAGCCCTCGTCCTCCTGCTGCCGGCTGCGGCTGAGCGCGTAGAGGTCGAACTCGTGCTGTTCGAGCCCGCGTACGAGCCGGTCGCACCAGAGTCCGGCGTCACCGCTCACATACGGATAGCCACCCTCCGTAACCAGTCCGATGCGCACGTGTGCACCCCCGATCTCCCGTCTCGGGAGCCGCCGTTGTCCCGGCGGCTCGCAGCGGGACGAACGTAAGGGGACAAGGCGGTGGCGCGACGGACGGTTGTCCATCGCGCCACCAAAAGGGGTGAACGGTCGTAACTTTCGCGTGCGGGTAGCGTTCTGTCGCGCTAAGGACTCAGTGCGTCATCACCCGTGCACGAAACGTTACGCCGCGGCCGGTTCGCGGCGGGCCGCGCGCCGCTGGGCCGCCAGTTCCGGGTCGAGCGCGGGTACGGCCGCCAGGAGTTGCCGGGTGTACGGCTCGCGCGGGTTGTCGTACACCTCGTCGGCGGGCCCGTACTCGACGACCCTGCCGCGGCGCATGACCGCGACCCGGTCGCTGACCTGCCGTACGACGGCGAGGTCGTGCGCGATGAAGACCAGCGCGAGGCCGAGTTCCCGCTGCAACGCGCCGAGCAGCTCGACCACCTGGGCCTGCGTGGTCACGTCGAGCGCGGAGACGGGCTCGTCGCAGACGATGACGCGCGGGTCGGCGGCGAGCGCCCGGGCGATGCCGATGCGCTGACGCTGGCCGCCGCTGAACTCGTGCGGGTAGCGGTCGCAGTGCGCCCTTTCGAGCCCCACGCGCTCCAGCAGTTCCGCCACGCGCCCCCGGATGCGCTCCTCATCCCGCTCGCCACGCGCGCGGAGCGGGTCGGCGATGGACGCGCCCACGCTGCGGCGGGGGTTGAGCGAGGAGACCGGGTCCTGGAAGACCATCTGGACGGCCGGGTTCACCGTGGTATGCGGACGGCCCTCGTAGCGGATCGCGCCGGCGGTCGGCTCCAGCAGCCCGACCAGCATCCGGCCGAGCGTCGTCTTGCCGCTGCCGCTCTCGCCGACCACGCCGAGGGTCTCGCCGCGGCGCACGGTCACCGAGACATCGTCCACGGCCGCCTGCGCCCGCTTGCCGCGCCCGAACTCGCGCCGCAGCCCGGTGGCCTCCAGCACGACCTCGTCGGTGGCCTCGGAGCCGGCGCGGCGCGCGCCCACGCGCGGGACGGCGTCGAGCAGTTCGCGCGTGTACGCCTGGACGGGCGCCGCGAGGACGGTGCCGACGGGACCGTGCTCGACGGCCCGGCCGCGGCGCATGACGAGGATGTCGTCCACGCTCTCGGCGGCGACACCCACGTCGTGCGTGACGAGCAGCAGGCCCATGCCGGTCTCCTCGCGCAGCGTGTGCAGCAGATCGAGGATCTGGGCCTGGACGGTGACGTCGAGGGCCGTGGTCGGCTCGTCGGCGATCAGCAGGTCCGGCTCGCAGGCGAGGGCCATGGCGATCAGGGCGCGCTGGCGCATGCCGCCGCTGAACTCGTGCGGACGGGACCGGGACCGGCGTGCCGCGTCCGGAATTCCCACCCGCTCCAGCACCTCGACGGCACGCGCGCGTGCGGCGCGTCGCGACACGCGCGTGTGCACGCGGTACACCTCGGCGATCTGGTCGCCGATGGCGTAGTACGGGTCGAGCGAGGACAGCGGGTCCTGGAAGACCATGGCGGCCTTCGCCCCGCGCAGCCGCCGCAACTCCTCGTCCGTGGCCTCCTGTACGTCCGTGCCGGCCACGCGGACCGACCCCGCGACCCGCGCCCCGGTGCCCCGGTGCAGGCCCAGCAGGGCGCCCGCAACCGTGGACTTGCCGGAACCGGACTCTCCGACGAGGGCCAGCGCGGCGCCCTTCGCCAGGCTGAAGGAGAGCCCGTCCACGGCCCGCAGCGAGCCGAACTCGACGGTCAGGTCCGTCACTTCCACCAGGCTCATGCGAGCACCACCCGTCGGTCGGCCACCGCGTACAGCACGTCCGCGACGGCATTGGCGAGCACCACGAAGAAACCGACGACCAGGACCATGCCGACGACCACCGGCAGGTCCACGACCTTCACCGCGTGCACCAGTTCCTGGCCGATGCCGGGCAGGCCGAACAGGGTCTCGGTGAGGACGGCGCCGCCGACGGCCGAGCCGAACGTCACCGCGTTGAGCGCGATGACGGACGCGGTCGCGCCGCGCAGTGCGTGCCGGGCGATCACCGCCCGCTCGCCGACGCCGTACGCGCGAAACGTGCGGATGTGGTCCTCGGCCAGCGTCTCCAGCATCGCCGCCCGGGTCAGCCGGGCGAATCCCGCCGCCTCGATGAGGGCGAGGGAGAGCCAGGGCAGCAGCAGGTTCCACGCCCACTGCTCCGGGTCGTCGGT
The DNA here is from genome assembly GCF_055558375.1 of Streptomyces sp. NPDC025793. Lineage (NCBI taxonomy): Bacteria > Bacillati > Actinomycetota > Actinomycetes > Kitasatosporales > Streptomycetaceae > Streptomyces > Streptomyces sp. NPDC025793. Next base: position 226,937 of record NZ_JBVHMR010000007.1, on the reverse strand, counting down.
GAAGTTCACGTACTCCGGGAAGGGCAGCAGCTGGAGCTGGCCGCAGACGACGACCATCAGCACCAGGCCGATGACGAACACGGGCGTGGCCGTGCCCGCCAGCGTGAGCGCGGTCAGGACACGCTCGCTGAGCCGGCCGCGCCGCCAGGCGGAGAGCACGCCGGTGCCGACGCCGAGCAGCAGCCAGATCACCATCGCGCCGAGCACCAGCGAGAAGCTCACCGGCAGCCTGGTCAGGATGATGTCGGTGACCTGCTGGTCGTTCTGGTACGACTCCCCGAGGCAGGGCGCCGCGCAGTGCTCCACGCCGGTGCCGGTCGAGAAGTCCTGGCCCGCGAGTATGCCCTGGAGGAAGTGCCAGTAGCGCACGTACAGCGGGTCGTCGAGGCGCAGTTGCTGGGCCACCTGGTGGACCTGCTCCGGGGAGCAGCGCGGGCCGCAGGTGATCTGGGCGACGTTGCCGGGGGTGACGTAGAAGACGACGTAGATGATCACCGAGAGCGCGAACAGGGTGACCACGGCGCCGATGACGCGGCGCAGGACGAATCCGGTGAGGCCGTTCATGCCCGGTCCTCCTTCTGCGCGGCGGCCGCGTTCGCCGTGTCCGGCGCCGGTACGGCCTTGTCCGCGCGGGCCTCCCGCCTGCGGCCGGTGCCGATACGCAGGCGCGAGGCCGCGCGCGGGTCGAGGGCGACACGCACGCCGTCGCCGAGGGCGGTCAGCGCGACCACGGTCACGAACAGGGCGGCGGCGGGCAGCAGCAGGTACTGCGGCGCGGCCTGGTACCAGACGTCGGCGGAGGTGAGCATCTGCCCCCAGGACGGCGTCGGCGGCTTCACGCCGACGCCGAGGAAGGACAGGGCCGCCTCGGCGCTGATGTTCAGCGGGATCAGCAGCGCCGCGTACGTGATGACGGGCGCGGCGAGGCCCGGGAGGAGTTCGCGTACGGCCGTGCGCCGGGTGCTCCAGCCGCTGAGCCGGGACGCGGCGACGTAGTCGAGGTTCTTCAGGGTGAGGGTCTGGGCGCGCACCATCTTCGCCGTGGTGCTCCAGCCGGAGACCAGGGAGATGATCAGCGCGACGAGGACGGGCCGCGGGAAGCCGTTCGGGACGATGGCGAGCAGCGCGAGCGCCATGATCATCAGCGGCATCGAGACGAAGATGTCCGTGATCCGGCTCAGGACCAGGTCGACCCAGCGGTTGCCGAGGCCTGAGGCCACGCCCATGGCGACGCCGAGGACGATCTGGAGCACGGTGGCGGCCAGCGCGACGCCCAGGGACACCTGCGCCCCGTAGACGAGCCGGGCGAACATGTCGCGTCCGGTCTGCGGTTCGACGCCCAGCCAGTGGTCGGCGCCGATGCCGCCGAGGGAGCCGATGGGCACGCCTCCGCGCGCGGAGTCGATCAGCGACGGGTGGTACGTGGTGGGGTCCTGGCCCTCCAGGGCGGTGAGCAGCGGCGCGGCGAGCGCGACCAGGACGAGCAGCGCGACGACGGCCGCCGCGACCAGGGCGGCGCGCTGCCCTCGCAGCCGCCGCCAGAACTGACGGGCCCCCGAGGCCGTCGGGACGGACGTGTCCGCCCCGACGGCCTCGGCGGCGACAAGTGCCTCGCTCACGGCGCTACTTCACCGCGACCTGGGAGATGTCGAGGACGCCGGTCCAGTCGCTGATGACGATGTTCTTGACGTCCTTGCCGTACAGGCGCTTGTAGACCGGGTGGAACAGCGGCACGACGAGGGCCTGCTCGCCGATCTTCTGGTCCAGCGCACCCCATCGCTTGGCGGCCGCGTCAAGGTCGGTCAACTTGTTGATCGCGTCAATCTCGGCATTGACCGACGTGTCGTTGAGCAGGCCCGTGTTGAAGTTCGCGCCGTCCTTGACGATCTGCCGGCCGTCGAAGATCGGGGCGAGGAAGGGACCGCCGGAGGGCCAGTCGGCACCCCAGTGGGCGAGGAAGAAGCCGGGCTCGGTCTTCACGCCGTGGATCGTGTCCCGGTAGTCGTTGTCCTCCCGGCCCTGCAGCTTGACCGTGATGCCGGCCTTCTTGAGCGCGTCCTGGATCGCAGTCGCGATCTCCGGGCTGGTCTCGAAGTCCTTGGCGTTGGAGTGGGTCAGCGTGATGGTGAGGCCGTTCTTGTAACCGGCCTGCGCGAGCAGTTCCTTGGCCTTGGCCGGGTTGCCGGACGCGCCCGCCGGGAACGGGTCGTACGGCGTGTAGCCGAAGGACTTCTGGTCGGGCAGGAAGGTGGTCGCGGACTCGGCCAGGGCGCTGCCGCCGGCCGCGTTGACGACCGAGGAGCGGTCGACGGCGTACGCGATCGCCTGGCGCACCTTGGGGTTGTCGAACGGCTTCACGGTCGGGTTGAACGCGATGTAGTTCGTGTAGCCGAAGTGGCCGGTGCCCACGCGCGCGGCGAGGTCCTTGTCGCCGCTGACCCTGGCCAGTTCGGCCGGGCCGAGGTTGGTGTCCGTGGTGACCGCGGCCGCGTCCGCCCCTTGGGACGCGGACAGCCGCTGGTTGATCACCGAGGAGTCGAGGCCGGAGCGGACGTCGATGGTGTCCGGGTAGGCCTTGCGCTGGTCGTCGACGGCCGTCGACCAGTAGGTGTTGCGTTCGAGGAGGACGTGCTCGCCGTCGTTCTCGTTCTTGACGACCTTGTACGGGCCGGACGAGACCGGGTGCTCCTCGTACTTGGTGCCGGTGTCCTTGCCCTTCGGCACCGGGGCGAACTGCGTCTGCGTGGCGAGGAACGGGAACTCGCCCTCGGGCTTGTCCAGATGGAAGACGATGGTCCGCGCGTCGGGCGTCTCGATCGCGGAGAGCCCCTTCTTGTCCTTGTACGGCCCCTGGTAGTCGGCCGCGCCGATCAGCCAGTCCCGCAGGTAGGGGGCGCCGCCGGACAGCTCGGGGGCGAAGGAGCGCTCGATGCCGTACTTGATGTCGGCCGAGGTGATCGGCGTGCCGTCCTCGTACTTCAGGCCCGTCTTCAGCGTGTACGTCCACACGGTCGCGTCCTTGCTGGGGCGCCCGGTGTCGGTGGCGAGGTCGGGGACGACCTTGGCACCGGCCTGGCCGTTCGCGCGGTTGCGGGTGGTGAGCGTGCGGAAGACCAGGGAGGGGACGTTGCCGCCGCCGGAGGTGTAGAGGCGGGCAGGGTCGAAGTCGGTCTGCGGCTGGGAGTTCAGGACCGTGAGCGTGCCGCCCTTGTGAGGCGTGGAGTCGCCACCGGAGCCCTTGGCATCGCTGTCCTTCGGGCCGCAGGCGGCGACGCCCGCTGCCACGACCAGGCTGACGGATGCCGCTGCCACGCGGCGCGCTATGACGGACGGTTGACGCATCGGAATGACGACCTCTCGGGGAACTGATCGGGCTCTGATCGAGGGTTTCTCGAAGAGTGAGACATGTGGACGAGGAGTGAGACGGCTGCGCGCAGACGTCGGCCCCGGCGTCGGGTCGTCGAAAAGCCCGCGACAGGGTCACGGACGGAAGAGGGAGAAGCGGTCGCGACGCGTACGCCGGGGAGGCGGCGTCAGCGACAGTGGATGTCGGCCACGCAGAGTGCGGTCACACCGAAGAGCGCCAGCTCGATGACGGCGCTCTCATGAACGGTGTGACGGGACCACATGCGCAGAAATATGAACGAACTTGCGACTCATGTCAATGTGACATGAGCAGCGCCCGTCAACTCCCGGGATAGGGCCAGGGGTTGGGCAGACAGTGGATTCCGTCATGATCCAGGAACTTGGTCTGCTGCTGCATGACGGGAGCGAGTTCGCCGTTCTTCTGGCACGTCACATGGCCATAGCCGAGCCGGTGACCGACCTCGTGATTGATCAACATCTGTCGATAGGGGTGAATTTTATCCCCGTATGTCGTGCTGCCCTGCGCCCACCTGTATGCATTGATCATCACTCGTTCGGTAGATGCCGAGTCGCAGGAGACGTTGTCCTCCGTGGTGTCCAGCCCGGACTTGGCACACCAGGCGGCGGTCGTGCCGGGGCTGGCCAGCGTGATCACGAAGTCGGGCTTGCCCGAGGAGATCCGCTCGAAGGTGCGGGCGCCGCCGTGGGCCCAACTGCGGCTGTCGTTCAGGGTCTTCTGCACGGCTTCGGCGAACAGGTTGCCGTCCAGCCCGAGCCCCTGCTCGACGTCGACGCGGTAGGTGTACTTGTGCCCGGTGCCCGGCGCCTTGTCGAACCCGGGTACGGCGTCGAACGTCCCCGAGGCCTTCAGCGTGGCACTGAGCGGGTACGTCCGGTCCATCGCCTGCTCGTACGTCAGCGCCACCGCGCTCGCCGAGGCGGAGGGCGCCGCCCCGCCCGGGGCGTGGGCGTCCTGATCCTGGTCGGCGGCCGACCGCGACTGCGTGGCGCCGTCGTCCGGCCGCCCCTCGGCCACCTGCCCGGCGACGATCACCGCGAGCACCGTGGTGACGGCGGCCGCCGCGACCCCGGTGAAGGCTCGCCCCTTGCCCCCGGAGCGCTGCGCGGGCAGCGCGACAGGGGGTGCGCCGCCGTCATGGGCCTCGGCCTCCACGGCGGTCACCGCGTCCGCCGGCGGCCCGCCGGTGGCGCGCGGCCCACGCGCGCGGGGCGCGAAGACGTCGACGTCCTCCAGGTCCGCACCGCCGGCTCCGGCGTCACGGAAGGCGTCCAGGTACTCCTGCCGAGGCCCGCCCTCCTGCCCCGCCCGCCGCTGCCGCGGAAGTACGGCGCCGGGACCACTGCCGGGACCGGGACCACCACCGGCACCGGCCCGCCCCGCGAACTCGCCCCAGCCGCCGCCCCGTTCCCGCTGTTCGGGATGCCCCCCGCGCGCGGGAGCCCCCTCCCGGAAACCGGGCACGCCGTGGGCAGGGGTGCCCTCGGGCAGCCGGGGAACGCCCCGCGCGGGCGTCCCGTCGGGAAGACGCGGCACACCGCGCACGGGCGTACCGTCGGGCAGCCGGGGCACCCCCTGGGCCGGTGTGCCGTCGGGAAACCGCGGCACTCCCTGCGCCGGCGTGCCGTCCGGCAGTCGCGGCGCCCCGCGCCCGGGCGTGAGCCGCTGCTCGGCCCGTTCCGCCCTCCCGGCGTTCTCCGAGTTCTCCGTGCGCCTCGCGGTAATGTCCGCGGCACCGGCCTTGGGGGCCGGTCCGCGGCGGCTGTGGCGTCCCACGCCGGCCTCAGCTCCCCGCGCCGTGGACGGTGACGTCGTCCCCGGCGGACGCGCGCGTGGCGGCCGTCCCCGAGGCGCCGCCGGCATGGCCGCCGTCGCCGTCGGTCTCGGCCAGGAGTTCCCGGAACGCCGTGGCCACCACCCCCGGGTACTCCATCATCGCCACGTGCCCGGCGTCCGGCAGGGACAGCAGGCGGGAGTCGCGGAAGGAGCGGGCGGCCTTGGCGGCCATGCGGAAGCCGACCAGCTGGTCGCGGCCGCCGTAGACCAGCAGGGTCGGCGCGAGCACACGCTCGGCCTGGCGCCACAGCCCGTGCTGCCCGCCGAGGGTGTAGGCGTCGACGATCCCGCGCGCGGAACGGGCCATCGCGTCCCAGAAGTACGGCAGTTGCAGCCGCCGCTCCAGCTCCTCGACGGCGTCCCGGAACGCCTCGGGCGACACCTGCGAGGGATCGCCGTAACAGAGCGCCATGACCCCGCGCACCCGCTGTTCGGCCGACCACTCCTTGGTCATCCGGGTGAACATCGCGGCGATGCCGGGCACGCCGAGCAGCGCGGTCGGCACCGCCGTGCGCTGGACGCGCAGCTCGGGCAGGGCGGGCGAGACGAGCGTGAGCGTACGGACGAGGTCGGGGCGTACGGCGGCCACGCGCGTGGTGACGGCACCGCCCAGCGAGTTGCCGACGAGGTGGACCGGGCCGCGACCGGCCGCGTCGAGATAGCGGATCACCGCGCGCGCGTGCCCCGTGACGGAGTAGTCGCCGTCGTCCGGGGGTGGGGAGTCGCCGAACCCGGGCAGGTCGAGCGCCTCGCTGTCGACGGCACCGTCCAGCTCGGCCATCAGCTGCGACCAGTTCTGCGAGGAACCGCCGAGCCCGTGGACGTACAGCGCGGGCGGCAGGTCCGCGCGCGCGGGAGGACGGGAACGGATCGACAGGGTGACACCGGGCAGCCCCACGGACCGCAGCCGCTCGCCCTCACCGACCCGTACGGGCGCGACCTTCGGAAGCACGCTTGCGGCCGACACGGACGGCGACTCGGTCGAAGACATGCGGCAATGTTACGAGGCGATCACGCCGAGGCTCGTGTGTTCGCCGTCACAGCGTGCGCCGCACGCGCGCGATGCGGCGTATGGCGTCCGGTTCCGCTCTCTCCTAGGCTCGTACCCAGGGCACCCGCGTGTGCTGCTTCCAGGGACGTTCGTAGGAAGGGAGCCCACCATGGCCTATGACCCCACCGAGCCCGACACGACCGACGAACCGGAGAGCGAGACGGCGGAGCTCGACGTCGAGGCCCCCGAGGTGGACGCCGCCGAACAGCACGCCGACCTCACGCCGGACCGCGACGACCCCCTGACGGAAGTGGACCCGGACCGGGCCGCGAACGTGGCCGATCAACTCGAACAGGCGCACGTGGTCCGAACCGACGAGGACGACTACCGCTGACCTCTGGCGGACTTCTGCCCCGTTCCAGAGGATGATCACGGCTTTCGCCACCGTCCGGTACATGAAATTCTGCGCTCGCACCGCGCACACCACGGTTACCGAAAAGTACGATGGCCGCGCGGCCGACACCGCATGTGGACGACTTTGGGAGGCGGCGTGACAGCCATCGAGCAAACTGAGGCGGCACGCCCGCGTGGCACCCGTCTGCCGCGCCGAGCCCGACGGAACCAGCTCCTGGGCGCCGCCCAGGAGGTTTTCGTCGCACAGGGCTACCACGCGGCCGCGATGGACGACATCGCCGAGCGGGCCGGAGTGAGCAAGCCGGTGCTCTACCAGCACTTCCCGGGCAAGCTCGACCTGTACCTCGCCCTGCTGGACCAGCACTGCGAGGCACTGATCCAGTCCGTGCGCACCGCGCTCGCGTCCACGACGGACAACAAGCAGCGCGTGCGCGCCACCATGGACGCCTATTTCGCGTACGTCGAGGACGACGGCGGCGCCTTCCGGCTGGTCTTCGAGTCGGACCTGACGAACGAGCCCGCCGTGCGCGAGCGCGTCGACAAGGTCACCAACGACTGCGCCGAGGCGATCTGCGAGGTCATCGCCGAGGACACGGGCCTGTCGCGCGCGGAGTCGATGCTGCTCGCCTCCGGCCTCGGCGGTCTGGCCCAGGTCGTGGCCCGCTCCTGGCTGCACAGCGACCGCAGCGTCCCGCGCGACCAGGCCGTACAGCTGCTGGCCTCGCTGGCCTGGCGGGGCATCGCCGGCTTCCCGCTGCACGGCACCGAACACCACTGACCGCCGATTGTTCCCGTCGGCTGTTCGCTGATGGCGTGCCGCCCCGCAGCGTGTACGTCCCCTCACCGGGCTAATGTGTGCTGCGTACGGCGCGGAAGATCGCGCACATCACTGACCGTCGGAGGGACATAGCCGTGGAGGTCAAGATCGGCGTGCAGTACGCGCCCCGCGAGATCGTTCTGGAGAGCGGTCAGAGCGTCGAGGAGGTCGAGCGCCTGGTGAACGACGCGCTGGCCGGAAAGACGCCCCTGCTGAGCCTTCAGGACGAGAAGGGCCGCAAGATCCTGGTGCCGGCGGACCGCCTGGCGTACGTGGAGATCGGCCAGCCCACCGTGCGCAAGGTGGGCTTCGGCGCCTAGTAGGCCGATGCAGTGAGAAGGGCCCGGCGGCAATTCGGCCGCCGGGCCCTTGCTCTGGGGGATTCGCACACAGGTCGGCCACAACTCCCGCACAGCGGAGGGTTGCAGTCCGCAGGTCACGGGTATGACGGGCTACGAGCGTCAAGGCGGAGACCGGCCATGGGAGGGACCCCGACATGATCTTGGAAGCACTCGCGTCCGCAGTGCTCGGTCTCGCCCTGGCCTGGGCGGCGGCACACCGCCTCTCCCACCGGCTCCCGGCCCGTCCGCTGGTGTTCTCGACGGGCGTCGCCGGAGCCCTGTTCGGCGACTTCGTCACCCACACCGCCCTCGGCCCCGGCACCGCCTGGCTGAGTCTGGTGGGCGCCGCCGTCATCTCGGCCGCCTCCCTGTCCCTGCTCCTGCGCCCGGCGGGCAGAATCCGCCGATCAGCGACGGCGTAGGGGTTCGGGGCCGCGCCCCGAAGGGGCGCGGGGAACTGCGCGACCGGCCCCAACGGACCCGCAGCCGCGCAACCCTCCGCACCCCCCCCAAGGCGTTACGCCGCGAGGCCCAGCGCCGCCATCCGCTTCGTGTGCGCCTCCGTGATCCGCGAGAACATCCTGCCGACCTCCGCGAGATCGAACCCGTCGGCGACCCCGCCCACGAGCATCGTCGACAGCGCGTCCCGGTCGGCGACCACCCGCTGGGACTGCGACAGCGCCTCTCCCATCAGCCGCCGCGCCCACAGCGCCAGCCGGCCGCCCACGCGCGGGTCGGCGTCGATGGCGGCCCGCACCTTCTCCACCGCGAACCCGGCGTGCCCGGTGTCGTCGAGGACGGCGAGGACCAGCTCGCGGGTGTCGGAGTCGAGCCTTGCTGCGACCTCCCGGTAGAAGTCGCTCGCGATCGAGTCGCCGACGTACGCCTTGACCAGGCCCTCCAGCCAGTCCGACGGCGCGGTCTGCCGGTGGAAGCCGTCCAGGGCCGCGACGAACGGGTCCATGGCGGCCGTCGGCTCCTCGCCGATCTCGGTCAGCCGGTCCCGCAGCCGCTCGAAGTGGTGGAACTCGGCCGAGGCCATCTTCGCCAGCTCCGCCTTGTCCGAGAGGGTCGGCGCCAGCTTGGCGTCCTCCGCGAGCCGCTCGAACGCCGCCAGCTCCCCGTACGCGAGCGCGCCGAGCAGATCCACGACGGCCGCGCGGTACTGCGGGTCGGCGGAGGCCTGCGCCCAGTCCTGGGCAGCGATGCCCGTGGGTGCGACGGAGTCCTTCTCAGGCTTGTCAGAGCTAGTCATGAGCCGCACAATAGCCCGCTCGCGCCACCCCGGAAGTGCCCGGCCGATCAGTGTGACCACGACTACGTGACCAAATCGGCCATCGCGTGTGCGTCAATCCGGGGTATGGTGGTAATGCGCCTGCTGAGTGCGTTGACAGTATTCGACGTGCTCCGACAGGTCGCACGCATGAGGATGCCCGGTCGGTGGCCCGATCGGCTCCGACCCGACAGCCCTCCCTGGCCGTACGGCTCAGTACGTACGACGACCGGAGGGACACCCTCAGCGGTACGAGCGCTAGAGCGTCGGCAGAGGTCCCGTGTCTTACGGCTTGCCCGAGTGGTTCGCCCGTACGGCTAGCCGACGTCCCCGGCACGGTCAGACATGACCCCCGCGCTCGCCTCGCACCGCACCACACAGAAGAGGCAGCACCCTGACTACGACGTTTCGTGAACTCGGAATCCTTCCCGAGACCGCCGAGGCCCTGGAAGCCGTCGGCATCATCAACCCCTTCCCCATCCAGGAGATGACGCTCCCCGTCGCCCTTTCCGGCACGGACGTCATCGGCCAGGCCAAGACCGGCACCGGCAAGACGCTGGGCTTCGGTCTCCCGCTCCTGGAGCGCGTCACCGTCCCCGCCGACGTCGAGGCCGGGCGCGCCGCCCCCGAGGCCCTCACCGAGGCCCCGCAGGCCCTCGTCGTCGTCCCCACGCGCGAGCTGTGCACCCAGGTCACCAACGACCTGCTGACGGCCGGCAAGGTCCGTAACGTGCGCGTGACGGCGATCTACGGCGGCCGGGCCTACGAGCCGCAGGTCGAGGCACTGAAGAAGGGCGTCGACGTGGTCGTCGGCACCCCGGGCCGGCTGCTCGACCTCGCGGGCCAGAAGAAGCTCGACCTGAAGCACATCAAGTCGCTGGTCCTCGACGAGGCCGACGAGATGCTCGACCTGGGCTTCCTGCCCGACGTCGAGAAGATCATCGACATGCTGCCGGCCAAGCGCCAGACCATGCTGTTCTCGGCCACCATGCCGGGCGCGGTCATCGGCCTGGCCCGCCGCTACATGTCCCGGCCCACGCACATCCGCGCCACCGCGCCGGACGACGAGGGCGCGACGGTCGCGAACATCAAGCAGTTCGTGTACCGCGGTCACTCCATGGACAAGCCGGAGATGATCGCCCGCATCCTGCAGGCCGAGGGCCGCGGACTGGCGATGATCTTCTGCCGTACGAAGCGCACGGCCGCCGACATCGCCGAGCAGTTGCAGCGCCGCGGGTTCGCCTCCGGCGCGGTCCACGGCGACCTCGGCCAGGGCGCCCGTGAGCAGGCGCTGCGCGCCTTCCGCAACGGCAAGGTCGACGTCCTGGTCTGCACCGACGTCGCCGCGCGCGGTATCGACGTCGAGGGCGTGACCCACGTCATCAACTACCAGTCCCCCGAGGACGAGAAGACGTACCTGCACCGCGTCGGCCGTACGGGCCGCGCGGGCGCCAAGGGTACGGCGATCACGTTCGTCGACTGGGACGACATCCCGCGCTGGCAGCTGATCAACAAGGCGCTGGAGCTGGACTTCAACGACCCGGTGGAGACGTACTCGACGTCCCCGCACCTGTTCTCCGACCTCGACATCCCGGCGGGCACGAAGGGCATCCTGCCGCGCTCGGAGCGGACGCGTGCCGGTCTGGACGCGGAGGAGCTGGAGGACCTGGGCGAGACCGGTGGCCGCGGTGCGCGCGGTCGCGGTGGCCGGGGTGACCGTGGTGACCGTGGTGACCGTGGTGAGCGCAACGGCCGTGGTGGCCGCGGCGGTTCGGACGCCGCTGCCGCCCCGGAGGCCGAGCGCGAGCGTCCGTCCCGTACGCCGCGTCGCCGCCGCCGTACCCGCGGTGGCACCCCGTTGGACGCCACGGGCAGCACCCCCGCCGCCACGACGGCGCCGGCCGCCGAGTCCGGCCCGACGGAGGAGGCCCAGACGGCGCCCCGCGCGCTGCGTCGCCGCCGCCGTACGCGCGGCGGAGCGGCGGGCCAGCCGGTGGCGGCCGCCGAGAGCCTGGCCGAGTCCGCCGTCGTGGCCGACGCGGTGACGGCTCCGGCCGCGCCGCAGGCCCCGGAAGCGGATGAGAAGCCGCGCCGCCGCCGGACCCGCAAGTCGGCGGAGCCGACGGTGCCGGCGCCTGCCGCCGAGCCCGTGGCCGAGACGCTCGTGGCGGTGACCGAGACCGTGTCCGCGTCCGAGCCGGTGACCGTGGAGACCCCGGAGGCCGAGGCCAAGCCGCGCCGCCGGACCCGCAAGACGGCTGCCGCGGAGCAGGCCGTCACCACGGCCGAGCCCGCCGAGACCGCGGCCGAGCCCGCGGCCAAGCCGCGCCGCACGCGGAAGACGGCCGCCGCCGCCGAGGCCGCGGTGGACACCGCCGAGGCCACGGAGACCAAGCCGCGCCGCACCCGCAAGACGGCAGCCGCCGCC